>JANMPI010000356.1:0-15704 GCA_031369785.1 Acidobacteriota bacterium
GGTGAAGCCGCCGCCCACGCCCTGGGTGGTGAAGTTGTACGTGCCGGACGGCGTGGCGGCGGGGACGGCGACCGTCAGCGTGGTCGCGACCGCGCCGTTGGCGGGGGGCGTGACCGTGCCCGGGGCGAAGGCACAGGTGACGCCGGCGGGGAGGCCGAGGCAGGACATCGTCACCGGGCTCGCGAAGGCGTTGTTCGACTGCACGCTGCAGGTGCTGGTCCCGTTCTGGCCCTGGTTCACGGTGAGGCTCGACGGGTTGCACGAGAGCGTGAAGTCGGCGAGGACGATGTCGAGCTGCATGGCGAAGGTCCGCGTGATCACGCCGCTCACGCCCTGGACGGTGAAGTTGAACGCGCCCGTGGTGGCGTTGGCGGGAACGGTCACGGTCACCGTGGTGGCCGCAGTCCCGTTGGCCGGCGGCGTCACCGATCCCGGAGCGAAGCCGCAGGTGACCCCGGCCGGCAGGCCGGTGCAGGACAGGTTCACGGGGCTCGCGAACGCATTGATCGACTGCACGGTGCAGGTGCTGGTGCGGTTCTGCCCCACGGGCACGGTCAGGCTGGCCGGCGCGCAGGAGACCGAGAAGTCGGCCTGGGCGATGACGGTCACGGACATGTTGAACGTGTGGTTGTTGGGGCCGGCGCTGGCGCCGGTGGCCTGGTAGTTGTACGTCCCCACCGGAGTGCCCGGGGCAACGCTCACGGTCAGCGTGCTGCCGGCGGTGCCGTTGGCCGGGGGAGTCACGCTCGCCGGCGCGTACGCGCAGGTGATCCCGGCCGGAAGGCCGGCGCAGCCGAGGTTCACCGCGCTCGAGAACGCATTGAGGGACTGCACCGTGCAGCTGCTGGTGCCGTTCGCGCCCTGGAGGATGGTGTGCGAGCTCGGGCTGCAGGAGAGGCTGTAGTCCGCGACCGCTGGGCAGGTGGCCGCCGTCGGCGTCGCGTTGACGCAGGCGCTGGCGCGCCCGAAGCAGGACAGGTTCGTCCCGACGGGGAGGACTGTGTACGAGTACGTGCGCCCGCTCAGGAGGCCGGTATCGGTGAAGGACAAGCTGGTGGTGTTGCCCGCCCTGGTCTTGCCGAAGTTGCAGCCGAACACGCCATCGCTGCGGAGGACGTAGTAGCGGTTGGCGCCCGGAACGGCCGCCCAGGACAAGTCGACGCCGTCGCCGGCCGCGGACGGCGTGGCGGTGACGGTGGTCGCGGTCGAGGGCCCGCCCGCGCAACCGCTGTCGACCACCGCGGGGGTGGCGCAATGGATTTCGTGCCGTTCGAACGCGGCGCGGATCGCCGACATGTGGGGGGTGCCGTCGGCGATGCTCCCGTTGTCGTCGTCGGCGGCAAGGAAGAGCATGTAGCCGTTGGTCGCGCCACACCCGCCACCCACCGCGCACGTGTACCACTGGGTGAGGGTCTGGGTGCCGAGGTAGTCGAGGCGGGTCGCGAGCTCCAGCGCGGTGTTGGAATCGAAGTTGAACGGAGGACCCTGGAGATCGCGCGCGAACAGGTCCCACCCGGCTTCGGCAGCGACGTAGCCTTCGCAGTGCGTTTCACGTCCGCAGGGGGTTCCGCCGCCCCCCTGGCAGGCCGGGACCGCCGCGCCGCCGCCGCACTGGGCGGAAGTGAAGCCGCTCAGCGCCCACGAGATGGTGTGCGGGCGGTTGCACCGATGCTGCGCGAAGTCGAGGTCGCGAACGCCCGTACAGCCGGTGGTCGTCGTGCCGATGCAGGCGTCTCCGTAGCCGCCGCAGGTCTGGTTCTTGAAGAAGCCGCGGCCCATGCACGAGTTCATCAGCTTCATGTTCCCGCCGATGTCCGCGATCGCTTCTCCCGGCTGCGAGATGTTGGTGTTCACGCCGTTGGCGTCCATCCCGTGGCCCCATTCGTGGTCGAAGATGGCCGCGATCTCGCCCGTGTTGCGGCACTGGCTGCCGTTGTCGCGGTAGTAGTTGACCGTCGATCCGTTCCAGAAGGCGTTGCAGGTCTGGTTGATGTTCATGTTCGACGTGAGCTGCTGCTGCAGCCACGTGTTCGCGGGCAGGTGGGCCTTGACGGACTCGATGAGGCGATTCGTCTCGTAGAAGCCGGAGCGCGATGACTTCGTGTCGCCCGCGGAGTGGCCGGCCGGGACGGCGCAGTCCGTCGCCGTCGGCGTCGGCCCGAATCCGAGGTCGAAGTTGAGGAACGCCGTCTCGTTGATCGCGCCACAGTTGTCGACCATCCGAACGAACTGGCCGGCGAGCGTCGTCGTCCCCGTGCCCGTGGAGCAGCCGAGGCCGCCGCCGCTGTTCGTAAAGGACGTGACGGCGCCGATGGTGACGTTGGCGAAGGGCATCGGATTGTCGACCTGCTCGATGCCGTCGGGCGCGCGCTGGTCGTTGCTGACCGGGTACACGCCGCCGGTGACGCGCCGCGACGCGTACAGGTTCTTGTCCTCGAAGGCGATGAGCTCTCCCGTGGCGGCATCGACGAGGCCTTCCCACGTCCCCTGGTCGCCGACCGCCGCCGCGCGGACGGCCCAGACCAGCCGATATTCGTAACCGTCGCCCTTGACCATCGGGATGTACTCGAGCTGGCTGCCCGTGATCGACTCCGCCTCGAACGGCTTCATGTGGTCGACGACGCGGAAGCGGGCCTGCGCGTCACCGAAAGCCGGCAGGGCGCTCGTCGTCGGAGCGTCCGCCCAGTTCTCGAGACCGAGGAGGACGAGATTGCCGTGGTTCACGATGGCGGTGACGCCGCTGTTGCGCACCGCGATCCCGTTCACGACGCGCGGGACATGCACCTGGATGATGTTCCCGTCCTCGAAAATCCCGATCGAGGGCGCCCCGAGCTCGGAGACGTCGATGTGGAGGGCGGCCTGCCGATCGACGAGGTAGCCGCGGACCGCGTTCCAGACCGCGTCGCGGCCGGCCTCGGTCGCGTCGGGACGTGCGCCCGTGATGGCGTTGCCCACGCCGGTGCCGGGGACCAGGGGCTCGCTCAGCATGAAGGATGTGACCCGTCCCGCCCTCGCATCGTAGAACGCGTCGTCGCCGCTCACCCCCAGCGCCGCCAGGTCCCGCTGGACGCGGACGCCGGCGTCATCGCGCAACTCGGTCGCGTGCTGGAGGACAGTGGGAATGTGGAGGTTCGGATTGCGCACGACCCTCTCGGCCAGCGGCGACTTGTCGTTCTTCAGGACGGCGTCGGAGCTCGGCGGCGTGAACAGTCCACAGGCAAGCAATGCGGCGATCAAACCGCGGCGGGGAAGGCGCGTCATTAAAGGTACTCCTGGTTTGAGGGAACGCCGGCATGCGGGTGGGCAGTCCGGTCGCGCGGCGGGGCCCTCTTTCCCCATCCGCGCCGTAGGCACAGGGCGCGGAACACTACCGCAGCGGGGCCGTTCCGTCAACGTTTTTGGACAATGGTTTCAGGGGTTTGACGCGCACCCCCCTGATCCGTTTCGCTCGGTCAGTAATTCAGGCGGAGGGTGACGCCAAACGTTCGCGGCTGGGTGGTGAGATACCCGACGCGGGCGAGCGTGCCGCGCTCCTGGTCGATGGCGAGCAGCGCCCGCTCGTCGGTCAAGTTGTTCACGTACGCGGAAACGTCCCACCGTCCGCGGATCACCCCGACCCGCGCGTTGGCCACGTCGTAGCCGGGGAGCTCGGGATCGAAGACAAAGGCGGTCTGGGTCAGCGGGCCGCCGATGGTGTTGGGCAGCGCCAGAAGGTTGACGGTGCCGAAGCCGGCCGCCTGGTCGCCGATCTGCGTGAAGCGCGATCCGGTGTGCTGGAAGGTGCCGGTCACGTAGCCGAGCGCCGTCCCCATCACCTCACGCTGACACGTGGCGGAGGCGGCGATCTGCACCTTGGGCACGGTGGGCAGGCGGTGGCCCTCCTCGATGCCGGACACGATGGTCACGGCGCCGGTAGGCGAGGTCGAGGTGAGGGTCGATCGGAGCTCGGAGCGGTTGAAGCTTCCGGAGATCGCGAAGTCGAAGTGACGGCTCGGCGCCGCCGAGAACTCGATCTCCGCTCCGCGCGCCCGCGCCCTGGGCACGTTGAAGATGACGCGCGACGAGCACGACCCGGCGGTGACCGTCGCCTGCAGGTTGGAGATGTCCATGTTGTAGAGCGCGACGTTCACGTTGCCGCGCCCTTCCATCACGCGCGACTTCGCGCCCACTTCGTAGTTCCACGCCGTCTCGTTCCTCCAGCTCTCCTGGCCGCCGAAGGTGACGAGGTCGGCCGCCGAGCACAACGGGACGTTCAGGGGGTCGTTGATCCCGCCGAGCCGGAAACCGCGCGACACCTGCGCGTTCAGGTTCAGGGTGTCCGATGCCTTGTAGCTCAGGATCAGCCGCGGGGCGAACCCATTGGCGTCGGTGGAGGCCGCCGAGTCGCTCGGGTTCGCGAAGAGGCCGTCGAAGCGCTGGGTCCGGTCCTCGTTGAAGTTGTAGTAGCGCAGGCCGCCGGTGACGCTGACCGCGTCGTTGACGGCGAGGGTTGCCTCGCCGAACCCGGCGAACTGCTGCAGGGTGTAGTGCAGGTCGGAGAAGAAGAGGACGTCCCGCCCCGCGCCGTGGGTGCCCGCGGTGGGAAAGCCGGAGAGGGCCTGGAAGCCGGTCACGAGCACGCTCTGGCCGTAGTCGCGGCGGTTGCTGCTATAGAAGCCCCCCACCACCCACCGCACGTGATTCGGGCCGCCGGCGAGGCGTAGCTCCTGAGTCCACACCTTCGACGTCGTGGCGTCGTCGAGCGGGGCGTCGAGCGTGTAGATGTTCTCGGGCAGGCCGATCGTCCCGCCGGTGACGCTGCCTGTCAGTGCGGTTGAATCACGCACCACGAGGACGTCGCGATGGGTGTACGAAGTGACCGAGGTGAGGTCCACGCCGCCGAAGTCGTAGCGCAGGTTCAGGTCGCCGAGGAGGAAGTCGTCCGTGAACGGCTCCTCGAACTGCGTGAACTGCCGCCGCTCGTCGAGGGTCACCCGCGGGCGGGTCGTGGTGAAGGGGTTCGCGAGGATGTTGTAGGTGTCGATGCGATTCCAGCCGTTCATGTCCACGCGCTGGTAGACCATCCGCGGCGTGATGGTGAAGCGGTCGCTGGCCGCGAGCTTGATCGCGGCGCGGACGCCGGTGCGCGTGCCGTCGTTCACGTCCTCGTTCACCGAGAGGTTGGGCTGCACGGCGTCGATGTATCCGGGGAGGTGGTTGAAGTAGGAAGTGACGCGCAGCGCGGCCTTGTCTCCGAGGGGAAGGTTGAAGCCGAGCTTGGCGTCGCCGCCGAAGCTGCCCCCGCTCACCGAACTCGCGACCAGCTCGCCGAAGTAGCGGGTGGCCCCGATCTCGGGCTGGTTCGTGATGTAGCGGACGGTGCCGGAGAGCGACCCCGCGCCGAAGAGCGTCCCCTGCGGGCCGCGCAGCACCTCGATGCGGCCGACGTCGAAGAGGTCGAGGTCGGGCGTGAACAGCGAGAGGGAGACGATCGAGTCGTCGAGGTACGCGCCGACTTGCTCCTTCACGCCCGGCTGGTCGCGGACGACCTGGCCCGCGGAGACGCCGCGCATCGCGACCTGGCTCTGTCCCGGCCCGAGGTTCTGCACCGTGAAGCCGGCGACGTTGGCGGCGACGCCCTCGATGCTCTCCACGCCGCGCGCCCGCAGCTCGCGCTCGGTGGGAGCGGCGATCGAGAAGGGGACGTCGGCGACGGACTGCTGGCGGAGCATCGCGGTGACCGTCACCTCCTCCTCGCGCCCGGCCGTCAGGCCGAAGTCGACGGAGGCGGAAGCGGCGTCCGCGACACGCACCTCCTTGCGCTGCTGGCGGCTGAAGCCGCGAAGGCCCGCGCTCACCGCGTAGACGCCGGGAGAAACGGCGACCTGATAGGTGCCGTCGGCGGCGGAGGACGCGGTCAGGACGGCATTCGTCACCTGGTTCGTGATCGTCACCGTCGCCCCGGGCAGCGGGGCGCCGGTGGCATCGCGCACCACGCCGGTGATGCGGCCATCAGCGGCCAGTGCCGTGGACGCGCACAGGGCGGCCGCGGCGAACATCAGGAGCCGGCCGCGCAGCGAAGTCATCAAGCCTCCTCGTTCAAGGTCGTGCAGGGCGCATCCTAATGTACCTCCCGGCGCTCGGCCTCACCCTTGCTCGCGAGGCTGAAGCGCGGCTCGGGTCGCCGCGGCCGGTCCAGTACGAGGTCGGCCGCGTAACGTCCAACCGCGGGGCCGTGCTTTAACCCGTGCCCCGATCCCGCTCCCACGAGAACGGCGTTCGCCCATTGCGGATGGCGGTCGATGAGCAGGTCCCCGTTGGAGCTGTTCTCGTACTGGCAGACGCGGGATTCGACGATCGGCCGCGCCGCGAGGGCGGGGAACCGGCGGGCGAGGTACGAGCGGCAGTCCGCCATGGCCGCCTCCGTCGGACTCCGGTCGCCGGTGTCCGGGTCGAAGGCGACGCCGTGGGCGTCGTGCGCGATCTTGAACCCGCGGCTCTCGAGGTCGGGGAAGCCGTAGTAGATGTCCCCGCCGTTGAAATCCGCCCAGCCGGGGAGGTGAGCGGTGGAGAACCGATCGTCCCCGCTCTCGGGGGCGATGAAGTAGACCTCCTGCCGCGTCGGAAAGATGCGCCCTCCGAGGATCCCCGGGAAGACCTTCGGCATCCAGGGGCCGCAGGCGAAGACGTATTCGCGCGCGCGCAGCGTCTCGCCGGTCGTCGTCTGCACGCCCTCGAGCAAAGCACCTTCCGCGGGAGGACGGATCGCCGCCCGCCGATACTCACCGCCGGCGGCCACGAACTCCTCCACGAGGGTGAGCACCGCGCGGCGGGCCATGAGCGCACCGAGCGCGGGCTCGAACAACCCGAGCTCGACGCCGTCCCAGGCCACCTGCGGGTACCGGCGCTGCAGCTCCGCGCGATCGAGGACGTCGAGGCGCAACCCCAGCCGCCGGTGCGCCTCGATGCTCTGGTCGACGAAGGGCTCGCGCTTCCCGAAGAACATGAGGACGCCGATGGCGTGGAGGATGGGCAGTCCGGACCGCCCGGAGAGCCACCGCCAGTCGGGGAGCGAGTCCCACGCCATGCGCGTGTAGATGTCGTCGGCGCCGTAGATCGTGCGCGTCATCCGCGATTCGCCGCCCGACGACGCGCGGGCGTTGGCGGGGCCGGCCGCGTCGAGGAGCAGCACCCGCTTTCCGGCCCGGCGCAGGTGCCAAGCCGTCCACGCCCCGAAGACACCCGCACCGACGATGATCGCATCCCAGGGACGCGCGACCGAGCCCTCGGCTCTGCGCCCCAGGCCCGCGATCCCGGCCGCGGTGGCGCCGATCATTTCCCGACGCGTGAGCCCGCCCGAGTTCTTCAGCGAACCGCGCGAACGCATTATGGTCGCGGAGCCGTCAGTTCACAAAGGTGAACCGCTGGCTCTGCGTGCCTTCGCTGAAGCTCCCGGTGCGCGTGGCCACGATCGAGTTGCCCTGCGAGACGGTGATCGTGAACGTGGTCGTCGTCGGCCCGCCGCAGGCGCCGGAGAAGTTCGCGAAGAAGGTGTAGGTCCCGCGCGGCGCAGTGCCGTTCCAGGCGATCGTCTCCGTGCCGCCGGCGCAGACGAGGTCGCGGTCGAGCGCGCCGCCCGTCGCCGAGGCCGGCGCCTCCCACGAGATTTCGTTGCCGCTCGGCTCCACCACGCGCAGATCGAGGTCCGAGCTCGACGACCAGGTGAGGCGGAAGGCCAACGGGCCGGCCTGGGGAGCGGGCGTCGGGGTTGGTCCGTCCCCGCCGCCACCGCCGCCCGCCGCCACCGCGACGCCCACCCCGCCCAGCACCGCGGCGCCGATGAGGATCGGGACGGTCTTCGATCCCTTCTTCTTCGGCTCCGCGGAACGCGTCGCCACCGCCGGCCGCGGGGAGGCGGCGGTGCTCGGCGCATTGAGATTTGCCTCCTGCCGCGCGCGCTCGAAGAACTCGAGGATGCGGGGGGGGAATTCCCGCGGGCTCAGGCTCATGTCGCGGTCCGCCTTCCAGGCCTCGAGGAACTTGGCCTTCGCCGTCTGCTCCTGGCTCAAGCCGAGGTAGGCGATGGAGAGGTAGGTGTAGGCGCGGGCGAGCTCCTTGGCCCGCGCCGGCTGGCCGGTGAGACGGCGCACCACGCCGTCGAGGGTCACGACCGCGTTCTCGAAGTCGCCTTCCTGCGCCTGGCGGACCCCGCTCGCGAGGTCGATGTCCACGGTATCGGCGGCGGCAGCCCGCTGGGGAATCCCCAGGGCCACCACGAGCAGCAGGACGAGCCATCGCTTGAGCATCTTCATCTCCTCACGTTCTTCGGTTCAGCGGGGGAAGGCATCGCGGGCCAGGTCGACCTCGACGGTGAGCGTTTCGTCACCGCGTATGGTGACGCGCTTGATCAGCGGACGGAAATCGGGATGACGGAAGCGGATCACATGGGTGCCCGCGGACAGCGTCAGCGGACGCAGGGGCGTCGTGCCCTTGAGCTCGCCGTCGACCTCCACGTCGGCCCACGGGAGGACGCGGATGCGGACCGTACCCTGTCCCGCGGTGGATGCCGCCGGCGGCGGAGCGGCGGTGGCCGGCGTCGCGGCCCGCTCCACGCGCGCCGTGATCCCCGGGCTTGGTTGGGCGGGCGCCGGCGACGGAGGGCGCCGCGCCGAGGGGACGATGGACGGAATGGCCGCGGGGGCCGCGGACGGCACGATCGCCGGCATCGTGACCACCGGCGCCGGCGGGGAGGGCACGACCGATGGCGCGGCGACGAAGGGCGACGCGGAGGCCAGGGACGGAGCGGGCGTCGGCTCCGGCGTGGCCGCGCGCGAGCGCAGGACGGCGAGCGCGCCGCCGAGCACGATCAGGGCGAGGATGCCGCCGATGACGATCGCGGCCGTGCCGCGTGAAGGGGGAGCGGACGCGGTCGGTCGCGGGCCGGTCCGCGGCGGGGGGGGCGCCGTCGTCCGCCGCGACGGCGGCACGTGGGTGGGCGCGCCGACGCTCGTCTCCATCGGACGCTCCGCCGCGCCCGCGACGACGGTGGGCACGCTGAACACCGCCGTCGCCTGCGCCCCCTGCGCCATCTCGTCCTCGTACCCTTCGCGAAGCGCCTGCGCCATGGCACTCGCGGACTCGAACCGGTCCCTGGGGTCCTTGGCGAGCGCGCGCTGGAGGATGGGCACGAGCCGCCGGGGAATCCCCTGGCGCCCCTCGATGAGCGGCGGGTCCTGGATGTGCTTGAACAGCGTGGCGATCGGCGTCTCGCCGCGGAAGGGTACGCTGCCGGTGAAGATCTCGTAGATGACGATGCCGAGCGCGTAGATGTCGCTGCGGAAGTCGATCTGGTCGCCGCGCGCCTGCTCCGGGCTCATGTACTCCGGCGTTCCGATGATCTGGCCGGTGATGGTCGCGCCGCCGGAGGCCATGCCGAGCGCCTTGGCGATCCCGAAGTCCATCACGCGCACCACGCCGCGCGCGTCGCGCATGATGTTGTGCGCCTTCAGGTCGCGGTGCACGACGTCCGCGTGATGGATGGCGTCGAGCCCTTCCGCGATCTGGATCGCGACGTCCCACGCTTCCGCCGGCGGCAGGGGACCATGCGCCAGCAGCTGGCGCTTCAGGTCCTCGCCGGCGACGAGCTCCATGGCGATGAAGTGGATCGGACCGTCCTGGCCGTACTCGTGGATCCCGCAGACGTTGCGATGGCGCACGCGCCGCGCGAGCTTGATCTCGGAGATGAAGCGGCGGGTGAGGTCGGCCATCGACGCGACGTCGGGCCGCAGCACCTTCAGTGCGACTTCTTCCTCGAGGGCGCGGTCGAAGGCGCGGTAGACGATGCCCATCCCGCCCTTGCCGAGGAGCTGGCGCAGCTCGTAGCGTCCGGCCACGATCGTGCCCTCGGTGAGCGCGAACAGCGTCTTGCCGCACGAGAAGCAGCTCTCCCCGGGGGTGTCGTTGGGCGCTCCGCAGGCGGGGCAGTTCAAGACGGGTGGAGTCTACTCGCCGGGGGCGAGCGCGTCGAACGATCGAATCGCTTCCGGGGGGGCCGCATCACCGGGGTCCCGGGCGCACAACACGGCCCGCATCCCCGCCGCCCACGCGGCCGCGATCTCGTCCCCTTGGTCGGAGACGAAGAGCACGGCGCCCGGCGGAACGCCGATGCTCGCGGCGATCCGCCCATAGCTGGCCGCCTCCTTCTTCGGCCCCGTGACGGTGTCGAAGTAGCCCGAGATGAGGGGCGACAGGTCGCCGGCGTCGCTGTTCGCGAAGAGGAGGCGCTGGGCGAGAACGCTCCCGGACGAATAGATGAAGGTGGAGCAACCGTGGCGCCGCCAGCGCAAAAGTGCTCTGGCCACGTCGGGATACATCTGCCCGCGCAGCTCGCCCTTCGCGAAGCCGCGCTCCCACACCAGGCCCTGCAGCGTCTTCAGCGCGGTGCTCTTGCGATCGGCGTCCATCAGCGCACGGACGTATTCGAGCGCGGGCTCGATCCCTTCCTGCAATCGACCCTCCTCGCGCAGCTGCGCCAGCGCGCCGGCGACCTCCGGGTGCGATCGCTGCGCGCGCAGGAACCCCGGCATCTCGCGGCGCGCGTAGGGGAAGAGGACGTCGTAGACGAAGGCGATGGGAGTAGTCGTCCCCTCCACATCGAGGAGGAAGGCGCGGACGCCCTCGGTGTCCGGCGGCGCGGCCATGGCTAGCGCGGGATGAAGGACGGCCCCCAGCACACCGGCTCGTAGCCGGCGTCGACCCCGCTCTCCGTATAACGCGGCGCCCAGCCCGCCGGGTCCTGGAACAGCCGGATGGCGCGGATCCGCTTTTCGCCGCACAGGTCGAACCAGTGATGCGTCCCCCGCGGCACGCGGATGAGATCGCCGGCCGCCACCTCGAGGGCCAGCACCGGGCCCCGCGGAGGATGGATGTGGAAGACGCCGCGGCCCTCGATGATGAACCGCACCTCGTCCTCGTCGTGCCAGTGCTCGCGGCGGAACTTCGCCAGCATCCCTTCGAGCCCGGGCGTCTGCGCGTGCACGTCGATCACGTCCGCGGTCACATAGCCGCCCGTCGCCTTCAGCCGGTCGATCTCCGGCGCGTACGCGTCCAGCACCTCGTCCGCGGTCGCGTCCAGCGGCAGCGCGCGGGTCGGCTTCCACCGTTCGTACTGGATGCCGAGGCCGGCGAGATACGCCGTGACCTCCGCCGTGTCGTCCATCGTCCGCTTCTCGTCCACGATCCGGATCAGCGCCACCTAGGGCCTCCTTCCCGTCACTTCGAGCAGGAACTCCATCACCTCGAGATGCCGGCGCGCCTGGGCAAGATCGCGACCCCACGTGTACAGGCCGTGGCCGCGGAGCAGGAGGCCGTGGGCCTCGCGGTGCGCGTCGAGCGCCGCCCGCACCGTCGGCGCTCCGTCCGCCCAGTCCTGCCGGTTCTCCACGATCGGGATCCATTCGTCGTGCGCATGCGTGCCGACGCCGTCGAGCCCCTTCAGCATCTCGTATCCGGAGATGGCGATCCCGCGAGCACCGGCGTGCGCCTCGGAGAGCACGGTGGCCCACACCGAGTGCGTGTGGAGGACCGCCCCGGCGCCACGCGCCTGCACGACCTCGAGGTGGATGCGGGCCTCGTCGGAGGGACGTCCCGAGCCGCGGAGGGGACGCCCGTCGCCGTCGATTTCGAGGATCTGCTCCGGCGCCATCCGGCCCTTGTCCGCGCCGCTGGGCGTGATGGCCAGGCGCAGGGGATCGCGGGCGGTCACGGCGCTCATGTTTCCGCTGGTGCCGAGCGCCCATCCGCGCGCATGCGCTTCGCGGCCGATGTCGCAGAGCGCGGACGCAACCTCGGCGAACGGCGGAATCACGCCGATTCCAGCGCCGCCGTCGCGTCGTCCCGCCCGGCACGCGCGAGGGCCAGCACCATCAGCGCCACCGCCACGTAGGCGGCCGCCCAGTGGTACGGCATTCGTGATCCGAGCAGCGCCTCGCTCCACGGCACGTAGATGCCGCCCGTCGGAAGGACGGAGTGGATGAGCCCGAAGAACGACAGCGCGGCCGCGGCCAGCAGCGTGACCGCGGTGGCGGCGATCCGCCCGTCGATGAGGAACGCGAGCGCCGCGCCCCACAGCATGGCGGTGAGGATGAAGCCGTGGGCGAGGACGATGAAGACGCCGAAGTTCTCCGCGAACCCGAGCGGGATCTGGAGGGCCTCGGCCACGCGGTGCGGATCGAGAGCGGACGTGGTGAGAAGCGGGCTCGCCTTGTCGAGGATGATCAAAATGAGCTGCGCGATGGAAGGGAAGAGCGCGAAGACGACCGCGCCGTGGTGCGCGGGCGGCGTCTCCTGGAAGGCCTGGGCCACGATGTCGAAGGCCACGAAGATGAGGATCGGGGCCAGGCAGGCGATGGGCAGGATCATGGCCAGGAACGGGATGTAGCCGAGGATCCCGCCCAGGCCGACGAAGAGGCCGGTGGCGAGAGTGTAGGCCGCGCGGCCACCCATCGCCTTGTACGCGGGGTGGCCGATGTACGGTGTCGTCTGGGACACGCCCCCGCACACCCCGGCCACGAACGTCGCGACCGCTTCGGTGAGCAGGATGGACCGCGTGCGGTACGCGTCACCCGCGAGGCGCGCGCTCTCGGTGACGTTGATGCCGCCGATCACGGTGAGGATCGCGAAGGGGATGACCATCGGCAGGTACTGCGTGACCGCCACGTGCATGCCGGCCAGGAAGCCGAGGCTCGGCCACGGCAGGGCCACGGTGAAGGTGAGGACGGGCCGCGTGATGGGATGGAGCAGGAGCCCCACGCCGCCGAGCGAGTAGTAGACGATCGCGCCCACCGCCACCGACCCGACCACGCCGGGGACGCCGAAGGGGAGGCGCCGCCGCGCGATCAACGTATAGAAGATGAGGAAGAGGGACACCATGCCCACCACGGGCTCGGCGAGGATCTCGCCCAGCTGCAGACAGCCCATGAGGGCGACGCCCACCCCGGCGATCGACCCCAGCAGCCCCGCCTTGGGCACCGCGCGCTGGATGGCGCCGCCCACGAAGGCCATCCCGAGCTTGAACAGGCCCATGAGGATCAGGCACGCCATCCCCACCTGCCAGGCTTCGATGGCCGCCTCGTGCTCGGGGAGCCTCGCCTTGGCGGCGACGAACGCGGGCCCGAGCACGGCAAAGGCCATCCCGATCGTCGAAGGCGCGTCGAGGCCGAGCGGCATCGCGGTCACGTCGCTGCGGTTCTCCCGGCGCGCGAGGCGGAAAGCCATCCACGTGTAGACGAGGTCACCGAACAGCACGCCGAGTGCCGTGCCCGGGAACATCCGCGTGTACACGACGTCGCGGGGAAAGCCGAACACGCCGATGAGGATCCCGGCCAGGATGACCAGGTTCATCACGTTGTCGAGCATCAGCCCGAAGAACGCGTTCAGGTCCCCAGGCGCGGCCCAACGATAGCGCACGAGCGGCTAGATCAACCCGAAGGTGGTGACGAGGAAAACGGCCATCTGCCCGCGGGTCACCGGTGCGGTCGGGCAGTAGTTGCCCCCGCCGCATCCGCCGGTGATCGCGCGCGCGACGAGCTCGTAGATCCAGGGCGCGTAGGGCGAGCTGCAGGGGACGTCGGTGAAGGTCGGGTTCGTGCACGCGGGCGGGACGTAGCCGGGCGGCTCCTTGGTGGTGAGCAGGAAGACCGCCATCTGGTCACGCGTCACCGCCGTGTTCGGGCAGTAGTTGCCGCCCCCGCATCCGCCGGTGATCCCGCGGGCGGCGAGCTCGTTCACCCACGGCGCATAGGGGCTGGAGCAGGGGACGTCGGGGAACCGCGGGGTGACGCAGGCGGGGGGCGCGTAGCCCGTGCCCTGCTTGGAGACGAGGAGGAACACCGCCATCTGCGCGCGCGTGACCGCCGCGTCCGGGCAATAGTCGCCGCCGCCGCAGCCGCCGGTGACGCCGTTGCGGGCCAGCGTGTTCACGAAGTTGCGGAACGGATGGGCGGGCGGCACGTCGAGGAAATCGACTTGCGCGCGCCGCGAGCCGGCGGCGGAAGTGCAGCCCGCGCTGGTGTTCGTCACGCGGAGGTCCATCGTCGTCCCCGGAGGGCCGGCGTCGAAGGCGATCTGATTCGTGCCCTGGCCGCTCGTGATCGTGCCGCCGACCAGCGACCAGGTGAACACGCTGCCGCCCGCGGGCGGCACGCTGGCCACCACGGCGGAAGCGTTCACTGCGACGGACAGGGGCGCGGTGATGACGGGCGGCGCGGGGGCGGCCGCGCAATACGTGAAGCCGTTGGCGAGCGTGCCGTTGCGCGCATCGGGGTTCTGGACCACGACGTTGACCGCGCCCGCGGCATGCGCGCCGGTGACGGCGATGAGGCGCGTCGAGCGGTCGACGCTCAGCACGGGCGCCGCGACCCCACCCACGGAGACGGTGGCGCCGGACTGGAAGAACGATCCGGTGACGCGTACCGCGGTCCCGCCGGCGGTGGTCCCGTTCACGGGGGCGACACTGGCGACGACCGGCGCCGCAGCGGGCTGCGGGTTCCAGCCGAGCTGCACGACCTCGAAGTCGTTCGCGGTGAGGCGCGCAAAGGCCGGGTTCAGCTGACCGTTGTCCCACAGCGGGTCGTACGTCCCCGAGATGTACATGTCGGTGCCGTTGTCGGCCACGATCAGGCCGTACTTCTTCATCGCCCGGAAGATCTTCTGGATGTAGGGGAGCTCGCCCGAGATGTCGCGGCTCGCCTTCAGGCGCAGCCGCGCGCCCATCGGCAGCGCGCCCGCCGTCGTACCCGCCTGGTGCGAACCGGGGAAGACGTACCCGTTCGACGCGCGCACCGTGAATCGGAGCGCGTGGTCGATCTCGTCGGGGCCGAAGACCTCGTCGCGTCGCACGAGGCCGGGAAGGATCGCGAGCCCCGCGGCATCGGCCGACGTCCACGTTTCGGGCCGGCGGTTGTTCGTCTTCAGGTCGAAGAACGCCCCCGATCCCGCCGTCCACCGAGTGCCGTCCCAGCACACCGCGAAGAGCTCGTAGAGGAACTTGTTCGCGCGGTCCACGAGCAGCATGTGGCGGTCGCCGCCCCCGCAGTCCTGGTTGCCGGGGTATCCGCCTTCGATGTAGCGCGGCTGGCTGATCGCCTCGTCGGGGATCGGGTAGAAGGGAAAGCTGATGCCGGTCGCGTGGTCGACGCCGTCGCTCTCGTCCGCGTAGACGAACTGCACCGTCTTCTTCGGCTGGCCGCCGTCCACCACGATGTAGGGCATGCCGTAGATCAGCGGCGGGGTCGGGTCGTCGCCGCCGAAATCGGGGTGGAGCTGGCGCGCCGGCGAGATGAACGTGATGTAGCCCGCGGAGCCAGGATCGAGGGGCGCCGCGCTGATGTCGAGGTTCCACCAGTTGCTCGGGGGCAAAAGCGGCAGCGGCACCGGCAGCCGGCCTCCCCGGATCACTTCCGCTCCCGCCGTGATCGGCGCGAGGGTGCAGGCCGACACGATCAAAGCGGCGCGGAATGCCTTGGGAAGTTGGCGCATGGCGCGATCTTACCGCGCCCCGAGGCGGAAGCTGAGGGCCACGAACCCTCCGACATCGCCCTCCTTCGACGGGTCCTCGAGATAGCGGAAGACGGACGCGACGACCGTGGGCTCGCGGAGACCCAGCCGCCGGGGGCCGAGCGTCCACACCACGATGGGCCCCAGCCGCTGACGGCGGTTCTGCGGCG
>JANMPI010000374.1:0-4398 GCA_031369785.1 Acidobacteriota bacterium
CCCGGGATCGGACGCGCGGTCGTAGAGCGCCAGCCTCTGCGACGCGGCGGCGGGCGTGGCCACGAGGCGGAAGCGCTCGTCCCAGGTGGCGGTGAGGTTCCGCTCGTTCTCGCCGAAGAGGCGCACGGCCGCCGGCTGCTCGTGCCCCTTCGCCTGCGCCAGCAGGCTCACGCCTGCGAGGTCCGGCGGGTACGAAACCTTCAGGGCGTCGAGGATGGTCGGCAGGACGTCCAGCGTGCTGGCGTGCGCAGCCGTGCGCTGGCCAGCACGCTCGACGTCCTCCCCACCGTCCTCGACGCCCTGAAAGTCTCCTACCCGCCGGACCTCGCCGGCGTCAGCCTGCTGGCCCAGGCGAAGGGGCACGAGCAGCCGGCGGCGGCACGGCTCTTCGGTGAGAACGAGCGGAACCTCACCGCCACGTGGGACGAGCGCTTCCGCCTGGTGGCGACTCCCGCGGGCCGCTCCCGGAAGCTGGCGCTCTACGACCGCGCGTCCGATCCCGGGGAGACGCGGGATGCCTCGCGCGCGAATCCGGAGCCGCTGCGCGTGGCGCGCCGCGAGCTGGAGCTGTTCCAGGGCCGGGCGGATGCGGAATGGGCGCGCACGCGACCCTTGCTGGAAGGCAAGGCCGGCGAGCTGCCGATGTCCCCGGAGGCGCGCGAGCGGCTCTGCGCTTTGGGTTACGTCAAGTGCGAGAATTGACGGAGAGGGGAGCGTCCTGCCGATGACACGATCGTTCGCCGGCGCCGGCACCGCGCTCGTCACTCCCTTCACGCCCGACGGCGCGCTCGACGAGGCCGCGCTGCGGCGATTGGTGCGACGCCAGATCGAGGCGGGCATCGACGTCCTCGTCCCCTGCGGCACCACCGGCGAGAGCGCCACCATGACTGCCGCCGAGCAGGAGCGCGTGGTCGCGATCACGGTGGCGGAGTCGAAAGGCGCGGTCCCCGTGCTGGCCGGCGCGGGCAGCAACGACACCAGGATCGCCATGGACCGCTCCCGCGTAATGGCCGGCCTCGGCGCAGACGGCATCCTCTCCGTCGGTCCGTACTACAACAAGCCGACCCCGGAAGGCTTCTACCGTCATTTCAGCGCTATCGCGGACGCGAGCCCGCGGCCGATCGTCGTCTACAACGTTCCCGGGCGCACCGGCAGCAACATCGACACGAAGACGCTGCTGCGCATCGCAGAGCACGAGAATGTCGCCGCCGTGAAGGAGGCGTCGGGAAACCTGGGCCAGGTCATGGACATCCTGCGCGACCGGCCGAAGGGGTTCGAGGTCCTGTCCGGAGACGACGCGTTGACGCTCGCGTTCATGGCCCTGGGCGGCGAAGGCGTCATCTCGGTGGCCGCGAACCAGATCCCGGGGCCGATGCGCGACCTGACCGCGGCCTGCGCGCGCGGCGACTGGTCCGAGGCCCGGCGAATCCACTTCAAGTACCTGCGCCTCATGAACCTGAACTTCGTCGAGTCGAATCCCGCGCCGGTGAAGTCGTCCCTCGCGCTCATGGGCCTGTGCGCGGACAGCTTCCGCCTTCCGATGTGCCCGCCCACGGAAGCCACCAAGCAGGCGCTGCGCGCGGAGCTGACCGCTCTCGGCCTGCTGTCGTGAGCACGGGCGATCTGGCCGCCCAGATCGAGGGCTGGCACGCGCTCCCGGCCGATGCGCTCGGGGACGAAGCCCGCGCCGCGTTCGACCGCCTGATGGCCGCCCTCGAGTCCGGCGAGGTGCGCGCCGCGCAGCCCGGTCCCGACGGCTGGACGGTGAACACGTGGGTGAAGAAGGGGATCCTGCTCGGCTTTCGGCTCGGCCGGCTGGTCGAGACGCCGGCCGCGGGCCCGCTGCGCTTCTTCGACAACGACACGTTCCTGCCCCGGAGCCTGAGCCTCGCCGACGGCGTGCGCCTCATTCCCGGCGGCTCCGCGATCCGCTCCGGCGCCTACGTCGCGCGCGGGGTGGTGGTCGTGCCCCCGGCCTACGTCAACGTGGGCGCCTACGTCGGCGAAGGATCGATGGTCGACTCCCACGCGCTCGTCGGCTCCTGCGCGCAGGTCGGACGGCGGGTCCATCTCTCCGCGGGGGCGATGATCGGTGGCGTGCTGGAGCCGGTGGGCGCGGTGCCCGTCATCATCGAGGACGAGGTGCTGGTGGGCGGCAATTGCGGCGTCTACGAGGGCGCGCAGGTCGGCCGCCGCGCGGTGCTCGGCTCGGGGGTGATCCTCACCGGCTCCGTCACCGTCTACGACCTTCCGCGGAAGACGACGTACCGCCGCACGCCCGATCAGCCGCTGCGGATTCCGGAGGGCGCCGTGGTCGTGCCGGGATCGCGGCGCAGCGCCGATGCGTTCGCGGAGAAGCACGGCATCGCGCTCTACACGCCGGTGATCGTCAAGTATCGCGACGAGAAGACCGACGCCTCGACCGCCCTCGAGGACGCCCTGCGCTAGACTCGCGCCCACTTCCATGGGCGCGGTGCTGAAGGCGCGCGATCTTGCCCGGCCGGAGTTCAAGGCCAACCCCTATCCGTTCTACGCGCGGCTGCGGAAGGAAGAGCCCGTCGTTCGCGTGTCGTCGGTGATGGTCAAGGGCTGGCTGGTCACCCGGTACGACGACGGCGTGGCCGTCTTCAAAGACCCGCGGATCTCGATGGACGTGACCGCGAAGCTCCCGTACATCCCCCGCTTCGCGTCGCCCATCCTCGACCACATGCTGAACCGCGATCCGCCCGACCATACGCGGCTGCGCTCGCTGGTGAGCAAGGCCTTCACGCCGCGCCGCATCGAGGGGCTCCGGGGCCGGGTGCAACGGGTGTGCGACGACCTCCTGGGCGCCGTCCGGCCGGGCGCGCCGTTCGACCTGGTGCGCGACTACGCGCTTCCCGTGCCCCTGACCGTCATCTCGGAGATGCTGGGCATCCCGGAGGGCGATCGCCGGCGCTTCCACACCCTGGCCCGCGGCGCGCTCTCCATCGGCGCGCCCACGCGCCTGGCGGACGTTGCGTTCGCGCTGCCGCATCTCTGGCTGGTCATGCGCTACTTCCGAAAGCTGTTCGCCGACCGCCGCGCCCAGCCCGGGGACGACCTGGTGAGCGCGCTCGTCCAAGCCGAGGACGCCGGCGACCGCCTGACCGAGAGGGAGCTCATGGGCATGTCGCTGCTCCTCCTCCTCGCCGGCTACGAGACGACGATCAACCTGATCGCGAGCGGCGCGCTCGCGCTCTTGGAGCACCCCGCGCAGCGCGCCCGCTTCGTCGAGGATCCGTCCCTGTCGGCGTCGGCGGTCGAGGAGGTGCTGCGCTTCACGAGCCCGCTGGAGATGACGCCTCCCCGGGTCGCGCGGGAGGACCTCGCCATCGGGTCGGTGACCATCCGGCGCGGCGAGCTGCTGTCCGTCGTCGTGGGCTCGGCCAACCGCGACGAGACGCAGTTTCCCGAGCCCGATGTGTTCGACATCACCCGCGACCCGAACCGCCACCTTTCGTTCGGGCAGGGCATCCACTTCTGCCTCGGCGCTCCGCTCGCCCGGATGGAGGGCGCGATCGCGCTGACTACTCTCTTCCGTCGCTTCCCGGCCCTGCGCCTCGCGCTGCCGGCGAGCGCACTGCGCTGGCGGAAACTGCTGCCGTTGCGGGGACTCGAAGCGCTTCCGGTGCTCGTTTGAGGGCGGCCGCGGCCTGTTCGCTGGCCGGCGTCCTGATCGGTTGCGGAGGGTCGCCTGCGGGAACGACGTCTCGACTCCCCCCAGCGGCCGGGCCCGCCACGAGCAGCCCGGTGCTCGTGGGCTGCGCCGTGTTTCCCGCCGACAACGCGTGGAACCGCGACGTCTCCGGCGACCCCGTGGACCCGCTCTCCGACACCTACATCGCGAGCATCGGCGCGAGCAGGACCCTGCACCCGGACTTCGGCGCCAACCCGGCGTACGGGATTCCCTGGACGTCGGTTCCGGGCACGCAGGCCCGCGTTCCCATGGCCTTCGACTACGGCGACGAGAGCGATCCCGGGCCTTACCCTTTTCCGCGCGATGCGCCCGTCGAGGCGGGCGGCGACCGCCACGTCCTCGTGCTGGACCGCGGCGCGTGCCGGCTGTACGAGACCTTCGACTCGCGATACGTGGGCCCGGGGTGGCGCTGCGGGTCGGGGGCAATCTTCGACCTCGGCTCGAACGCGCTGCGCCCCGACGGCTGGACGAGCGCCGACGCCGCCGGCCTGCCCATCCTGCCCGGCCTCGTACGCCGCGACGAGGTCCTGGCGGGGGAGATCCGCCACGCCCTCCGCTTCACCGTCCGCCGGACGCAGCGGGCCTACGTCCATCCCGCCACCCACTACGCGAGCAGCAGCACCGACACCAACCTTCCGCCCATGGGATTACGCGTGCGCCTGAAAGCGTCCTACGACCTC
>JANMPI010000428.1:0-2014 GCA_031369785.1 Acidobacteriota bacterium
GCTCGCCTTCATGCTGATGCTCCCCACGCGGCGCCACGGCGCGTCGGTCGGCACCGGGTTCCGCTACAACGAGGGACGCGTCGCGATCGCGGGCTGGGGGCTCGGCACCCTCGCCGTCATCGGCGGCGTCCTCGCGTTCGACATGGCCCTCGCCGCGCGCGCCACCGCGGCCGCGGCGTCCGCTCCTCCGGCGCTCGGGACGAGCGCCGCGCCTTCGCTCCCGGCGGGCAGCGACGCCCAGCGCTTCCAGCAGGAAGCACTGCGCCTGCAGGCGATCCTCGACGACCCCAAGAAGCTCGAGGACTACTTCACGGAAAAGGCCAACCGCGAGTACGAGCAGGCGGCGGTGCAGAACTTCAGCCTCGGCACGACTCCCTTCAAGGGACCGGCGGTGGCGCCGATCCGGATCGTCGAGTTCTCCGACTTCCTCTGCCCGTATTGCCGGAACATCGCCGGTGCGTTCGCGAGCTACGTCCCCGCGGCCGGGGACCGGGTCGTCCTCTACTTCAAGAACTACCCGCTCGAGCAGTCCTGCAATCCACAGGTGTCGCGAACCATCCATCCCGGCGCCTGCAACCTGGCCCTCGGGGCGGTGTGCGCGCAGGAGCAGGGAAAGTTCTGGGCGTATCACGACCGTGTCTTCGGCGGACCGCTGTCCAATCCCGGGCCCGCGGAGGTCGTGGCGATCGCGGTCGGGGCCGGCCTCGATGGCCCCGCGCTGTCGGCGTGCCTGACGAGCGCGAGCGCGCGGGACAAGCTGAACGCGGAGCTGCAGGAGGCCAAGCAGGGCAACGTCGAAGCGACGCCGACGGTCTTCATCAACGGGCGCCGCCTGCCGCGCCTCAACGACTTCGTGCAGACGGTGGACCGCGAGGCGGCCAAGCTGGGCCTGCCCCCGGTCGGCCCGCCGCCCGCGGCCGGAGCGCCGGCGCCCGCCACCGCGCCGCACTAGGCGATGGCCGACAAGTTCGAGGTCGCGCGGGCGCTCCGGGAGATAGGTCTCCTCCTCGAGGCCGAGGGCGCGAACACGTTCAAGGTCCGCGCCTACGAGCGCGGCGCGCGCGCGGTCGAGGTCCTGCGCGAGGACGTGACGGTGCTGGCCCGCGATGGGCGGCTCACCGAAGTGCCGGGCATCGGCGCGGCCCTCGCCGCCACCATCACCGAGATCGCGACCACCGGTCGCAGCGCGCAGCTCGAGAAGCTGAAGGCGAAGATGCCCGCGGGCGTCCTCGAGCTGCAGCCGGTGCTGAGCGTGGCGAAGATCAAGGCCGTGCAAGAGGCGCTGGGGATCACCACCCTGGACGAGCTGAAGGCGGCGGCGGAGGCGGGCCGGCTGCGCACGGTCCCCGGCTTCGGCGAGAAGACGGAAGCGAAGCTGCTGGCGACCATCAACGCGCTCGCGACGCGCGTCGAGGAGACGCTACTGTACGAGGCCACGCGCGAGGCCGAAGGTGTGCTCGAGTACCTGCGCTCTTCGCTCGCGATCGACCGCGTCGAAGTGGGCGGCGCGCTGCGGCGCCGGCGCGAGACGGTCGAAGCCATCGACGTCGTCGTCGGCGCCAGCAAGCCGGCCGCGGCCATCGCGCACACCGTCGCCTTTGCGCTGGGCACCAACGTCCTCGAGAAGACGGCCACCAGCGCGCTCATCCGCCTCGGGGCGGGCGTCAACCTGAACGTCGAGGTCGTACCCCCGGCGCGGTTTGCGGCCGCCCTTCATCATTCGACCGGGACCGTCGAGCATCGCGCCAAGCTGGCCGTCGTCGCGGAGAGCCGCGGCTTCGCGCTCGACGACGAGGGGCTCACCAAGGCCGGCAGGCGCGTGCGTCTTGCGTCCGAGGAGGACCTCTATCGGCATCTCGGCCTTCCCTTCATCCCGCCCGAGATGCGGGAGGACGCGGGCGAGGTCGAGGCGGCGGTGCGTGGGACGCTGCCGGACGACCTGGTGGAGCAGGGCGACATCCACGGCCTCGTCCACTGCCACACCCACTACTCCGACGGCAAGCACAGCGTGCTG
>JANMPI010000394.1:0-10338 GCA_031369785.1 Acidobacteriota bacterium
CGCAGCTTGTCCCCGACGGTGATGTGGAGATTCTCGGCGGCAAGTGCCGGGGCGCCTGTCAGCCAGGAAATCGCGAGAACAGGGAATACGGAGCGGTTCAGCATGGCCTCTCCTATCGCAGGTGTGCGAACGACGAACACCGACTATTGGGGCGTCACTCTGAGGTGACCATCCTGGGGGCGGATGTCCTGCCATCGTTCGCGGGCACCGAGCTTGGCTCCGCCGACAATTCCGGCCAAGCCGAAGGCTAGGATGTATCCGCCGTCAATCTCTGCTTTCTGATGAGGCAGGCCAGGATGGTGACCGCCGTAGGTCATTCCGACGAAGCCTCCGAGCAGCCCGCCGCAAACCGCCAGCAACGGACTCCGCCCCCGGCTTACTTTGAGCGTCGTGATCGAGGCACGCGGCACGATCACTGTTCCGCGCGTCTGGCCCGCCAAACCATCGACCACCACAGTGATGGCCTCGGGGGTCTCAGTGACAAGCCTGGCAATCACGCGCTTCGGGAAGATCGCGGGGGCCTCGACCGAGATCCTGGCCCCGGATACCAGCCTTTCTCGCCCTTTGGGCTCCTCCGCGGTAAGCCCGGAAGCCTGCCCCAAGAGCAGGAGAGTAACGAATCGGAAAGCTCGAGACGCTTCCATGGTTCCACCTCTCGGGTGGAAAGATGCCAGGGAAGGGTTCAGCGATCCTTAGGGAATGCCAAGGATTCTCCAAGAGTAGTGCAAGCGGCGAAGCGCCATCGCTGCGCCGCGGTCCGTTGTCCGTCGCAGCGCCGGCTTCGTCAGCTTATCCGGCGCCCGAGAAGCGCGGTTCCACACGGGAAGCGCTTGCGGTGCTCGGGCATTAAAGCGTGGAGCGCCTGGACCGCAGGAAGCCGTCAACGGAGATGGCATCCGATTCGCGCGGCATGAGTAAGACCACGGTGAGCAGTGCAAGCCTCGGAATCACATGGGTGTGGAACTCGTACAATGGCTCCTTCAGCAAGTGGCCGAAGGTGACGAGGACGAGCACCCCCCCCAGCGAAAGCATAGCGGGGCGGGTCTTGAAGCCCACGAGAACGAGCGACCCGGCGACGAGCTCGACCAGTGGAACGGCAGTACCGGCGGCCCACAACGACCATGTTGGCAAGAACGTGTCCGCGTAGGGGTCGACGAAGAAGTGACGCGCATGGCCGAGCGGCGTCATCCCGAAGCACTTGTAGAGGCCGGCCATGAAGAAGATGAGTCCAAGGATCGCCCGGCAGAAGAAGATGGCCCACGCGCGATCGCCAGGGACTCTCATCGTGCCTTGGTGTGCTCCTAACGTCCGCACAACACCGATTGTCCTCAATCGATGGACGCAACAGTCCGGCTAAACACTTCGGATGGTTTCATCCAACCAAACGTTTGTCGAGGGCGGTTGTTCCGCGGTCCGCGGGTGACCGGCCCCCCGCTCAACGGTGCAGGGAAGGCTCAGTGAGGGAGCGCCGGGTGCATGCCGTTGTTCGGAGGCGCGTTGCGGTAGTTGCGCCTATGAGTCTCTTTGACAGTTCCTATTCGTCCTTCGCGTGCGGACTCGCCCCTCGATCACGTCAGGGGGAGGCTGCGGAACCAAGCGACGGCGTAAAGCCACGGCGCCGTCAGGGCGAAGGTAAACCACCCGAGTTCCAGCGCGACCAGTAAAGAGAAGTACGTGGCGAGAGCGCGGCGGGCAGCCGGTTGCGCCCGGTACGAGAACGCGAGCAGTCCCGCGGCGGCCGTCGCGAGGGCGAAGGTCACGGCCTGGTACAGCCACGGGCTGGGCAGGGGCGGGAAGTAGAAGAACAGGAGCCGCCCGATGACCGGGTCGACCAGCGGGATGGCCGTTAAGAGCATGAAGCGGCCGTGCGCCTCCGGCACGCGCCGGTAGCGGAGGCCGAAGGCGTAGGCCATGGCGAAAACTACTGAGGCGTAGAACGGCAGGTAATGCGAATAGCCTTCCGTCGCGAACGTCTCGTCGCTCATCGAGGCGAGGCGGTGGTGCGAGAGCAGGACGCCGGCCAGGACGAACAGCGGGGCAAGGAGATAGGAGCAGCGCCCTAACACGCGGTGCAGGACCAAACGGTGGTTATGGATGGAGAGCGGCTGCGCGATGAGGAGCGCGAACCACAGCGAGCCCGTCAGCGCGTGGAAGTGAGTGTACAGGTCTATCGCAACGAAGGGGCGCGAGAAGTAGAGCGGCCAGAACGCCACGACAACCAGAGGAGCCGAGACAGCCAGTATGGTGCTGGCGATCCTTGTCATGGTGTTTAGACTAGCCCCCGAACACTGAATTGAATCTCCATCGCTTGCGCGCGCGAGGGGCAGAGCACCAGGACAGCTACGGTGTCACACACTCGGTGGCAGGACGGCCGGGTTTCAGCTCGATGATCAGATTGTGAACGTCGGACGTCCCGAGGTTCGTCACGGAGTGCGTTATGGCCTCGTTCCAATACGCCTCACCAGCCTTTCGTTTACTGATGCGTTGGGTTCCGTCAGGGAGCGTGATGCGCGCCTCAAAGGGCTTGAGCGTGTAGACGACGTAGCTCGGGTGAGAGTGCATCGGAATCGACTGGCCGACAGGCACGTCGTGATACTGAACGCGGACACAGTCGTTCTCGAGGAGGACCTTCATATCGGGGGCGATCGTGCGGCGGTCCTGTGCGTGAGCCCAGACAGCTACCGCGACCAACGCCACTCCCGCGCCCCCCGCAACACGTCTCCAAGCTCGAGGCATGTGCCCTCCTCTCTCTAGGCATCCGACCTTACTTGTGCCCGCCCAACACCGCGTAGCGGCGAGGCTCCATGCGAACCCGGCTTCGTCAGCCGCAACGCATCGTTCGGCGGCGTCCGACCTTTCATTGGCCGGGGGCCGCTGACGTCGCATGCAGCTGCTGGCTGAGGCCCAGCAGGTCTACCTCGACCCATCGCTCGACGATCTTCCCTTTCGACAGGCGGTAGAGGGCGATGCCCGTGAAAGATACGGCCTTGCCTGTCGCAGGTACGCCTAGGAAGGCGCCCCGATGTGTCGCCCGCGCGCGCCACCGCACGACCACCCGATCTCTCTCCGCGATCATGTCCTCGACGGTGAGTTGCACGTCAGGGAAACCAGCGCGGATGCCACCATAGAACTGTCTGATCCCCTCGGGGCCGTGGGGCATTCCTGGTGGCATTTCATGCCCGATGAAGTCCGGACTGATCAGCTCGTCAACTACTGCGAAGTTCCACTTGAAGAAAAGCTCGTCATACAGTCGCCGCACCAGACGTTTGTTCTGGTCGACTTCGGCCGCGTAACCTGTCGGGTTGCCAACGAGCACAAGAGTCATCAAGACACCTGCACAACGCATCATCGGTTGCCCTCCATTCGTCCGCCGAACGCTCAGTATCCCTCGTTCGGACATCCCAATAATGTGGTTGGGGATATCCCGAGAATTGAGCGAAGGATAAACCATCCACAGTGTCAGTGGTGACACGCGAATGGCTCAGCGAACGCGAAGGGCGTCCAGCAGGCGGGCGATGTCGTCGGGCGTCGGCGCCTCGAGCGAAAGGCGTTCGCCCGTGACGGGGTGATCGAAGGCCAGGGCCGCGGCGTGCAAGGCAGGGCGCGGGAAAGCAACGATGGCCGCGCGCGCGGTGGCGGACGACGACGAGGGCGTCCGCGATCCGCCGTACGTCTCGTCGCCGACGATGGGATGGCCGAGCGACGCAAGATGCACGCGGATCTGATGCGTGCGCCCGGTCTGAATGCGGACGCGAAGCAGCGCGGCGCCGTCGAGCGCCTCCTCCACGACGTACGACGACCGCGCCGCCCGCCCGTGCGCCGACGTCGTCGACATCTTCTTCCGCTGCACGGGATGACGGCCGATGGGCGCGTCGATCGTCCCGCTGCGCGGGCGGGGCACGCCGTGGACGACCGCCAGGTACTGCTTTTCGACCTTGCGGGACGCGAACTGCGCAGCGAGGCCCTGGTGCGCGACGTCGCTCTTCGCCACCACGATCAGGCCGGAAGTCCCGCGGTCGAGGCGATGCACGATGCCCGGCCGCAGCACCCCGCCGATGCCCGAGAGATCACGCACGTGATGGAGGAGCGCATTGACGAGCGTCCCGGACGCGGTGCCGGCGCCGGGATGGACGACGAGGCCGGCCGGCTTGTTCACGACCAGCAGGTGCGCGTCCTCGTGCACGACCACGAGAGCGATGTCCTCCGCTTGCGGGAGCGCCGCCGCGGGGTCGGGGACGGAGACGATGACGCGCTGTCCCTCGCGCACGCGTGACGACGCGCGCGACGAGGAGCCGTCCACGGTTATGGCGCCTTCGCCGATCAGCCCCTGGATGCGCGCGCGGCTTAAGTCCGGAAGCACGCGCGCGAGCCACGCGTCCAGCCGCTCGCCCGCGCCGGCCGCGTCCACGTCGACCGTGCGCGTCTCGGCCATAGGCCGTTACGCGGCGGCGGGAGGAGCGGGGGCGGCGGTCAGGCGCTGCTTCCGGTACGCGTAGGGGCCGAACAGGAGCGCGCCCAGCACCATCAGGATCGCGATGAACTGCGAGGTCGACAGGGCGCCGTCGAGGATCGACCCGCGCACCAGATCGCCGCGGAAAAACTCGATCACGAAGCGCACGATTGCGTAGAGGACCACGTAGGAGAGTGCGACCTGCCCGTGGAACTTCTTCCGCGCCGCCACCGCGACCAGGATGAAGAAGATGGCCAGGCAGGCGATCGACTCGTAGATCTGGGTCGGGTGCAGGGGCATGTTCAGGGGCGTGCCCACGATGCGCGCGGCGTACTCGTCATGGAACGAGATCGCCCACGGCACCTCGGCGGCGCGGCCGTAGCAGCAGCCGGCGGCCAGGCAGCCGATGCGCCCGACGCTCTGGCCGATGACCACGGCGGGCGCCAGCACGTCCGCGGTCTGCCAGCCGGAGAGCGCATGGCGGCGGGCGTACCACCACGCCACGGGGAGCGCGCCGATGAGCCCGCCGTAGAACACACCGCCGCTCTGCACGAGCGAGAAGAGCTCGCGCGGGTTGCGCGAGTAGTGCCCCCACTCGACGATCAGCAGCAGGAGCTTCGCGCCCACGAGGCCGGCGATCAGGACGTAGACCGCCATGTCGGCGATCGCGGCCGGGTTCATTCCCGCCTTGCGCGCCTGCCACCCCGCGGCCCAGAGCCCGGCCAGGAACGCGAGGGCGAGGAGGACGCCGTAGGTGTGCAGCGTGAACGGCGGGATCTCCATGCCGAAGAGGTCGAACGATGGAAGCGTGAAAAGCCGCGGGAACATCCGCTACTCGCCCGGGCCCGCGGTGCTCGGCGTCATATCGGCCTTCGCGGTTTCGGTCTCCGTATGGGGGCTCCTCAGGATGTCGAGCACCAGCAGGGCCACCCCGATGCTGATCGCGGAGTCGGCGACGTTGAACTCCGGCCAGTGGTGGCGGCCCCAGTAGACGTCGACGTAGTCGATGACGTACCCGAGCCGCATGCGGTCGAGGAGATTGCCGACCGCGCCGCCCATGATCAGCGCGAGCGCGGTCTGCGGCAGGCGGCTCGCGATGGGCAGCTTCCAGGCGTAGACCGCGATCGCGCCCAGCGCGAGGATGCTCACGACCGAGAAGAGCAGCGATTGATAAGGAAGGTCGGCGTCGGAGAGGATCCCGAAAGCGGCGCCGCGATTCCTCACGTAGGTTAGGCGGGCCAGCCCTTCGACGATCGTCCGGCTCTCGTGCAGCTCGAGGTAGCGGTCGACGAGGGCCTTGGCCACCTGGTCGAGGGCGACGATCGCCCCCGCGATGCCGAGATAGAAGCCGCTCTTCCGCGTCCGATCCGTCATCCCGCCGCCCGCTCGCCCGTGGCGTCGCCTTCGGCCAGGACGGCTGCGCAGCGCTCGCAGACGCCGGAATGGCGCCCGAGAAGCCCCACGCTCTCCGAGTACGTCCAGCAGCGCTCGCAGCGCGCGCCGTCGGCGTGGAACACCTCGACGCCGACCGCGTCGCCTTCTTCGAGCGTCACGCGGCTCACGATGAACAGGTTCGCGAGGTTCCCGGGGAAGACGGTGCTCTGCTCCTCGTGCCGGCGCAGCTTGGCCAGGATCGGCGCCGGCGCCCGCACCACCACGCGCGCCTCGAGGCTGCCCGCGATCCGCTTGGCCGCGCGCTCCTCCTCGAGGGCCTTGGTCACGACGGAGCGCACCTCGAGCAGGTCCGGCCAGTCCCCGGTGTCGCCCGCGGCCTTCGGCTCGGGAAAGATCGCGAGGTGCACGGACGGAGTCGGGCGCCCGGGGATCAGCGCCCAAACCTCTTCCGACGTGAAGGGAAGGACGGGCGCCATCAGCGTCGCGAGGTCGAGCGCGATGCGGTGCAGCACCGTCTGCGCCGACCGGCGGCGCCGTCCGTCGGGAGCGTCGCAGTAGAGGCGGTCCTTGAGCACGTCGAGATAGAACGACGACAGGTCGACCGCGCAGTACTGCACGACCTGGTGGTAGATGACGTGGAACTCGAAATCGCGATAGCCCTCGAGCACGCGCGTCACGACCTGGCGGTGACGGGCGAGGGCGAAGCGATCGATGTCCTCGAGGTCGGCCTCCGCGACCGCATCCCGCGCGGGATCGAAGTCGAAGAGGTTCGAGAGCAGGTAGCGGCAGGTGTTGCGCACCTTGCGGTAGGCCTCGGAGAGCCGCGGCAGCATCTCCGGGCTGAAGCGCATGTCCTCGCGATAGTCGACCATGATCGTCCACAGCCGCAGGATCTCCGCTCCCTGCTGGTCGACGATCTTCCGCGTGTCCACGTCGTTGCCGACGCTCTTGCTGATCTTCTTGCCAAAGGCGTCGATGGTGAAGCCGTGGGTGACCACCGACTCGTACGGCGCGGCGCCACGCGTGGCGACGCCGACGAGCAGCGAGGAATGGAACCAGCCCCGGTGCTGATCCGATCCCTCGAGGTAGACGTCCGCCGGCCACTTCAGCCCCGGGCGGCGGGCGAGGACGGCGGCGTGCGAGGAGCCGGAGTCGAACCACACGTCGAGGATGTCCGTCTCCTTGTCGAACTCGGCGCCCCCGCAGGTGGGGCAGCGATAGCCCTCGGGCAGCAGCGCAGCCGCATCGCGGTCGTACCAGGCGTCCGCGTTCTCGGTCTCGAACACGTCCGCCACTCGGCGGAGCAGCTCGGCGTCCAGGATCGCGGCCTTGCACCCGCGGCAGTAGAAGGCGGGGATGGGAACGCCCCACAGGCGCTGCCGCGAGATGCACCAGTCCGGCCGGCCCGCGACCATGTTGTGGATCCGCTCCTGGCCCCAGGCGGGATACCAGCGCACGCCGGCGATCGCTTTCAAGGCGCGCTCGCGCAGCGAATCGCGGTCGAGGCCGATGAACCACTGGAACGTCGCGCGGAAGATGATCGGGTTCTTGCAGCGCCAGCAGACGGGGTACGCGTGGGTCTCCTTGCCGGAGCCGAGGAGCGCGCCTTTCTGCTCGAGGAGGGCCACCACGTCGGGATTGGCGTCGAAGACCTTGCGGCCGGCGAAGCCTTCGACCTCGGGGAGGAAACGGCCCGCTTCGTCCACCGGGCAGTAAATGTCCAGCCCGTAGCGGACGCCGGTCAGGTAATCGTCCCAACCGTGGCCGGGCGCGGTGTGGACGACGCCGGTGCCGGTGTCGAGGGTCACGTAGTCGCCGAGCACTCCGACCGAGTCGCGGTCGATCCACGGATGGCGGAACCGCAGCCCCTCGAAGGCGGCGCCCTTCAGCTCGCCGAGCGGCTCGCCGAGCGTGCCTTCGAACTTGTTCCACCGCGCGACCGCGTCTTCGCGCATCGCCCGCGCGATGAGGAGGACCTCCGCCGTTCCCTCGACCGGATAGAACGCGTAGTCCGCGTCGGGATGGAAGGCGAGGCCGAGGTTGGCGGGCAGCGTCCACGGGGTCGTGGTCCAGATGACCGCGCTCACCTGCTTGCCGTGGAGCGCCGGGACCCGTGCCTCGAGCGCCGCCTGCGCGTCCGGGCCGGCGGGGAAGCGCACGTGGATGGACGGGCTCACGTGCTTCTCGTCGTACTCGACCTCGGCCTCCGCCAGCGCGGTGCGGTCCGAGATGCACCAGTGCACCGACTTCTTCGCCTTGTAGACGAGCCCCTTCTCGACGAACGTGGCGAGCTCGCGGACGATCGTCGCCTGGTAGCCGGGCGCCATCGTCATGTAGGGGTCGTCCCATTCGCCCATGACCCCGAGGCGCTTGAACTGCCCGCGCTGGATGTCGAGCCACTTCTCCGCGTACTTGCGGCAGGCCTTTCGGAAGGCGACCGGCGACATCTCCTTCTTCTTCGACCCGAGGTCCTTGTCGACCTTCAGCTCGATGGGGAGGCCGTGGCAATCCCAGCCCGGGACGTAGGGCGCGTCGTAGCCGAACATCGTGCGGCTGCGGACCACGAGGTCCTTCAGGACCTTGTTCAATACCGTCCCCAGATGGATGTCGCCGTTCGCGTACGGGGGGCCGTCGTGGAGAACGAACACCGGCGCGCCCTTGCGGGCGGCGCGCACCTGGGCGTAGAGCGACGAACGCTCCCAGTCCAGGAGCCGCTTCGGCTCCGCCTGGGCCAGGTTGGCCTTCATCGGGAAGTCGGTGCGTGGGAGGTTGAGGGTCGCCTTCAGGTCTTCGGTGGTGGTCATTCTCTCGTGCGAAGCGCTTCGGCGGCTTCGAAAGGTGAGGGTATCATAGGGGCATGAATCGATCCCGCTGGCTGCTCGTCCTCGTGCTGGCCGTGATGCCGTTCGCAGCGTGCACGAAGGGCAACGAATGCGACCGGTGCGAGTCGAACGCCGACTGTCAGGATGGGTTCGTCTGCACCGATTTCAGCGACGGCAGCCAGCGCTGCGGAAGCGGGGTCGGCGGGACGAACTGCCGCGTCCGCTAGCCGATCGGCGGCTCTGAAGCCGGCCGCTCCTGGCTGGCCGGCGGCCAGAGCATCGGGCGCCGGAGGACGGGCGTGCGAGTCTCCAGGGCTTTCATCGCGAGGGCGAAGAGACCGGCGCCCAAAAGCCCCATCACGATGGTGTGCGCGACGAAGAAGGTGAGCTGCGGGATCGCGCCCAGGAACGCGATCTGCCTCCAGCTTCCCGGATCGAACGCGTAGACCTCGCCCGTCACCGGCATCCGCACGAGCGTGAACCCCGAGAGGTCGTAGTGCGACCCGAGCCCGTAGGTCGTGGCCGCGATCATGAGCACCGTGATGGCGGCGCGCACGATCACCGCGTAGGCGAGCAGCCGCCAGGTGAGGGTCGCCCACGCGCGACCACGCTCGCGCAGGTGCATCAGGAAGTAGGCGCCCACCACCGGCCCCAGCCAGGTGACGCCGACGGCGTGCGTCCACGTCGTGGGCGCGGCGACCTTTTCGAGCGCGAAGCGCAGCCCGGTCACGAGCAGGCTGAGCGTCACCGCGGCCGCGAACCAGTGCCCGTCCAGCCGCCGGGCCTCGTGATCCGGAGCCACGAGCCCCGCGGTGCCGAGGAGCAGGCAGACCGCGGTCAGCACGTAATAAGGAAGGCTGGCCGACGCCGAGACGTGGCCGGTCACGTACCGGCCGCTCAGCAGAAACTCGGCCGTCGTCGGCGCTTCGCGCTGGCCTTCCGTGTTGAGGGCGAGCATGAGCAAGACCACGCCGGCCGCGCTGGACGCGAGGGCGATGTTCCGGCGCGCGTCGCCGCCGAGACGTCCCCACCAGAGGAGCACGGCCGCCGCCGCCCACACGAGCGGGGCCGCCATCAGGCGGCTCAGTGTCCCCAGCATGGCGGGGAGTATACGCCGCCGGTGTTCAGCCCCTCGCGCGCAGCACCTCTTCGAGCGCGAGCCGCATTCCCTCCGCTTTGTGCAGCGTCTCCTCGTACTCGCGGGCCGGGTCCGAGTCGGCCACGATGCCTCCGCCGGCGTGGAACACGACGCGCCCGGCGGAGACGACCGCCGACCGGATGAGGATGTTGGCGTCGAGCCGGCCCGATGGCGTCAGGTAGAAGAGCGCGCCGGTATAGAAGCCGCGCGGGTTTGGCTCGACGCGATCGAGGATCTCCATGCAGCGGATCTTGGGCACCCCGGTGATCGTGCCGCCGGGGAAGACGGCCGCCAGCGCGTCCAGGGCATCGGCGCCCGGTCGGAGGCGCGCGCTCACGTTGGAGACGATGTGGCGCACGTGCGACTGGGCCTCGACGACCATCAGCTCGTCGACGGTGACGGTGCCGATGCCGGCCACGCGGCCCAGGTCGTTGCGGGCGAGGTCGACGAGCATCAGGTGCTCGGCGCGCTCCTTCTCGGAGAGCAGCAGCTCCTCGGCGAGCGCGCGGTCCGCCGCCGGGTCGGCGCCCCGC
>JANMPI010000398.1:0-21809 GCA_031369785.1 Acidobacteriota bacterium
GTCCTCGGGCAGGCTGGCGAGAAGGTCCTGCGCGGTCGACGGGTGCACCTGCTGCAGCACCTCGACGATGGTTTTCGTGGACTCCGCGGCCAGGCGGTCCGCGCCCTCGCCCGGCGCCTGCTGCGAGACTTCGCTCGACAGCTCGTCGACGGCATCGCCGTCTGCGCCCGTTTGCTCCGGGCGACCCTCTTTCGCCATTCAGTCCTCCTCGGGGTGCGCGACGACGGATTGTCTCATCGCCGCGCTCAATCGACCCAGCGCGCGAGGAACAGGTTCGTTTCGTGGCCCTGGGGGTTGGCGCGATTGGAGGCCCACACCAGATAGCGGGCGTCGGGGCTGAAGTGGGGGAACCCGTCGAAGCCGGGTGCGACGGTGACGCGCTCCGGCGTGCCGCCCGTCTTGTCCAGCATCCAGAGGTCGAACTCCCGGCCGCCGCCGCCCGCGTTCGAGCTGTAGAGGATGCGTCGCCCATCGGGATGGAAGGTGGGGCAGAAGTTGGCCGCCCCGTTGCTGGTGAGCGGTCGCTGGTTCGTCCCATCGGCGTTCATCAAGTAGATTTCGAGCGACGTCGGCCGGACGAGGGCCCGGGCGAGAAGTGCCTTGTATTGCTCGAGCGCCGCGCCCTCGGGGCGGCTCGCGCGCCAGACGATCTCGCTGCAGTCCGGGCTGAAGAAGGCGCCGCCGTCGTAGCCGGCGCGGGTGGTCATCCGCTGCGTCGCGCCGGCCTCGTCCATGACGTAGAGGTCGAGGTCGCCGTCGCGCACGGAGGTGAAGACGAGCTTGCCGCCGCGCCCGCACCACGTCGCCTCCGCGTCGTATCCCGGCGTCACGGTGAGCCGGCGCGGGTTGCTGCCGTCGGGCGCCGCTTCCCAGAGGTCATAGCCGTCGTAGAGCGCCCACACGTATCCCTGCGACTGGTCCGGCGGCGCGGGGCAGGCCGGGGACGCGCCGTGCGTCGACGCGTACACGATGCGGTCCCCTTCCGGCGCATCGAAGTAGCCGCAGGTCGTGCGTCCGGCGCCGGTCGACACGCGCCGCGTGTCCCCCGTGGCGAGGTCCATCACGAACTGCTGATCGCAGCCGCCCGACGCCGGCGTGGACTGGAAGACGATGCGGCGGCCATCGGGGCTGAAGTACGGCTCCGCGTTCTCGCCGCCGAAGGTGAGCTGCCGGATGTCCGCGAGATGGCGCTCGCCACCCTGGGCGGGAAACGGCCGGCCCGCGCCGGCCACGAACGCTGCACCCGGGCGCCCCGCATAGAAGGGATCGATCGCCGGCCGCGCCGCTGGCGGCACGTCGCCGTGGGGAGACGGAGTCGAGGGCATGCTGGCGGCCTGCGGGCGCGCCGGGCTCGAAGCACCCGGCGTGGCTCCGCGCTCGCCGAGGACCGCGCGCATGGTGACGCGCTCGGGGCCGCGAGCCACGACGACGTCCACCGTCTCCCCGGGCTTGTGATCCTGGAGCGCGTAGGTCATGTCGTAGAGGTTCGCGATCTTCGTGCCCGCCAGGGCGACGATGCGGTCCCCGCCGCGAATGCCCGCCCGCGCGGCCGGGCTGTCCGCGCGCACGTCGGAGAGGAGCACGCCGCCCTCCGCACTCTCCATCGTGCGGAAATCGGGGACGGTGCCGAGGTACGCGCCGTACCCGCGGCTGTCGCCCGCCATCGGCGGCGCGCCAGTGCGCCGATACGCGGGCGTCACCCGCGCCAGCGTCAAGTCCTGCACCAGTCCAAAGGTGAGGGCAACGACCCGCGCCGCTCCCTCCGTGTTGAGCGTCGCCGGCTTGTCGTCGGGGGTGTGATACGCGTCGTGGGCGCCGGTGAAGAAGTGGAGGACGGGGATGCCCGCGGCGTAGAAGCTCGTCTGGTCGGAGGGACCGTATCCGTCGCCGACGCGGGTGACGGTGAGCCCGAGCGGCCACCAGGCGATCGAGGGCGGGATTCCACTCCGGCGCGGTGTCGCTGCCGAGCGCGATCACCCGGTCCTCGCGCAGCCGCCCGATCATGTCCAGGTTGACCATGGCCACGATCCGCTGGACCGGGAAGGGCGGATGGGCGACGAACTCCGACGAGCCGGCCAGCCCGACCTCTTCACCGGAGAAAAGCGCCACCACGAACGTGCGCCGGTCCAGCGCCGCGGTGACCGACTTCGAAAGACGCGCCGCCGCGAGGAGTGCGGCGACGACGCCGGACGCGTTGTCGTCGGCGCCGGTGTGGATGCCGTGCGAGTCGGGACGGAGCGATCCCGGTCCCCCGTGGCCGAGGTGATCGTAGTGCGCGCCGAGCACCACGACCTCGTTCGCGAGGTGTCCGCGCCCGGGAAGGACGCCGGCGACGTTCGCGGCGTCGAAGTAGGTCGTCTTCAGGTCCACGCGGCCCGACACGCGCGTGCCCGCGATCACTTGCGAGCGCGGGGTGAGGTCGCGGTCGACGGCGGCCTGGAAGGTGGCGAGGTCGATGCCGGCCGCGGACAGCCATCGGCGCGCGACGGCGAGCTTCACCTGGAGGACCGGGATTCCCGAAGCGCTCTCCGGGCCGTCGTTGCGCAACGCGGGAAGGCGATCCTGCCCGTCGTCCTGCGCGGGACCGGTGACGAAGACCACCGCCGCCGCCCCGCGCTCGCGCGCCTGCAGGACCTTGTAACGCATCCCCGACCATCGGCTGGGGCGCTTGCCGTCGAAGGGCGAGGCCTCGTCCTTCTCCTGGGGCTCGTAGCGGAGGAAGAGGACGACCTTGCCGCGGAGATCGAGCCCGTCGAGCTCGCGATAGCCAACCGCCGGCGCCTCCATGCCGTACCCGCCAAAGACGAGCTCTCCGGCGAACGCGCCCGAGCTCGAAAGGGAAAGCGGTGTCCACTGGTCGGCGGCCACGCCTTCGAGGTCGTTGGCGGCCGCCCGGGCAACCCCGGCCTTGACGCGGAACGGCTGGCGATAGCTGCGGCCAAAGGCCGGCTGGAGGCCGAGGGCGCGGAGGCGCGCCTCGATGAAATCCGCGGAACGTGCGAGGCCCGCGGATCCCAGACCCCGTCCCTCCATTGCGTCCGCGGCCAGGATGGCAACGTCGCGCCCGAATTGCGCGGCGGTGCCCCGCGCTCCGGGCGCCGGAGCGCCGCCTGCGGCCACTCCGCTTGTGGCCAGGACGGCCAGTCCCGCCGCCAGCATTTTCATCAAGGTCATCAAAGCGGCCCTCCCCATCGAGCCTTGAGAGCATAAGGCGAGCGGGTCGCGGCGACGATTGCCTGGTCGGCGCTCGAAGGTGAAAGCCAGGGCGTGTCAGCCCCCGGGCGGCTGTGTCAGCATCGGCGCGTGAGGTTTCCCGGCCCCGCCGAGCGCGCGCGACTGCTGGCCGGCCTCTCCCAGCCGCCGCCCGAGGCCGCGCGCTTTCTGCTCGGCCAATGGCTCGTGCGGCGCGACGGACGCCGGCCGCGCGTCGCGCGGATCGTGGAGACCGAGGCCTACCTCAGCGAGGGCGATCCCGCCGCGCATTCGTTCCGCGGCCCGACCGCCCGCACGGCGCCGCTGTGGGAGCGGCCGGGGACCATCTATGTCTACTTCATCTATGGGATGCACCACTGCCTGAACCTCGCCGTGGAGCGCGAGGGGACGGCGGGCTGCGTTCTCATCCGCGCCGCGGAGACGGTCGCGGGACTCCCGCACGGCGCCGGCCGCGGCCCCGGACGGCTCGCGCGCGCCCTCGGGCTCGACACCAGCGACAGCGGCGGACACGTGCTCGCCCGCGCCTCGCGACTGTTCCTGCGCGAAGGCCCGCCGCCCGCGCGCATCGGGGTGAGCGCGCGGATCGGGATCCGCCTGGCCGCCGATCGTCCGCTGCGCTTCTTCGATTTCGAAAGCGCGGACGTCTCCGGCCCGCGCTCCCGCAACGAGCGCGCGTCTACTGGGTGACCGGCGACTCCTCGGCCGCCGGCGCGGTGCGGCCGGCCAGCTCCGCCACGGCGACGATCAGGTCGTCCGGCTCCACCGGTTTCGCGAGGTGGAGCTGGAAGCCGGCGGCGAGGGCCCGCTCCCGGTCCTGGCTGCGCGCGTACGCGGTCAGGGCCACGGCGGGAATGTCGGCCGCGCCTTCACGCGCGCGGATCTCGCGGATCAGCTGATAGCCGTCGGACCCCGGCATGCTGATGTCGCTCACTATCACGTCCGGGCGGAGGTCGTCGATGGCCTCCAGCGCCTCCGCCACCGACGCCACCGCCACCACCGCCGCGCCGCGCCTGCGCAGGATGACGCCGATGAGGTCGCGGGCGTCCGCCTCGTCGTCGACCACCAGCACGCTCAGGCCGGCGAGCGTGGGCAGCCCGGTGGAGGATGCGCGGCTCACCGTCGCCGCGGGAACGGGTGCTATGTCGCCGGTGTCCGCGGAAGGGCCGGCGATGGGAAGGCGGATGGCAAATGTCGATCCCTTCCCCTCTCCCTCGCTCCGCGCGTGCACCGTCCCCCCGTGGAGCTCGACGAGATGGCGGACGAGAGCGAGGCCGATCCCGAGCCCGCCGTGCGCCCGTGTGCTGGAGCTGTCGGCCTGGCGGAAGCGGTCGAACACGTAGGGAAGGAACTCGGCGGCAATCCCCTTGCCGGTGTCCGCGACCTCGAGATCGACCATTTCCCGGCCGGACCGGACCCGCACCTCGATGCGCCCGCCGTTGGGCGTGAACTTGATCGCGTTCGAGAGCAGGTTCCACACCACCTGCTGCAACCGCTCGCCGTCACCCATGATGGTGGCCGGCCCCTCGACCATCGGCACGATGGCGATCTTGCGCGCCTCCGCGGCCGGCCGCACCGATTCGATGGCGGCAAAGATGGCTTCCCGCATCGCCACGCGGCGGACGTTCAGCTGCATCTTGCCGGTGATGATGCGCGAAACGTCGAGGACGTCCTCGATGAGGCGGGCCTGCGCGCGGACGTTGCGCTCGATGACCTCGAGGCCGCGCTCGCACGTGGGCGGGTCGAGCTCCTCCTTCTGGAGGATGCGGGTCCAGCCGAGGATCGCGGTCAGCGGCGTGCGCAGCTCGTGGGACAGGGTGGCGAGGAACTCGTCCTTGGCGCGGTTCGCGATCTCCGCCTCCGCGCGCGCCGCCTCGGCCTGATGGTAGAGGAGCGCGTTGTCCATGGCGAACGCCTCCGCCTGCGCCCGCGCGCGGACCTGCGCCCGTGTGATGGAGAAGAGCGCGAAGGCCAGCGCCAGCCCGCCGAGAAGGACAACGGGTACGAAGCGCCACGCTGCGTCGCGCGGGAAGTCGGGGCCGCTGCGGAACTGGATCGTCCACACGCGGCCGGCCATGTCGAAGGTCGTGTGCGAGCTGAACTCGCGCAGCGTGACGGGGACACGGTTGGGATCGGGGCGCGCATCCGCCGGCGCCATCCCGCCGGAGCGCTGCAGGAGCGCGTCCTCGCGGACCTGGCTGCCGTCGAAGATCTCGATCTCGATGTTGCGCGGGGTCTCGCCGCCGAAGATCCCCCACATGAGATCGTCCGCGCGGAGCGGCGCGTACACGTATCCCTCGAGGGCCGCCCGCCGCTCGGGGACGGCATCAGGCACCCGCCCGCCTTTGTAAACGGGAACGAATACGTAGAAGCCGGCCGCGGGGCGTGGGTCGAGCTCCTGGGCCAGCGGCACCTTGCCCGATCCCTCGCCAAGCCCGGTGTCGCGCGCGCGCTCCATCGCCGTGCGGCGCACCGGGTCCGCGGACATGTCGAACCCGATGGTGGCGAGGTTCTCCTCGGTGTTCGGCTCGATGTAGAGGACCGCGTGCTGGTCGGGCCCCGGATGCTCCGGCCAGCGGCGGAACTCGGGAAAGCCCTGCGCGCGCATCCGCGCGGGAAGGGTCTGCGAATCCTCGGGGCGGATCCGCTTGCTGAACCCGATGCCCGAAAGCCCGGGATAGCGGTGCTTCAGCTCCAGCCGCTCGACGTAGGCGTGGAAGAGCGGGCGGTCCACCTCCGAGACGGCGGCGAAGAGGCCGCTCGTCGCGCGGAGGAGCGCGCTATAGCCTTCGACACGATCGCGGATGGCTTCTTGCGCCTGGTGCGCGGCGGCTTCGAAGCGGAGCTGGTCGCGCTCGCGCGCGGATTCGGCGACGTACCCGGCGGAGGCCACGCTGCCGATGGACAGTGCGATGAGCAGCGCCCACGGCATCCAGCCTCGCCACCGGCGCGCTCTCTCTTCGCTGAACGTCATACGGTCTGTCCAGCCTATCGCAGGTTAAACTCCAAACCTTGAAGAGCGACATGTTCGGCGCCGGGGCGAGCCTCGACACCGCGGACGGGCCGGTCACCATCCAACGCCTGCACGCTCTCGAATCCCTCGGGCTCGCCCCCGGCCTGGCCCGCATGCCCTTCTCGATCAAGGTCCTCCTCGAGGCCGTGCTCCGCAACCTCGACGGCGAGCTGGTCACACGGGCGGACGTCGAGCGGCTGGCGGGATGGAAGGCGGCCGCGCCCGAGAACGTGGAGCTGCCGTTCATGCCCGCGCGGGTGATCCTCCAGGACTTCACCGGCGTGCCCGCGGTCGTCGACCTCGCGTCCATGCGCGGCGCGGTGCGGCGGCTCGGGGGCGACGCGCGGCGCATCAACCCGCTCGTCCCCGTCGACCTCGTGGTCGACCACTCGGTGCAGGTGGACGCCTTCGGCACCCGCGACGCCCTCGGCCAGAACGCCACCATCGAGTTCGCGCGGAACCGCGAGCGGTACGAGTTCCTGCGCTGGGGCCAGAAGGCGTTCTCCAGCTTCCGCGTGGTCCCGCCGGCGACAGGCATCGTCCACCAGGTGAACCTCGAGTACCTCGCGCAGGGCGTGATGACGCGGCGCGAGGACGGCCGCACGCTCGCCTTCCCCGACACCCTCGTGGGCACCGACTCCCACACCACGATGATCAACGGGCTCGGCGTGCTCGGCTGGGGCGTGGGCGGGATCGAGGCGGAAGCGGCGATGCTCGGCCAGCCGCTCTACATGCTCACCCCGCAGGTCGTCGGCTTCAAGCTCACGGGGCGCCTGCGCGAAGGCGTCACCGCGACCGACCTCGTGCTGACCGTCACCCAGCAGCTCCGGAAAAAGGGCGTGGTGGAGAAGTTCGTCGAATTCTACGGCCCCGGCCTCGGCGCGATGAGCCTGGCCGACCGGGCCACGATCGCGAACATGGCGCCCGAGTACGGCGCCACCTGCGGCTTCTTCCCCGTGGACGCGGAGACGCTGCGCTATCTGCGCCGCACCGGCCGCCCGCGCGGCCTCGTGGACCTCGTCGAGCGGTACTGCCAGGAGCAGGGCCTCTTCCGCACCGACGAGCTTCCCGATCCCGTTTTCAGCGACACGCTGTCCCTCGACCTCGCGGACGTCGAGCCGAGCCTCGCCGGCCCCAAGCGCCCGCAGGATCGCGTGCCCTTGAAGAAGATGAAGTCGGCCTTCCACGACGCGCTGGTGGCGCCGGTCAAGGACCGCGGCTTCGGCCTCGCCTCGGACGAGCTCGCGCGCACGGCCACCATCGAGATGGACGGGCGGACGTCCGAGCTCGGCCACGGCGCGGTGGTCATCGCGGCCATCACCAGCTGCACGAACACCTCGAATCCCTCCGTGATGCTCGGGGCCGGGCTCGTGGCCAGAAAGGCGGTGGCGCGCGGCCTCACCGTGCCGCTGCACGTGAAGACGAGCCTTGCCCCGGGATCGAAGGTGGTGACTGAGTACCTGACGCAGTCGGGGTTGATGTCCGACCTCGAGGCGCTCGGATTCCACGTCGTCGGCTACGGCTGCACCACGTGCATCGGCAACAGCGGACCGCTCCCCGACGCCGTGCACCGCGCGATCACGGAAGCGAAGCTCGTCGCCTCCGCCGTCCTGTCCGGAAACCGCAACTTCGAGGGGCGGATCAACCCCGACGTGAAGGCGAACTACCTCGCGTCGCCTCCGCTCGTCGTCGCCTACGCGCTCGCGGGGACGACCGCGATCGACCTCGCGAAGGACGCGATCGGCGTGGGCAGCGACGGCAAGGCGGTGTTCCTCGCCGACCTCTGGCCGAGCCAGGAGGAGGTCGCGCGGCTCGAGGCGCAGATCGACGAGCGGATGTTCGCTTCGACCTACGCCAACGTATTCGAGGGGAACCCGACGTGGAACGCGATCGAGATCGCGGAAGGCGACCAGTTCGCGTTCACGGAGGGCTCGACCTACATCCAGGACCCGCCGTTCTTCCAGGGGCTGACCATGGAGGTCCCCGCGATCGAGGACATCCGGAGCGCGCGCGTCCTCGCCGTGCTCGGCGACTCCGTCACCACCGACCACATCTCGCCCGCGGGCGACATCGCGGAAGCGAGCCCGGCCGGGCGGTATCTGCGCAGCCAGGGCGTTCCCCGCCGCGACTTCAATTCGTACGGCTCGCGCCGCGGGAACGACCGGGTGATGGTCCGCGGCACTTTCGCGAACATCCGCCTGAAGAACCTGATGGTGCCGGGTGTGGAGGGCGGGGTCACCGTGCACATCCCGAGCCTGGAGCAGGTGGCCATCTACGACGCCGCGGAGCGGTACCGGTCCGAAGGCGTGCCGCTGGTCGTGATCGCGGGGAAGGAGTACGGGAGCGGGTCGTCCCGCGACTGGGCGGCCAAGGGCACGCTCCTCCTCGGCGTGCGCGCGGTGATCGCGGAGGGCTACGAGCGCATCCACCGCAGCAACCTCGTCGGCATGGGCGTCCTTCCCCTCCAGTTCAAGGCCGGCGAGGGGGCGGCGACGTTCGGGATCAGCGGCCGCGAGGTGCTCACCGTCGTCGGCCTGTCCGGCGCGCTCCTGCCCCGCCAGGACGTGACCGTGGACATGGTCCGCCCCGACGGCACGCGGACGGCGTTCGTGGTCACGGCCCGGCTCGACTCGGCGGTCGAGGTCAACTACTACCGGAACGGCGGCATCCTGCACACCGTGCTGCGCAAGATGCTCGCGGTGTCCTAGAGGGCGTTAAGATGGCTGGAGGCCTCGTCATGGCCCCCGGAGGCATTTCATGGCCCTGAAAGACCGCATTACATTCCTCACCACGCCGGAGCAGGTCGACCAGTTCCTGGCCGCCCACAAGACGGCCGCCATCTTCAAGGCGGGGACGTGCCACAAGACGCCGACCGCGTTCGAGCACATCGAGGCCCAGTTCGCGGAGCGGGAAGACCTGCCGCTCGGCATCATCCGCGTGGTGGAGGCTCGTCCGGCCAGCAATCACGTGGCCAAGATCACGGGGGTCGGCCACGAATCCCCCCAGCTCCTGCTGTTCAAGGACGGAAAGCCCGTCTTCGACCGGGACAACTGGGACATCACCGCGGAAGCGGTGGCGGAAGGCCTCCAGGACCACTTCAGCCGGGTGGCCTGACCCCGCTGTAACGAAACCGGCCCGGCCGGCGTCAAATGCTGTGAAAACCAGCATCACAGGATGGGAGGGGGCCGGTGAGCGAGATGGTTCGTTCGGTGACGGGGGCGGAGTTCGAGCGCGAAGTGCTCCAGGCGGACGGCCTGGTGCTCGTCGATTTCTGGGCCACCTGGTGCCCTCCCTGCCGGCGCCTCGCGCCGACGGTGGACGCGCTGGCGGGCGAGTACCAGGGGCGCCTCTCCGTGGCCAAGGTCGACATCGACGAGAGCCCGGAGCTGGCCCAGCGCTACGGCATCCAGTCCATCCCTACCCTCATGCTGTTCCGCGACGGACGGGCGGTCGACAAACGCCTCGGCGCCCTCCCCAAGGAGGAGCTGAAGAGCTTCGTGGACGGGGGGCTCGTGGCCCCCGCGGCAACGGCTCCGGCGGCGACGGTCGCGTGATCCTCGGCCGGGGGATGGCCGCGTGACCACGCCGGTGCGCGGAGTGCCGCACCCCGCCAATCGCGAGGCGCTTTCCCAGGCCCTCGTGGATCACGGCGATCGACTGTACTCCCTCGCCCTGCGCATCACGCGCGACCGCGACCTCGCCGCGGACGCGGTGCAGGAGGCCTTCGCCACCGCGCTCCAGCGCGCGGCCGGGTTCCGCGGCGACTCCAGCCTCGGCACCTGGCTGCATCGCATCGTCTATACGAAGGCCATCGACATCCTCCGCGCGCGGGGCCGCGAGGCGCCGCTCGTCGACGAGGACCAGGCCCCTCCCGGCTCCGAGGACGACCGCGTGGGAGGCGCCCCCACATGGTCGCGGCCGCCGGACGAAATCCTGCTCGGGGCCGAGACCCGGGAAGCCCTCGAGCGGGCCCTCGCGCAGATCACCCCCATGCAGCGCCTCGTTTTCGAGCTCCGCGAGATCGAGGGCCGCGACACCGAAGAGGTCGCGGGGATCCTCGACCTTCCGCCCGGCACCGTCCGGGTTCACCTGCACCGCGGCCGCATGCGGTTGCGCAGCCTTCTGGCCCAACATTTCCGAGGAGCGGTCGCATGACGTGCGATGAGCTTTACCGCCGGCTGACGGACCACGAAGAAGGCGTCCTGCCCGGCGACGTATGCGCCGAGGTGGAACGCCACCTCGCGCAGTGCCAGTCCTGCAGCGAGATCCGCCAGGACCTTCGCGACCTCTCGCGCCTGTGCCGCGAGCAGGCCGCCGTCCGCCTGCCCGAGGGCGTGCGCCGGCGGATCGAGGGGTTGATCGAGACGGCGGCCTAGAACACGTAGCCGATGGACAGGGCCGCGCTCGTGGCGCGCGTCTTGTACGTTCCCTCGTACGCGTCACGGCTCGTCCCGCCGGTCGAACGCGCTTTCGATTGCATGAACGCGCCCGCGGCGTCGATCCGCCACGCACCCTGCCGCCACGAGCCCCCCAGCGTGATCCCGTTCCGGTCGGCGTCGAAGAGAAGCGGCGAGAGCGATTCCGCGGGCGCCGGGCTGTCGTCCAGAACGAGGCCCGCGCGCGCCGCCCACGTCGACCCGAACCGCCGCTCCGCGCCGACGCGCAGCTGCAGGCTGTCCGCGTAGTCCTCGACCACGACCTCGCGCAGGTCTTCGCGTCCCTCGAAGTCGATGGCGATCTGCTGCAGCCGCGACCACATCCAGATCCCGACGTCGCCGGCGAACGTCCAGTCGCCCCAGGTGTACGCCGCGCCCGCGTTGAGCGAGCCCGGGAAGCGGAGGGAGGTGCGCGCGGGCAGCGTCCCGGCGGGGATGACCTCGGCCACCGCCGCGTCGAGCGCGCCCGATCCCGTCGGCAGCAGCGAGAACTCCGCCTCGCCGTGGTAGTCGTGCGCGACGCCGTGGCGATACTGCAGGCCGACGGACAGGTTCTCGATCGGCCGCGCCAGGGCGCCCACGTTGAATCCGATGGCGGTGTCCCGCTGGCCATCCACGCGCACCGACGCCGCATCCACGATCGCGCCGGTGACGGGCAGGACGCCGGCGAACCGCCGGCGCACGCCGATGGTCGAGAGGCGCACGTCGATGCCGGCGCCGATGGCGAGGCGGTCGGCCAGGCGATACGCGGCGGTGGGGTTGATCGAGAAGGCCGAGATCTCCGTGCGCTGGGCGAGGAATCGCCCGCTGAAGGTCTCCGGCCCCTGCCAGCGCGTGCGGACGCCGAACGGCTGCGTCACTCCCGCGCCGAGGACGAGGCGCTCGGAGAACTGATGGGTGTAGAAGACCGCGGGCGGAACGATGTTGCGGTTCTCGGTGCGCTCGGAGACGTCGGCCCCGGGAAAGGGATCGCGGCCCGTGAATGTCGTGCGCGGCATGAGCACCGCGCCGCCGAGGCTCAGCTGGCGCCCGCGCAGGAACGCGATGCCGGCCGCGTTGAACGCGAGGACCGAGGGGTCGGCAGCCTGGGCGGTGAACGCGTCGGCGAACCCCATGCTGCGCGCCCCCTGCTCGAACAGCGCAAATCCTCCCGCGGACGCCGGGACGGGAACGCAGGCGATCACCGCCGCCAGAAGCGCGGGCGTGGCGCACGCACGGAACAGCAGCATGGACATCCTCCTCGGGTTCAGTTCGCGGGCAGGAAGACCCGGGTCTCCGACGTGCCGCCGGGAAGGGGCGCGAAGCGCACGAAGCCGCCCATCTCGCGGATCAGCCGGCTGGCCTGCCCCAGGGGCCCGTCATCGAGCCCCTCCACGATCTTCTGCTGATCCAGGGCCGTGAGGGTTCCGTTGTGTCCGAGGGCAATCACGGGGCCGTAGTAGACGACCTTGGCCTTGATGGTCCGTTCGTTGAAGTTGAACTGGACCATGGGGGCGGCCACGATAGCATCCGCGCCCACGGCGCCGCAACCCTCGCGCGCTCCGGCCCGGGAGGCAGTTGACCGCCTGCAAATCGTTCATTAGAATTGCTGTTTGCCTGTCGGGCCTTGGAGGTTTGCTTTGGCGATGCGATGCGACGTCTGCGGTAAGGGACCGATGTTCGGGAACCGGGTGAGCCACGCCCACAACGTCACCAACCGGCGGTTCAACCCGAACCTGCAGACCGTGCGCGCGGTGACCAAGGGCGTCCAGCGCCGGGTGAAGGTGTGCACGCGCTGCCTGCGCTCGGGCAAGGTCACGAAGCCCGCCGCCCGCGCGAAGTCGAAGCCCGCCCCCGCCGCCAGCTAGCTCATAGCCACATCCGCGCGCTCATCTCGTCCTGGTGGGGTACGGGAGCGGTCGGAGCGCTCGTGCTCAGTGCGCGCGTCCCGCGTTTTTCGATGCGGCGCAAGGCCCCACCCTTGCGATCAGCCGAGGATGTTATCGCGCGCCCTTCCGCGCGAGCTTTCTCCGACGCTCCCGTTTCATCGCCGATTCCATAGCCGCGCGACCTCCGCGATCTGTCCAGGACAGGAACGGGAATTGCGCGGGCGCATGCCATCGCGGTGGCGGGGATCAGTGCGTCCTCCGGAGCGGTCGATCCGACGGCTAGATGAAGATGCGCATCAGGAGGGCGGCGGCGCGCGCAGCACCGATCGGCCATGGCGGTACGAGGACCCGATCAGCTATGGCGGGCGCGACGGCGCCCGCTGGGGGGTCTGGGGGGAGCGAGGCCCTGTCGTCGATGGTTGCCGACGTTCCCCCCCAGCTCAATAAGCTGGTCTCAGCTCAAAACGCCGCGATGACGTCGATCTCCACCTTGACGCCGCGGGGGAGGCCGGCAGCCTGGATCGTCGACCGCGCCGGGGGCTCCTTGCCGAGATACCGGGCGTAGACCTCGTTCATCTTCGCGAAGTCGGCGAGATCGGACAGGAAGACCGTCGTCTTCACCACGTGCTCCGGGCCCATCTTGGCTTCCTTGAGGACGGCCAGCAGGTTCTTCAGCACCTGCTCGGTCTGGGCCTCGATGCCGCCCGCGACGAGCTCGTTCGTATGCGGGTCGAGGGGGATCTGCCCGGAGACGAACATGAGACCTCCGGCCACAACCCCCTGCGAATAGGGCCCGATGGGCTTGGGGGCGTCGGCGCTGATGACGTGCTTTCTCAAGTGTGTCCTCCGCGATGGGTGGGTGAAGCGTACTTCAGCGGGCGAGCGTCGTTTGCCGCTCGACGTCGATGACGCCGGCGACGCCGCGGATCGACTTCGTCACCTTCTCGAGGTGCTTCAGGTCCTGGATGCGCAGCGTGAGCTCGATGGCGGCGGTGCGGTCGTCGAACGTCCGCGCTTCCGCGTTGCGGATGTCGGTGTTGCTCGCGGCGAGGACGGCGGTGATGGCGGCCAGCAGCCCGGGGCGGTCCTCTACCTCTACGGCGATGCGCACCTCGTAGGCGGCCTCGCCCCCGCGCTCCCATTCCACCGCGATGCGCCGCTCGGGGTCGTACATCAGGTTCTTGACGTTCGGGCAGTCGAGCGAATGCACGGAGACGCCCTTGCCGCGCGTGATGTAGCCGACGATCGGCTCCCCCATGATCGGGTTGCAGCACTTGGCGCGGTAAATCAGCAGGTCGCCCGATCCCTTCACGGTGATGCGGTCCTCGCCGACGCGGAGCAGCCGCTTCACGGCGTCGGTGAGCGGGCTCGGCTTCTCGGGAGGCGGCGGCGCTTCCAGCTTCTCCGCCGGGACGAGGCGGGCCAGCACCTGCCGCATCGAGACCTTGCCGTAGCCGACGGCGGCGAACAGGTCCTCGACCTTGTTCCCGATGCCGAGCTCGTGGGCCAGCGCCTCCACCTTTGGCTGGTCGAGCTTCTTGACCGAGAGGTCGTAGCGCTTCAGCTCGCGGTCGAAGTGCTTCTTGCCGATCTCCACCGCCTGCACCTTCTCCGCGATGCTCAGGTAGTGGCGGACCTTGTTGCGCGCCTTGTTGGTAACCGCGAAGGAGAGCCAGTCGCGGCTCGGATGATGCCCGGCCGCGGTCAGGATCTCGACGATGTCGCCGTTTTTCAGCTTGTAGCGGAGGGGGACGATCTTCCCGTTCACACGCGCCCCGACGCACTGGTCCCCCACCTCGGTGTGGATCGAGAACGCGAAGTCCACCGGAGTGGCGCCGCGCGGGAGGGTCTTCACCAGTCCCGCGGGCGTGAAGCAGTACACCTCCTCCGGATAGAGGTCGAGCTTCAGCGAGTTCAGGAACTCGTGCGGGTCCTTCACCTCCTGCTGCCACTCGAGGAGCTGGCGCAGCCAGGCGAAGGCCTGGTCGTCCTTGTTGTAGCCGGTGCGCCCCTCCTTGTACTTCCAGTGCGCGGCGATGCCCTCCTCGGCGATGCGGTGCATCTCGCGGGTGCGGATCTGCACCTCGAAGGGATGCCCCTCGTCGCCGATCACCGACGTGTGCAGCGACTGGTAGCCGTTGGGCCTCGGCATGGCGATGAAGTCCTTGATCCGGCCCGGCACCGGCCGCCACAGGTTGTGCAGCACCCCGAGCGCCGCGTAGCAGTCCGGGATCGTCGGCACCACGATCCGCAGGGCGACGAAGTCGTACACCTGGTCGAGATCGATCCGCTGCCGCCGCAGCTTCTGGTGGATGGAGTACAGGCGCTTGATGCGCCCCTCGAGGGTGGCGTCGAGCCCCGCCGCCTGCAGCCGCTCGCTGACCGTCGCCTTCACCTTCTCGATGAACTCGGTCGCCTTCTTGCGCTTCTCGGCGACGCGGAGGGTGAGGTCCTTGTACGCCTCGCGCTCGAGGTACTGGAAGGCCAGGTCCTCCAGCTCGTTCTTGATCTTGCTCATACCCAGCCGCCCGGCGAGCGGCGCGTAGATGTCCATGGTCTCGCCCGCGATGCGCACCTGACGCTCCTCGGGGAGGTGCTGCAGGGTGCGCATGTTGTGGAGGCGGTCGGCGAGCTTCACCAGGATCACCCGGATGTCGTCGACCATGGCCAGGAGGAGCTTGCGGAAGTTCTCCGCCTGCCGCTCCTCCGTCGTCGAGAAGGGGATCTTGCTGATCTTGGTAACCCCCTCGACGATGTGGAGGACGTCCTCGCCGAAGTACTCCTTGATGCGGTCCGCGTCGGTGAGGGTGTCCTCGAGGACGTCGTGCAGCAGGCCCACCGCCACGCAGGCGGGGTCCATCCGCATCTCGGCGAGGATGTTTGCGACCTCGAGGGGGTGAATGAGGTAGGGCTCGCCGGAGGCGCGCGTCTGCCCCTTGTGCTCGACCGCGGAGAAGATGTACGCCTTGCGGAGGAGCTCGAGGTCCGCCCCCGGGTGGTGGCGGCGGACGGTCTCGTAGATGTCCTCGAACCGGATCATGGCCTTGTCCCTGCTTCACCCGAAGCCGGAGAACAGTTTAGGGCCTTCCTTGACTCGGGAAAATGGCGCGCTCTATACTCGACGCTTCGATGCCCTCCGAGGTCCTTCCTAGTCAGTCACTTCCATGGAGATGCGTATGAAGATGCCGTCACGGGCGCTGGGGCTCATCCTGATCGTCCCGTTCCTCTCCGCCGGCTGCGGGGAGATGCGCGCCCGCCAGGCGTTCAAGGACGGCAACAAGGCGTACAAGGAAGAGGACTTCAAGAAGGCGATCACGAAGTACGAATCGGCCACGAGCCTCGCCCCCGAGATGGCCGAGGCGTGGTTCTACCTGGGCAGCGCGCACAACGCGATGTACCGCCCCGGGAAGACGCAGCCCGACAACCTCGCCCGCCTCGAAGAGGCGATCAAGGCCTACCAGAAGTCGCTCGAGGTCAACAAGGCGGACAACGAGAACCGCAAGAAGGTGAAGCTCAACACCCTCGCGGCCCTCACCTCCATCTACTCCGACGACCCCAAGCGCGACTACGACACCGCCTACAAGTACGCGCAGCAGCTGGTGGCGGAGAACCCGAACGACGCCAAGAACCTCTACGCGATGGCGAACCTCTACGAGAAGTTCGAGAAGGTCGACGACGCGGAGCGCATGTACAAGCAGATCGCGGAGACCAATCCCAACGACCCCAAGGCCTGCGGGGCGCTGGCCGGCTTCTACAACAAGCCGCTCTGGAAGGACGAGACGGGCGCCAACCGGTCGAAGTTCAACGACGCCGTGCAGATCCTCGACCGCTGCGCGCAGCTCGCTCCCAACGACCCGAGCGGTTACCAGAAGGTCGCTACCTTCTACTGGGACAAGGCGTATCGCGACCCGCTGCTCAGCGATCAGGAGAAGATGGCGTACGCGCAGAAGGGGCTCGACGCCGTCGACAAGGCGCTGGCCCTGAAGCACGACTACTTCGAGGCGGTCATCTTCAAGGGCCTGCTCATGCGCGAGAAGGCCAAGGCCACCCCCGACGCCAAGCTGAAGCAGCAGTACCTGGACGAGGCGGTCACGCTGGCCAAGCAGGGCCAGGACCTGCGCAAGCAGGCGGAAGCGGCGAGCGCGGCGGCCGCCGCCGCGGCGGCCGCGGCGGCTCCGTCCCCCGCACCCGGCTCGTAGAGGCGGGACGAGGGCCGAAGGGCGTCCCGGTCATTGTGCCGGGACGCCGGGCCATCTCGAAGCGTCGTGGGGGGGTTTTAGGCCTACGGAGTGGACGGCGGCGCGGCGGCGCCTTCCGGCGGGGCGCCTTCGAGCACGCCGCCGGCGTCGGTGATCATTTTCTCGGAGATGATGCCGATACGCTCGACGCCCGCGCCCTTGGCGATGTCCATCGCCTCGACCACGCGGCCGTAGAGGACCTTCCCCGACGCGCGCACGAAGATCGTCTTGTCGGAGCGGGTCTGGAAGATGTCGCGCAGGCGGGTCCCCAGCTCCTCCATCGTGCCCACCGGGCTCTTGTTGACGGTCATGCCCGTCTCGTCGAGGCCGAGCACCACCTGGTTCGTGTCGTTGGGCTTCGGCTGCTCCGGCGTGTTCGGCGTGGCCTGGGGCAGTGCTATGTCCATCCCCTTCTGGGTGAGCGGTGTGACCACCATGAAGATGATGAGCAGGACCAGCATCACGTCGATGAGCGGCGTGATGTTGATGTCCGACATGCTTTCGTTGTGCTTGGGCTGGGTGGCCTCGTGGGAATGGAGGATCCAGCGCCGGGTGGCCTTGCGCGGCGCGCGCGGCGCCGCGGATTTGCCGGGCTCCGGCTCGAACATGTGCGGCGGGTTGCCGTATCCAGCGCCCATCCCTAGCCCCCCGTCTTCTGCTCGGCGATGAGCGCGATCTCTTCGACGCCCGCCTCGCGGAGCAAGTCCATGACCTTCATCACCTCGCCGTACTCCAGCTCCTGGTCGGCCTTCAGGTAGACGATCTTCGATCCCTCCGGCAGGTCCTCCAGCCGCTCCTTCACCTGCGGCACGAGGTCCAGCTGGTTCGTCATGGGGATGCCGCCGAGGAACGTCGCGCTGTCCTTCTTGACCGCGACGGTGATCGTCTTCTGCTCGTCTTTCCTCTCCTTGGTGTTCCCCGCCAAGGGGAGCTTGACGTCGATCCCCTTCTGCAGCATCGGGGTGATCACCATGAAGATGATGAGGAGGACGATCATGATGTCGGCCATCGGCGTGACGTTGATGTCCGCGATGGCGCCGCCCTTGCTGCCGCCGACGTTCATGCTCATGATTTGACCCTCAGGGCCGGCCCGGCGCGCGACCGTGCGCGCGGGGCGCGGCCTGATCCTGCTCCTACGCGCCCTGCTTGATGAAGTAGTCGAGGAGCTCGGAGCTCGAGTTGTCCATCTCGACGTTGAAGCCCTCGACCTTCCCCGCGAAGTAGTTGTACGCCCACACCGCGGGCACGGCCACGAACAGCCCGAAGGCGGTCGTGATCAAGGCCTCGGCGATGCCGGCGGAGATGGCGGCGATGCCGCCCGACCCCGTGAGCGCCATGCCGGAGAAGGCATTGATGATGCCGAAGGTCGTGCCGAACAGGCCGACGAACGGCGCCGTGGACCCGATGGTGGCGAGGCCGGAGAGGCCGCGCTTCAGGTCCGCGAGGTTGACCGCGGTCGCGCGCTGGATGGCGCGCTTGGCGGCGTCGACGGCGCCCTCGCGGTCGCGCGCCGCTTCGCCGATCTCCTGCTGGTACTGCCACTCCTGCAGGCCGACGACGAGGACCTTGGCCAGGTGCGAGTTCTTGACCGTGGGGCCGTGCGAGGCGTCGATCGCTTCCTTGATCTTGCCCTGCTTCAGGAAGCGGGCCACCTCGGGCGCGTACTTCCGCGACTGCTTGGTGGCCTGGTGGTACACGTAGTACCGCTCGATCATGACCCCGATCGAGTAGATGGACATGATGCTGAGGACGATGACGACGCCCCAGGCCACGCCGCCCATGTGCTCGAACATGCTTCTGATATCAAACTGCATCTAGCGTCCTCCTGGACAGGATTTCAGGATGCCCGAAGCCGCGGCTCAAGAGAGCCGGAAATTCACGGTGACAGTCATGATGACCGGCACCGGCACGCCGTTCAGCAGCGTGGGCGAATAAACCCACTGCTTCACCGCATCGATGGCCGCCGCATCGAGGAGCGGGATCCCGCGAAGGACCTTCACGTCCGTGACCTTGCCCTGGGGGCTGATCGTGCACTCCAGGATGACGACGCCCTGCACGCGCGCCTGCTTGGCGATGTCCGGATAGGCGGGCGCGATGTTCTTGAGCTTCTTCGGCTCCTTGATGTTGCCGCCGACGCGGACCGCGGTCGGAGGCGGCGGCGCGTCGGGCAGGCCGCCCACGACACCCCCCACGACACCGCCGGGGACGCCGCCCTCGACACCGCCGGGGACGCCGCCTTCGACGCCGAGGTCGATGCCCTCGTCGGGCTTGACCGAGTCGGGCGTGTCGATGGGAGCGGTGAACTTGTTGTCCTGCACCGGCTGCGGCGTCGACATCGCCTTCGGCTGCACCTGCGCCCTGGGCGCGGGCGGCGGCGGCGGCGGCGGGGGCGGGGGCGCGTTCTGGGGCTCGACGAAGAACGCCTTCACCACCGAGGTCGGCTCGGGGAGCGCGTCGGAGCTCATGAGCGGGATCACGACCACGGCCAGCAGGACGAGGACGTGGACGCCGATGGAAACGGGCAGCGTGTAGCCCTGCTTCGTACGGTGCGCGTGGACGTCCGAGTCCAGGAGGTCCTCGAACAACCGCTGCTGCATCCGGTTCTGCGCCATCCTACGCCTCCGCTAACGGGATGAACGGCCTCGAGATCGGGTCGAACCGATCTTAGGCCGCGGTTTCAAGGGGTGTCAAGACCGCGGCGCGCATCTCGTGCTCGCTGATTTCTTCGACACCGGCGCCGCGAAACCGGTTCCCGTGGGATCAGAAGATCCTGAACGTCACCGGGGCGGTGGCGATGGTGGATACGGGACGCCCGTTCTTGATCGCCGGCGAGAACACCCATTCCTGCACGGTGCGGATCGCCGCCGCGTCGAGGAGCGGGATCGACTTGCGCACGCGCGCGCGCACCACGCGCCCCGTCGAGTCGATGAGGATCTCGAGCTCCACCGTGCCCTCGATCTTCTTGACGAACGCTTCCTGCGGATACTGCGGGCGCGTGATCTTGATCGGGCGCGGGGCCTGGTCGTAGTCGAGCACGGGACCGTCGCCCGTTCCGCCTACGACGCCGCCGAGGACACCCCCCGGCACGCCGCCCACGACGCCGCCCTCCTGCCCTTCTTCCATTCCCTCGTTCACGCCGAAGTCGCTGCCGTTCACGCTGCCCGCCTGCTCGGTCTCCGGCTCGCGCGCCTCCGGCTTGAGCGGAGTCTCCTTCGGGACCTCGATGTCGGCGGTGAGCGTCGGCTTCTCCGGCTGTGTCTCCGGCGTCACCTGGTGCGCGGGCTCGGTCTTCTGCACGAGGCCAGTGCCCTTGGGGAGGGGAGGCGGGGGCGGGGGCGGCGGGTTGTAGATGAGCGCGCGGATGTAGTCGGGGTGCTCGGGCGGACTCTCCGGCCAGAGCAGGGGGATGAGGACGAGAAGGGCGATCCCTACGGCGTGTCCGGCGAGAGACATCGGCCAGGAGAAGCTGCGGCCGTGCCGCGGCGGGTCGGAGACGACGAGCGCGTCCGCGAAGAGCTCGGGTCGCTGATGCGTTGAGCGGCCCCCCTCGGGGACGGGCGCGTACGAGCCGCTCATCGTGGCCATGTCCCAAGTTTGACGCCGATCGACTCGAAACGGTTCACGGATCCATGTCAAAGGGTGTGCCAGGACACAGGCCGCGCACCGAGCGAATTCACTCCCGTGCGGTGCGCGCGGGGTCCGGGGGGGTGCGGCACTCCACCCCCCAGCTCGATTCAGATCGCGGCCGCGCGGGCGGCGGCGCCGCCGGAATTGGCCCGGCTGCGGTTCGCCCACCACGCGACCAGCGGGCTCGCGATGTAGATCGTCGAGTAGGTCCCGACGAGGATCCCGATGACCATCGTGAAGCCGAACCCGCGCAGCACCTCGCCCCCGAACAGGAAGAGGCCTAGCACGGACAGGAACGTCGTGCCGTTCGAGATGAGGGTGCGGGTCAGGGTCTGGTTCACGGAGTCGTTCAGGATCTTCCGCAGCGAGTCCTTGCGGTTGTGGCGGATGATCTCGCGCGCGCGGTCGAAGATGACGATCGTGTCGTTCACGCTGTACCCGACGAGGGTGAGCAGCGCGGCGATGACGTTGAGCGTGATCTCGTAGTGGAAGAAAGCGAGGATCGAGATCGTGACCAGCACGTCGTGGAGGACGGCGACGGTCGCCGCCGCGCCCCACACCGCGCCCTTGAAGCGGATCGCGATGTAGATGAGCTGGAAGAGCAGGCCGAGCACGGTGAGCTGCACCGCCTTCCTCCGGAGCTCGGCGCCGACCACGGGGCCGACGACCTCGGACGAGGCCTCGACCACCGCGTTTTCAGCGTAGCCGGTGGCGAGCGCGCCCTTGACGCGGTCCGCGGACGCGCCGAGATCGGCTTCTTCCGCGCCGGCGAGGCGGATCAGCACCTGGTTCTTGGCCGGCTGGTCGTAGGTCTGGATGACCGCGCCGGGCGCCGCCTTCTCGACCGCGGAGCGGATGCGGTCGACCTGCGGGGCATTCTGGAACTTGATGATGAGCTGGGTGCCGCCGGAAAACTCGACGCCGTAGCCCTTGGCGTCCCTCCCCAGGTAGACGTGGTTGGACAGCATGTAGGCGAGGCCGGCCACGATGACGAGGACGCTCGCGCCCACGAAGTAGCGGGTCTTGCCCAGGAAGTCGTAGTTCGGGTTCTTCAGGAATTCCATGGCCGCCCCTAGATGCTGAACTGTTCGGTGGTCACGGCGCGCTTGCCGAGGACCCACTCGAAGAGGAACTTGCTGACGAAGTAGGACGCGAAGATGTTGGCCAGCAGCCCCATGACCAGGGTCACCGCGAACCCCTTGATGGGCCCGGTGCCGAACTGGAAGAGGAAGGCGGCGGCGATGAGCGCGGTCGCGTGGGTGTCGAGGATCGTGATCCAGACGCGGTCGAAGCAGTTCTGGTTCGCCGCCCGCACCGTCTTGCCGTTCCGTAGCTCCTCGCGGATCCGCTCGAACACGAGCACGTTGGTGTCGACCCCGACCCCGACGGTCAGGATGATGCCGGCGATCCCGGGCAG
>JANMPI010000402.1:0-3175 GCA_031369785.1 Acidobacteriota bacterium
ACATCGAGATGAATTTCCCGAGCTTCTTGTACCTCGTCACGCTCGACGTGGTGTGGCGGAAGGGGTTGGAGTTGTTCGACTTGTGGAGCTTCGTGGGCGTGCAGGGGCTCGGCGTGTAGATCTTCTACGATGACGGCTACAACCGCCTCGGGGCGAGCGCGCTCATGCAGGGGCTGGCCGACGGCTACTTCGTCATCCCGTACACGATCGGAAACTACCTGGCCAGCCAGGCTCCCCAGCGCCTGCCCACCGACCACGCGGCGTTCCGCGAGGTCGAGGCGGCCGTCGAGGCGCGCACCGCCAAGCTCCTCGGCACGCGGGGCACGCGCACCGTGGACTCCTTCCACCGCGAGCTCGGCCGGATCATGTGGGAATACTGCGGCATGGCGCGGAACGAAGCGGGATTGAAGACCGCGCTCGACAAGATCCCGGCCCTGCGCGAGCAGTACTGGCGCGAGGTCAACGTCCTCGGCGGCGGGGGCGAGCTCAACCAGTCCCTCGAGAAGGCCGGCCGCGTCGCCGACTTCCTCGAGCTCGGCGAGCTCATGTGCCGGGACGCCCTCGAGCGCCGCGAGTCGTGCGGCGGCCACTTCCGCGAGGAATTCCAGACCCCCGAGGGCGAGGCGCGGCGCGACGACGCGAACTTCGCCCACGTCGCGGCCTGGGAGTACAAGGGCGACGACCGGGCACCGGTGCGCCACGAGGAGCCCCTCGACTTCGAATCCGTCCACCTCACGCAGCGGAGCTACAAGTGACCGCCCCCGGGAAGCTCATGCGTCTGACCCTCCATGTCTGGCGTCAGGCCGCGGCCGCCGCGCCGGGCCGCTTCGTCACCTACGACGCGCCCGAGATCAGCCCCGACATGTCGTTCCTGGAGATGCTCGACGTGGTCAACGAGCGGCTGATCGGGAAGGGCGAAGCGCCCATCGCCTTTGATCACGACTGCCGCGAGGGGATCTGCGGCACCTGCGGGATGGTCATCAACGGCGCCCCGCACGGCCCGCGCCGGGCGACCACGGCCTGCCAGCTGCACATGCGGAGCTTCGACGACGGCGACACCATCACCATCGAGCCGTGGCGCGCCTCGGCGTTCCCCGTCCTCCGGGACCTGATCGTCGACCGCGGCGGCTTCGACCGCATCGTCGCCGCCGGCGGCTTCGTCTCCGCCCCCACGGGCAGCGCGCCGGACGGAAACGCGATCCCGGTCCCGAAGCCGGACGCCGATCGCGCCATGGACGCCGCCGCCTGCATCGGCTGCGGCGCCTGCGTGGCCGCCTGCCCCAACGCTTCGGCGATGCTCTTCACCGCGGCCAAGGTGTCACACCTCGGCCTCCTGCCCCAGGGCCAGCCGGAGCGGTCGGAGCGCGTGCTGGCCATGGTCGCGCAGATGGACGAAGAGAAGTTCGGCACCTGCACCAACCACTACGAGTGCGAGGCCGCGTGCCCGAAGTCGATCAGCGTCGAATTCATCGCGCGCATGAACCGCGATTACATCAAGGCGTCGCTCACCCGCCGCCCGCCCAGCGCGCGGTCCGAGGGCACCGGCTAGCGCCGCTGCGGCGCAGCGTGCGGGTCCTCCTTCACCGGCCACTACCTTTACGACGCGCAGCGTTGACAGACGCGGCCGCGGCGGCTCCAATGGTTCTTCACGCCGGCGGGCGGGAGGAACGATGGGGATGCGGTCGTGGGTGGCGCTGGGCGCGGCCGTTTTGGGAATAGGCGCGGTGCAGGGTCCGTCTCCTTCCTATCAGACCGCGTTCACGCGCTGGCGCGCGGCGGACAACGGCTTCGCGGCCTGGGAGCGCCACGGTGTCGCGCTCGCTTCCGACGGGTCGCTCGCCCTCGATCCCGCCACCGCGCAACCGAGGACCGATCCCTTCCCCGCCGGCGGGTACCACGGGCGGAACTTCTACAACGGTGGCGCGTTCATCGTGGGCGAGGCGACGAGCCCCGTCATCGCCGCCGGCTTCGCCTTCAAGGACGCCATCGCCTCCTGGAACGCGGCCGCTCCCGCGGGGACATGGGTGGAGACGCTCGTCCGCGCCCGCATCGGCGACCGCTGGACGAAGTGGTACAACCTCGGCGTCTGGACCGAGAGCGACGGCGCGGTACAGCGCCACTCCGTCAAACAGCAAGGCGACGCCGACGGCGCCGTTTCCGTCGACACGCTCACGCTCACCTACAAGAAGAAGGACACCGCCAACGCGTACCAGATAAAGGTGCGCCTCTTCGGCACGCCGGGAAGTGCGGTTCCAAGCCTCCGCGCCGCCGCGCTCGCGACTTCGACCGCGACCGCGAAGCCGCGGTCCCTCGCGCCCGGAAACCCCGCGTACTGGTCGCACGCGCTGGCGGTCCCGGAATGCTCGCAGATGGTCTACCGCGACGGGGGCCCCGTGTGGTGCAGCCCGACGTCGGTCTCGATGGTGGTCGCCTACTGGCAGCGCGAGACCGGGGCCTGCGAGCCCCGCGTGCGCGCCACCGTGAGCGGCGTCTACGACTTCATGTACGACGGGCACGGGAATTGGCCGTTCAACTCGGCGTTCGCCGCGACGCGCGGCCTCGAGTCGTGGGTCGGCCGCCTCACCTCGCTGGCCGAAGCGGAGCGATGGGTGAACGCCGGCATCCCGCTCGTCATCAGCTATGGGTGGGGGAACGGTCAGCTGACCGGGGCGCCGATACCCACCAGCAACGGTCATCTCACGGTGCTGGTGGGATTCGACGCCGCCGGGAACCCGGTGATCAACGACCCCGCCGCCGCTGCGGACGCGGACGTGCAGCGTACCTACCCGCGGGCCGAGCTCGAGACCTTGTGGCTGCAGCACTCCGGCGGGACGGTGTACGCGATCTATCCCGCGGGCTGGCCGATCCCCAACTGAACGCCGCCGGCTACCGATCGTCCGGCTCCCGCGCCGCCTCGTCCGCGATGTGGAATCGGTGCATGGCGCGATGCGCGATGGGCGCGAGGACGACGCTGGCGCCGGCCAGGAAGATGAGTCCCGCGAAGAGCGCGTAGCTGCCCGCGAACAGCTTGCCCGCGGTCGTGCGCAGCTCCGCGACCGGGCCCATCCCGCCGAGGATCATGGCCGCGTTCAGGTACGCGTCCACCCAGGGCAGTCCTTCGAGCCAGTGGTAGCCGGACATGCCGATCCCCAGCGTCCCGCCGAGGAGGAGCAGC
>JANMPI010000478.1:0-7421 GCA_031369785.1 Acidobacteriota bacterium
CCTGCCGTCGCCGGGTCGCGTGCTCCTCCTCGATCCGCCGGAAGGGCCGGGCATCCGCTTCGACGGCGGCATCGCCACCGGCTCCGAGGTGAGCACCCACTACGACCCGCTGCTGGCCACGGTGATCACGTGGGGGGCCGATCGGACGGAGTCGATCCAGCGCATGGCCGACGCGCTGCGGCGGACGGCGATCCTCGGCGTGACCACCAACCTGGCGCTGCTGCGCGCGATCGTCGACCATCCGCAGTTCGTGGCCGGCGCGCTTTCCACCGGCTTCCTCGACGATCACCTTGCCGCTCTGCCGCATCCCGCGTGCCCGCCCGAAAAAATCCTCTCTGCGGCTCTCGCGGCCTCGCGGCGCGTCGCTACGGTCGCGTCCGCCGGTCCGGCGGCCCGTGATCCCTGGGTGGAAGCCGGCCCCTGGCGGCTGGGGGCCTGATGCGGCTTCTCTGCGGCGACCACGCGCACGAGGTGGATGAAGGCGAGAGCGCGACGGATCTCGGAGGCGGCGCCTTCTTCGTGCGCGACGGCGATGCGGGCGAGACCATCCACGCGGTCCGTGACGGCGATGCCATCCATCTCTTCTGGCGCGGCGCCGCCTACGTCCTGCACGAGGAGACGGAGGCCTATCGGGCCGCGCATCGCGCGCACGCCGCGGGCGGTCTGGAAGCGCCGATGCCGGGGAAGGTCATCGCAGTGAAGGTGAAGGCGGGCGACGCCGTGACGCGCGGGCAGGAGCTGCTGGTGGTCGAGGCGATGAAGATGGAAAACGCGATCCGCGCGCCGCGCGACGGGCGGATCAAGTCGGTGAGCGCTTCGGTGGGGGACGCGGTGACGCCGGGGACCGTCCTGGTGGAGCTCGAGGAATGAACTGGCCGCGCCGCGTGACGGTGGTCGAGGTGGGGCCGCGTGACGGCCTGCAGAACGAGGCCGCCGCGCTCACCGTCGACGATCGCGTGACGTTCAGCCAGGCCCTCCTCGACGCCGGGCTGCGCGTGGTCGAGGTCGGGGCCTTCGTGTCGCCGAAGTGGGTGCCGCAGATGGCGGGATCCGACGAGGTGCACCGCCGCCTCCGCCGTCCCGCCGGCGCGCGTACGCCGGTGCTGGTCCCGAACCGCAAGGGGTTCGAGGCCGCGCGCGAGGCCGGCGTGCGTGAGATCGCCATCTTCACCGCCGCCAGCGAGACCTTCAGCCGCAAGAACACCAACGCCAGCATCGCCGAGACGTTCACGCGCTTCGGCGAGTTCGCGTCCGACGCGCGCGCGGCGGGGATGTGGATGCGCGGCTACGTGTCGACGGTGTTCGGGTGCCCGTTCGAGGGGCCGATCGATCCCGCGCGGGCGGTGGAGGTGGCGGAGCGGCTGGCCGCTCTGGGCTGCGACGAGGTCTCGATGGGCGACACCATCGGGGTCGCGGTGCCGACGCAGGTCGCGGACGTGGTCGGGCGGCTGGCGCGTGCGATGCCGCTGGAGAAGGTGGCCGTCCACTTCCACGACACGCGCGGCACCGCGCTCGCGAACGTCACCGCCGCGCTGCTGGAGGGCGTAACGGTCGTGGACAGCTCCGCCGGCGGCCTCGGCGGGTGCCCGTACGCGCCGGGTGCCAGCGGCAACCTCGCCACCGAGGACCTCCTCTACATGCTGCACGGCATGGGGATCGTGACCGGCGTCGATCTCGCGGCCGTCGCCGCGGCGTCGCGGGCACTCGCGCCACGCCTCGGGCACGCGCTTCCCAGCCGCTACCTGCAAGCCACGCGCGCGGCCACCGCGTCCGCGCGGTAGCGATATGCTCGCCGGGATGATTGCACTACGCCGAACGCTCGCGGCCGCCGTGGCCCTGGTGCTGGCGGCGTCTCCACTTCCCGCCGCCGAGCCGACGCCGACGGCGCCGCCGTTCGCGCTCACCGTGGACAGCATCATGCGCGGGCCGCGGCTCGTCGGCTATCCGCCGGAGGAGCTGCGCTGGTCCGGGGACTCGCGCGAGCTGTTCTTCGAGTGGCGCGCCCGCGACGAAGAGGAGGCGGCGACGTGGGTGGTGTCGGCCGGCCCGCCCCCGCGGCGCCTGTCGGACGACGAGCGGAAGCGCGCTCCCGCGGCCGCCGGCGTCTGGGACGGCGCGGCCCGGCGGATCGCATTCGTGGACGAGGGGGACATCGCGGTCGTGGACACCGTCGCGCGCTCGCGGACGCAGGTCACGCGGACCACCGAGTCCGAAGGCAACCCGCGCTGGGCGCGTCGCGACACCGCGATCACGTTCACGCGCGACAACGGGTTCTACGTCGTCCCCGTCCACGGCGGGTCCGACGTGGTCATCGAGCTGCTCGACGCCGGGCCCGCGAAGGCCGAGCCGCCGCTCACCGAAGCTCAGAAATACCTCCGCGACGAGGAGGCCCGCCTGCTGAAGACAGTGCGCGACGCGGCGGAGAAGCGGAAGAAGGCGGAAGAGAAGAAGAAGAAGGCGGCGCCCCCGCGGCTCGAGATCACGGACAAGCAATCGCTGTCCGACGCGCTCCTCTCGCCGGACGATCGCCACGCCTTCGTGTTGGTGGAGGACAAGGCGGACGGGGCGCGTGTCGCCGACGTGCCGCGCTACGTCACCGAGTCCGCCTACGCGGAGATGAAGCCGGCGCGGACGAAGGCCGGAGACGTGCAGGAGCGAAAGCACCTCGCGGTGATGGATCTGCAAACGGGGAAGACCGTGTGGGCGAGCGGCGCCTTCGCGGGCCCCGCCCCGTCGCCCCGACCGTCGCCAGTGGCGTCGCCATCGCCGTTACCATCACCATCACCATCCGCGATCGTCGATCCCAGGAAATATCGTGACGTCCGCTGGACGATCCCCGTCGTCTCCCGCGATGGCCGCTACGCAGTGGCCGACGTCATCTCGTCCGACAACAAGGATCGCTGGATCCTCGCCCTCGATCCCGCCACCGGCGACAGCCGCGTGCTGCACCACGCGCACGACGATGCCTGGATCCGCGAGACCGACACGGGCTCGTACGGCTCCTCGAACTTCGGCTTCCTTCCCGACGATCGCACCGTCTTCTTCACCTCCGAGCACACGGGGTGGATGCACCTCTACTCGGTCCCGGCCGACGGCGGATCGGTACGCGCGCTGACGTCGGGACGATGGGAGGTGAGCGCAGCCGATCTCGCGCCGGGCCGACGGACGTTCCTCCTCACGACGACCGAAGCCGGCGCCGGCGAGCGTCAGCTGTACACCATGCCGGTGGAAGGCGGACCCCGCACGCGGCTCACCACCACCACGGGATGGCACACGGGTGCGCTGTCTCCCGACGAGCGGAGGCTCGGAACGGTGCACTCGACCTCGAACCGGCCGCCGGAGGTGTTCCTCGCCGCGGCACGCCCGGGAGCGCCCGCGACCCAGGTCACGACGTCGCCCACCGCGGAGTGGCTAGGCCATCCCTGGCTCGACCCCGAGCTCGTCACCTATCGCGCGCGTGACGGCGCAATGGTCGCGGCGCGCCTCTTCCTGCCGGAGCGCCTCGGCAAGGCCCGCGATCCGCGGAAGCCGGCCGTGATCTTCATCCACGGCGCGGGGTACCTGCAGAACGCGCACCGGTACTGGTCGAGCTACTACCGCGAGTACATGTTCCATCACCTGCTCGCGGACCGCGGCTACGTGGTGCTGGACGCGGACTATCGCGGGAGCGCCGGCTACGGCCGCGACTGGCGGACCGGCATCTACCGCCACATGGGCGGGAAGGACCTCGAGGACGTCCTCGACGGCGCCGCGTACCTCGTCGCGGAGCACGGCGTCGATCCCGCGCGCATCGGGACCTACGGCGGTAGCTACGGCGGCTTCCTCACCCTGATGGCGCTGTTCACGTCCCCGCGCACGTTCGCGGCCGGCGCCGCGCTGCGGCCGGTGACCGACTGGGCCCACTACCGCCACGGCTATACATCGGACATCTTGAACGTCCCGCAGGACGATCCCGAGGCCTACCGCAGGAGCTCGCCCATCTACTTCGCCGAAGGACTGGAGGGCGCACTCCTCCTCTGCCACGGGATGATCGACGACAACGTCTACTTCCAGGACACGGTGCGCCTCGTGCAGCGCCTCATCGAGCTGCGCAAGACGAACTGGGAGCTCGCGGTGTATCCCATCGAGCGGCACGCGTTCGAGGACGAGACGAGCTGGGCCGACGAGTACCGCCGGGTGCTCGAGCTCTTCGAGACCCGTGTCCGCAACCGCTGACCACACCGTCCTCGTCGTCGACGACAACGACGACATCCGCGACCTCCTCGCGCAGCGCCTGCAGATGGAGGGCTTCCGGACCGTCACCGCCAGGAGCGGGCGGGAGGCGCTGGCGCGGATCGCCGAGGCGCCGCCGTCCCTGATCCTGCTCGACATCAGCATGCCGGAGATGAGCGGCCTCGAGGTGCTGCGCCGGGTGCGCGAGACGCTGAGCCCGGTGCAGATGCCGATCGTGATGGTCTCGGCCCACGCGGAGAGCGAGGACGTGGTGGAGGCGCTCGGGCTGGGCGCCAACGACCACGTCGGCAAGCCGGTCGACCTGCCGGGCGTCGTGGCGCGGGTGAAAGCGCAGCTCCGGATCCGGCAGGCGGCCACCCCCGGCGTGGCGAGCGGGGACGAGATGCGCTCGCCGGCCGACCTGCAGCCGGGGATGACCCTCGCCGGCCGCTATCGCCTGGACAAGAAGATCGGGGCCGGCACTTTCGGGACGGTGTTCCGCGCCACCCACACCGAGCTCGGCCACGCGGTCGCGATCAAGGTGCTGCAGGCGAGCGCCAACGCCAGCCCCGACTCGCTCGCGCGCTTCCGCCGCGAGGGAATCACCGCCTGCCGGGTGAAGCATCCAAACGCGGTGCAGGTCTTCGATTTCGGCGTCACGCCCGGCGGTGTCGCGTACCTCGTCATGGAGGTGCTCTCCGGCTACTCGCTCGACCAGGAGCTGGTGGACGGCCGGACGGTAACCCTCGCGCGCACGGTGCGCATCGTGGTGCCGGTCTGCGAGGCGCTGGCCGCCGCCCATCGCCAGGATATCGTCCACCGCGACGTGAAGCCGGCGAACATCTTCCTGCACCTCGCGGGCGGCGAGGAGATCCCGAAGGTCCTGGACTTCGGCATCGCGCGCATCGTCGGCGAGGCCGCCGCCGACCCGCGCGTGTCCCTCGAGGGCTTCATCGTCGGCACGCCGGTGTACATGGCGCCGGAGCGGTTCCGCAACCAGCCGGTGGACGGCCGCTCGGACGTGTACAGCGTCGGCATCACGCTGTACCAGATGCTCACCGGCCGGCTGCCCTTCGCCGCCGACCAAACCGACCCGATGGCGGTCGCGATGCGCCATCTCGAGGCCGTGCCGCCGCCCATGGGCGACGCGGTGCCGAAGGCGGTGGAGGACGTCGTGCTGAGCGCGCTCCGGAAGACGCGAGACCACCGCCCGGACGCGCTGCATCTCGCCCAGGACCTGACCCGCGCCGCGGGCGGGCGCCAGCGACGCCGCAGCGACGGCGGCCGCGGGAAGCCTCAGAAGTAGAGGCGGATCACGGCCGAGGCGTTGACGCCGCCCGCCGGCACCCGCGCCGAGCGCTCGCGGGCGTCGTCATCCGGCCGCGCGCCGCGGACCAGCGGAATGGTGGCCCGCGACCAACGCGCTCCGGCGCCGACCGCGACTCGTCCGGCGATCCGACGCTCGAGGGTCAGGGCGGCGTGGCCGCCCAGCGCGTCGCCGCGCACCGCGGAGCGGCGGAGACCGGTGACGCGCACGGCGTCGTAGGGATATTCGTGCTCGTACGAGACCCGGTCGACGACGTCGGCGGTGACGAGAATGTAGGAGGGCCCGCCGCTGAGCCGCGCGACGATGCCTCCGCGCGTCGCGGAGAACGCGAGGCCGAAATGCACGGCCGTCTCGCGCTGGGAGCCGACCTCTCGAGCGCCGCCCACCGACCGGGGCCGCGCGAGGTAGAGGGGGTGGGGAAGCAGCGCCACGAAATCACCGGCGGTATCGCGGTCGAAGCGCGTCACGGTGAGCGCAATCCCGAGGTGGGGCGTCATCCCGTGCCAGACGCCCGCTTCGAAGCCGGGCGCGGAGTGCGGGACATAACGGGTGGCGACGATGCCGGGCTCGGCGAACTCGGTGAATCGCGCCTCCGCCCGCCACTCCGGGGTGGCGGTGGCGAGGCCGACGCCCGCGTGCAACGACCAGCGCGACGCGGTGACCGCGAGTGCCAGGGCCGCGCCGGCCATCGTCATTCGACGCCGACCGCCGTCCACGCTTGCGCGAGCGCACGCTCGGCCGCGCTCCCCGAGCCGTAGAGGTCGCGCGCGGACTGCAGGGTCGCCGCGCGGGCGGTGGCGAAGGTGGCTCGCGGCGGCATGAGGAACGCGAACGCGCGGTACATCACCTTCTCGATCTCTTCACGGCGCGCGGGGCCCACGCCCTGCACGGCGAGCCCCGACGTGCGGTTCGCGCCGCCTTCGATGGCGAGATGGAAGACCTGGTTCGGGATCGCGGAGTTGGCATGGACGAAGCCGCCGTCGTCCGTGCCGCGGCGCAGGCGGCTGTAGTGGTCGGGATGGCCGTAGGCGGAGGGGTTCGCCATGGACCGCACACCGCCGGGGCGTATGACGTCCTCGCCGAGGAGGTAGTCGGCCTTCAGCAGTCCGTCGCCGGCGGTCTCGAAGAAGAACTCGACGCCGGTCGCCATCATGTCGGAGAAGGATTCGTTGAGGGCCCCCGACTCGCCCTCGTAGACGAGGCCGGACGTGTATTCGGTGACGCCGTGGGTCAGCTCGTGGGCGACAATGTCGAGGCCGCCGGCGAGGTAGTCGAACACTTGCCCGTCGACCGGACGCCCGGGCGGGAACCCTTCGCCATAAACCATCACGCCGTCCCCGGCGTAGAACGCGTTCAGGAAGAAGACGTCCTGGATGCCGGCGGAGAACCGGTCGGCGTCGTCGCGTCGCACGGGATGGACGAGGCTGGTGATCGCGAGGTCGTGGTCGTCGAGGCCGCGGCGGCCGAAGCGCTTGAAGTAGTAGTCGTAGGTCCAGCCGGCGTGGGTGTGCGCGTCGACGACCGCAGGGTCCGTCCACGTGTTGTCGGCGTCGCGGGCGAGATCGGCCGCGCCCAGTGCGACGCTGCCGTTCAGGACGTCGAGCGTGCGGAAGATGTCGCCCTTCAGGTCGTAGGTGGCGAGCGACGGTGGACGCAGCACGTCGTCGGCGACGAAGCCCGTGCCCGTCGTGCGCACGCTCATCTTCTTGATGTCGCCGCCGACGCCCGTTCCGAGGCCGGGAGCGGCCTGGCGCTTCAGGTCGCTGCGCCGCCAGGCGATCCCCCCCGTCCGTGCGTCGACGTAGAGGATCTCGAGATCGGTCCCCGTGAAGACGCGGACGGGGTACACGAGGCGGAACGTACCGTCGGGGTGAGGGAGCAC
>JANMPI010000496.1:0-5055 GCA_031369785.1 Acidobacteriota bacterium
CGGTCGGCCCGCGAGCCACAGCGCGTCCCACATCCCGCGGGCGCGGTCGACCTCCACCCCGATCTCGCAGCCGAGGTCGCCCGTGTACCCGGTGCGCGAGATCTCCACCGGCACGCCGCCCAGGCGCGCCGACGTGACGCGGAAATACTTGAGCTTCGCGATGTCCGCGCCCTCGACGCAGCTCTCGAGGATCGCCCGGCTGGTCGGCCCCTGCAGGGCGACGGCGCCGAGGTGGTCGGAAATGTCCTCCACCTTGACGTCGAGGCCGTGGCTGTTCATGTGGATCCAGCGCAGCGAGGGGTCGGCGGCCGTCCAGCGGTAGACGTCCTCGGCGAGACGCGAGACGGTGCCGTCGTCCACGACCTTGCCCTGCCCGTCGCACCAGTGGGTGTACGCGACCTGGCCCACCTTCATCTTGGCCACGTCGCGGGTGACGATGCGGTCGACGAGCCGCGTCGCGTCCTTGCCGCTCACCCGGTACTTGAACAGGGGCGATACGTCGATGAGCGCGGCCGCGTTGCGTATCGCGTTGTACTCACGCTCGTGGTGCACCTCGTACGAGGAGACCGCGAAGTATCCTGCCCAGTCGCGCCAGCTCATGCTCTCGCACAAGGCGGACGTGCGCGGGTGGAAGCAGGTCCCGATGGGCATGGGCGCATCATAAACCGTCGGCGCGCGCCGGCTGTCAAAGGGGACGATGGCTACGAGGGCGATGTGACTACAATGAAGGTACCTACAATGAAGATGCGAGCGGCGACGGTCCTGATCCTGGCCGTCCTCTACGCCTGCGGCGGCGGCAGCCCGAGCGGGCCTCCCATTCCCACTCCACTGCCCCCACCGGCGCCCACGGCGCCGCCGGCTACGCCCCCGCCCGTCGCCACCCTGACCGTCACCATCAACGCCAACGGCCAGGTCACGCCGGCCGACATCCAGGTCCCCCGGGGAAGCCGCGTGACGTTCGTGAACCAGCACAACCGGCCCCACGACATGGCGTCGGACCCGCACCCCACCCACACCAATTGCCCCGAGATCAACCAGGTGGGGAACCTGTCCGCGGGACAGTCGCGTCAGACCGGGGTGCTCGACACCACGCGCCGGTGCGGCTTCCACGATCACGGGGAGCCGACCAACAACAGCCTTCAGGGGTCGATCACGGTGACGAACTAGGCAGGGTCCTGGCCGAGGTGCGTGCGCACGCGCCAGAGGTCGGGGAACGCGCGCTTGGGGAGCGTCGAGCGCAGATAGGCGACGCCGTCGCTGCCGCCCGTGCCGCGCTTGATCCCGATCATCCGCTCCACCATCTGCACGTGATGCGCGCGCCACAGCGCGAGACACTCGTCGATGTCGACCAGCACCTCGGCGAGTGCGAGCAGGTCGGCGTTCACGGGCGGCCCTTCGTAGACCTCGAGCAAGGCCTTCAACCGCCACTCCTCTTCGACGACTGGAGCCGGCGCGGCGGCCTTTTCGGTCGCGGACGCCGGCGCGAGGCCACGGCGCACGAGCAGGGCATCGAAGGCGTCGCTCACCGTGCGCGCGGCGAGCCGCCGGCGCAGGCGCTCCCCTTCGTCCCGCTCGCAGGCCAACCGCCCGCAGATGTCCCCGTCCTTCAGGCCGAGCACGAACTCGATCTCGCGGAACTGCACGGACTGGAACCCCGACGCCGGATTGAGGTGATAGCGGAAGCCGAGGAAGTCGGTCGGGCGCATGGTCTCGAGGATGCGCACCTGGCTGATCAGCGGGCGCAGGATCTCCACCACGCGGTCGAGGAGCCGCGTGCCTTCGCCGATGCGGTCGGCGTCGAGGTGGACGATGGCGGAGTCGATCTCGTGGAGCATCTGCTTGAACCAGAGCTCGTACGACTGGTGGACGAGGATGAACAAGGTCTCGTCGTGACGCGGCGGATCCGCGACGGGCCGCTGCAGCGACAGGAGCTCCGGGATCTTCAGGTACGTGCCGTAAGTCAGTCCGCTCTCGGCCATGAGCGCGATGGTATACCGCGCCCGCCGGGGCAGCGGTCCCGACCAGGCGCGCGGATCGGGTACGGTACACTGACCCTTTTCCAAAGGAGCAGAACCGTTGCCCAGGGGACCCGCCAAGGCCGAGGCGCCGCAGCTCGGATTGTTCGACGCCGCCATCGCGGCGCCCGCGCCCGCCGCCCGGACGGAGACGGAGCCCGCGCCGCCGGTGGCCCCCGTCGCCGCTGACCAGCCGGTTCCGGAGCCGGTGCTGAAGGCCGTCGTGACCCCCGCCCGCCGCGCCACCGCGGAGGCGATGGCGACGAAGCAGCGCGAGATCTCGGTCTCCGAGTTCTTCGTCAAGAACCGCCACCTGCTCGGCTTCGACAACCCCTCCAAGGCCGTCCTCACCACGATCAAGGAGGCGGTCGACAACTCCCTCGACGCCTGCGAGGAGGCCGGGATCCTCCCCGAGCTCACGATCGAGGTGCACGACCTCGCGCTCGAAGCGATGAAGCAGAATCCGGAGCTCACCAAGGGCGAGGGACGGTTCCTCGTCGTCGTGCAGGACAACGGGCCGGGCATCGTGAAGGCGCAGGTCCCCAAGATCTTCGGCAAGCTGCTCTACGGATCGAAGTTCCATCGCTTCAAGCAGGCCCGCGGGCAGCAGGGCATCGGGATCTCGGCGGCGGCGATGTACGGCCAGCTCACCACCGGCAAGCCGATCCGCGTCACGAGCCGTGTGGGCAAGCGCAAGGCGGCGCACGTGTTCGACATCCAGCTCGACACGCGCAAGAACGAGCCGGTGGTGACGCATGACGCCGAGCTCGCGGAGTGGCCGCTCGACCACGGCACGCGCCTCGAGCTCGAGATCGTCGCCAACTGGCAGCAGGGGCAGCGTTTCGTGAATCGCTATGTCGAGCACACGGCGCTCGCGAACCCGCACGCCACCATCCACTACACGCGGCCGGTGGGATCGGCGCAGCGCACTACCGCGAGCGGCCCCGGCAACGAGACCCTCCGCTTCCCCCGCGCGACGAGCGATCTGCCCAAGGAAGCGATCGAGATCAAGCCGCATCCGCACGGCGTCGAGCTCGGCGCGCTGATGCTGATGGCGCAGGAGTCGAAGAGCCGCGACGTCCGGGGCTTCCTGCAGACCGCCTTCAGCCGGGTCTCCGCGCAGACCGCGAACGAGATCGTGACGAAGACGTCGTGGGGCAAGAAGACGGTGCGGCCGCGCGTGCTGGGCGCCAACCGCGCGATGGCGGAGGAGCTGCAGAAGGCGATCGCCTCCACGCGCCTCATGAGCCCGCCCACGAACTGCCTCTCCCCCATCGGCGACGAGCTGATGAAGAAGGGGCTGGTCAGCTTCCTGAACGTCATCGAGAGCGAGGGCGAGACGGGCGACGAGCACGCCCAGCTCGATCTCGATGCCGCGGCCATGAAAACGACGCCGGCGAAGGCGTCACGGGCGGCGGAGAAGCGCGCCAGGGTCGACCAGAAGCGCGCCGCGGAGGATGCGGTGACGCCGCCATCCATCCCGGACGCGCCGCCGGAAGAAGGGGTCGAGAAGATCAAGGGTCACAACTACTTCATCGCCACCGTCACGCGCCCGCCCAGGGTCTACCGCGGCAACCCGTTCCAGATCGAGGTCGGACTCGCCTACGGCGGCAGCTGGCCCGCGGACAAGACGATCGAGCTCTTTCGCTTCGCGAACCGCGTGCCGCTCCTCTTCCAGCGCGGCGCCTGCGGGATCACCGACGCCATCGTGCGCACCGACTGGCGGAACTACCAGCTGAGCCAGCCCAAGGGCTCGCTTCCCGTCGGCCCGATGGCGCTCCTCGTGCACATCGCATCGGTGTGGGTGCCCTTCACCAGCGAGTCCAAGGAAGCGGTCGCGCACTACCCCGACATCGTCAAGGAGATCCAGCTCGCGGCCCAGGAGTGCGGGCGCAAGCTCGCGACCTTCATCCGGAAGCGCAAGGCCGCCGACTACCAGGCCCAGCGGCGCAGCATCTTCGAGCTCTACATCGAGGAGGTCGCGATCGCGATCGGCAAGATCAAGGGACGCCAGCCGGGCCCGATCAAGAAGGACTTCCTGCGCGTGGCGCACAGCATGACCGCCGCCGAGCTCGAGCAGGACGAGAAGGCCTGATGGCCCGGCGCAAGGACGCCACCACCAGGAAGACGATCGCCAAGATCGAGAAGCTGGCCGACAGCGTGCTGCAGACGGTGAGCACGGGCAAGAACCCGTCGCTGGACATCCCCGTGCGCTCGCTGGCCAACGTCACCTGGAGCGACAAGCGCCGCCTCGTCGAGCTCGGCAAGCAGCGGCAGAAGCGCTACTTCTTCAACGTCTCCATGGCGCGGAAGTTCATGCAGACGTTCCTGGTCGGCGAGGCCTGCAAGGAGCTCATCGAGTCCGGCAAGACGACGAGCATCCGCGACCTCTACTACATGGCCAAGCACTCGCTGGGCGAGACGCGCCAGAACACCTTCGAGGACCAGGAGGAGTCGGACCCGATCATCGAGGACCTCGAGGTGAGCCTCGACACGCTGCGCGAAGAGCTCCACCTCTTCGCCGACCGCAAGGGGGCCATGGTCGGGCCCATCACCATCACCGACATGGGCGACACCATCGACCTGCGGCGGATGGGATCGGGCGGATGGGCGGTGCCGTCGATCGTCGAGGGCAACGTCATCACCTTCAAGAAACACGAGGCGAAGTACGTCCTCCTCATCGAGAAGAACGCGGTGTGGACGCGCTTCAACGAGGACAAGTTCTGGAAGCGCAACCACTGCATCATCATCCATGGCGGCGGCCAGCCCCCGCGCGGCGTGCGGCGGCTGGTGCAGCGGCTGCACAGCGAGCTCGAGCTGCCCGTCTATGTTCTCGTCGACAACGACCCGTGGGGCTTCTACATCTACAGCGTCATGAAGCAGGGCTCGATCAACCTCGCCTATGAGTCGATGCGCATGGCCGTCCCGGACGCGCGCTTCGTCGGCCTGTCCTCCTTCGACAAGGACAAGTACCAGCTCCCCACCAACGTCTCGATCAAGATGGACGACGGCGACAACAGCCGCGCGAAGCAGATGCTCG
>JANMPI010000531.1:0-3425 GCA_031369785.1 Acidobacteriota bacterium
GTTTCCGTGCGCGGGATGAGGAGCTCGGCCAGGATGCGGCGGTCGAACGGAATGACGCGTCCGCCATGCGGGCCGTCGCTCTCGAAGCGGCCGACGATGCGCTGCGTGGCGCGCTCGAGGATGCGGACGATGCGCCCTTCCGCGCCCTTGGCGGTGGTGCGCTCGATCTGCGCGACCACGCGGTCGCCGTGGAGCGCTTCCTTCATGTTGGCGGCGGAGACGTAGATGTCCGCCTCGCGGGGCGCCTTTTTCTCGGGGACGACGAACCCGAACCCGCCGGCGTTCGAGGTCAGCTTCCCGACGACGAGGTTCGCTCCCGCCGGCGCGCGCTCACGCGTGCCGCGCGAGACCGGTGTCTTCGATCGCCTTGCGGGTTTAGCCACGGAGGTACTGCACTTCTTCAAACTCTATCTTTTCTTCCGCTGTGACCTATCGGACCGCCGAGGCGCCCCGATGGCAAGGAGGAAGGCGCGACGCGTACCCGTTGTGCGCGAGCGCCGACCGACGCAGCCAGCGGGGATGCATCGGCGGTCTTTATGGTGCCGGAGGTGGGACTTGAACCCACACTAGCCAAAGCCAACACGGCCCTGAACCGTGCGCGTCTGCCAATTCCGCCACTCCGGCGTGGTGAGGCGAGTGCGAAAGAATATCACATCCCCTCGCGCAGTCTATCATCGGGCCGTGATCCCCGAACCCCCGCGCGCGCGGCGCGCGAGCCGCGCCGCGGAGTGGGCCCTGGCCGCGATTTCCACGCTCGCCTTTGTGCTGATCGCGGGCGCGGGCGAGCTCCTGCTGCGAGCGGTACGGCCGGCATTCCTGCGCCGAAGCCGCGTCGAGCATCCCCACATCTACTCCGAGGCTTACGGCTGGGCGCTTCGACCGGGCGCGCGCTACGTCGGCCGGCACGGCGAGGCGATCACGGTCAACGCGCGCGGATATCGGGGCGCGCTGCACGAGGGCCCGCCGCCCGAAGGCGTCACGCGCGTCCTCATGCTCGGCGACTCGATCACCTTCGGGACGGGCGTCGGCGACGGCGAGACGTTCTCCGACCGCCTGGACGCGCTGCCCGGCCTCGAGGTCGTGAACCTGGGGGTCGATGGCTACGGCACCGACCAGGAGCTGATCCGTCTCGAGCGCGAGGGCCTTGCCTACCATCCGCGCGTCGTCGTCCTTAACTTCTGCCTCCGCAACGACTACTTCGACAACGCGCTCCCGGTGGCGCTCTACGACGGCCGGTCCCCGAAACCCTACTTCACGCTCGACGCGGGCACGCTCACCCGCCACGACGCGCACTTGCGGCTGTCGCGCCGCCAGCGCCTCGCGGAGACGCTCATGGAGCGTTCGTTCCTGGTGAACGCGCTCCTGCGCCTGGGCGGCGCGCCGCCCGACACCGTCGGCGAGGGGCGCGACGAGGAGGACTGGGGCGAGCGGCGGCAGGCCGTTCTGGCCGACTTCGAACGGGCCAGCGACCTCACGCGGCGGCTGATCCTCGCCGTGGGAGAGCAAAGCGCGGCCGCGGGCGCGGCCTTCGTCGTGGTCCTCCACCCCGACCGCCGCGCCTGGTCGGGCGACGAGACGATGGTGACACCGCTCACCTCGGGCGCCCTCGCCCGGACCCGCATCGTCCACATGCGGAGAGAATATGAGGCACGTCATCTCCGCTTCGAGGACCTGACCATCGACCGCCTGGGCCACCTCGGTCCGAATGGTCATCAGGCGGCCGCGGAGATCATCCATGCCGTGATCGACTCTTCCACTGGGCGGCGATAGCCGTTCGTAACTCACGAGGTTCCGCATGTTCCCTTCCTTCCGCCGGTCCTACGCAATCCTGGTCTTTGCCGCCGGCACGGTCGCCGCGTGCGGGGGCTCCGGCTCGCCCGCCGGTCCCGACGCCAACCCCGGGCCGCAGGCGCCCGCCCCGGCTCCGGCGCCCACCCCGACTCCCGATCCGCGCGTCAACCTCGCCCGCGGTCCGGTCACGCGCTTCACGATCAAGCCCCGCATCGTCGAGCCCGACGTCCGCGACGCCGAGCAGGATGCGCAGGGGCGGTTCATCCTCCACCGCGAAGAGCGGGTGGACGTCGACGGGACGCAGAAGAACGCGAGCAACGAGATCTGCGCCTGGATCAGCCCGCCGGTCTACCTGATCAACGGCCGCGCGATGGAATTCAACACCGGCAACGGGGTCGTCTACCGGCGCGGGAGCAGCCAGCCGTTCCTGCTCAAGATGAACATCGACGGGCGCGGCACGTTCAGCGTGCGGGGCACGATCGACGGCATCGACTCCAACGTCCTCGAGTTCGTTGTTCAATAGCGCCCATGCGCATGCACGATCCGGCGCTCGGCGACGACGTCATCGAGCAGCCGGAGCCCATCACCCTCTTCCTGCCCATCCTGGAGGCGTCGCTCCGGCGCGCCGGGATCCGTCCCGGCCGCGACGAGATGATCCGCCGCTTCATGGCCGGCGAGCCGAGGGTGGTGATCGTGGGCGGCGCGCGGGACCATCCGGCGCAGATCGACGACGACGACGTCAGCCGGCGCGCGGTGGCCGCGCTCTGGAACGAGGGCGCGCTGCCCTTCGAGACCACCGAGCCCGCAGTGTGCGACGGGATCGCGCAGGGCCACTACGGGATGACGTTCTCCCTCGCCTCGCGCAACATCACGACCGCGCTCCTCGTGGCGCACATCGAGGCCCACGTCTACGACGCCGCGCTGCTCCTCGACTCGTGCGACAAGCGCCCGGTGGCCGACCTCGCGGCGGTGATCGAGATCGACACCTATCGGCGGCGGCGCGGCAAGCGTCCCTTCTACGCCTGCTTCATCCCCGCCCACATCATGCCGGAGAGCCATCTCCCGCCCGACATCGCGCAGGGCATCCGCGCGCTGCGCGGCACCGCCGGCCCCGCCTACGACGAGGAGATCGACGCGCTGCTCCTCCACCGCCTGAAGTGCAACACGTACGCGATGTTCAAGAAGCTTCTCGACCGGCTGGAGGAGAAGGCGGTGCTCCCCGCGGGTGATCGCGACCGGTTCCTGGCCGAGATCGCGAAGATGACTTGCGAGGCGGGCGGGACCTGCGCCTTCATCGGCACCGGGAACACGGACAAGGTGGTCCTGCACGCGCTCGGCCTCGTCCCGCGGGCGGCGGATCTCCTCACCAAGGCGGCGAGCGACGCGGTGGTCGCGACCTCGGTCGCCGCGCTCCTCGACGCGGTCCGCAACCGCCGCGAGGAGCGGAGCGCTTCGGCGCTCGCGCGCGCGAATCTGAAGAACGCGGTCCGGGTCTGGAGCGCCGTCGGCGGCAGCATGAACTGGGCCCTCCACTTCCCCTACATCGCCGCCTATCTCGGCGCGACGCTGGGGCCGAAGGCGCTGGCCGCGATCTCGGACGAGACGCCGTTCCTCATCGACATCAGCCCCGCGCG
>JANMPI010000446.1:0-4742 GCA_031369785.1 Acidobacteriota bacterium
GCTTCGTCGGCCTGCACTTCTTCAATCCCGTGCCGCTCATGAAGCTGGTGGAGGTGGTGCGCTCGCCGCTCACCTCGCCGGAGGCCTTCGAGGAGGCGGTGGAGTTCGCGCGGTCGTTGGGCAAGACCCCGGTGCGCGCCAGCGACAAGACCGGCTTCATCGTGAACCGGCTGCTCGTGCCGTACCTCCTCGACGCGATCCGCGCGCTCGAAGAAGGGGTCGGCTCCACGGCCGACATCGACGAAGGCATGAAGCTCGGCTGCGGCCACCCGATGGGACCGCTGACCCTGCTCGACTTCGTCGGCCTCGACACGACGTACTACATCGCGAACATCATGTTCGACGAGTTCCGCGAGAAGCGCTTCGCGCCGCCGCCGCTCCTGAAGCGGATGGTGCAGGCCGGCCTCCACGGCCGGAAGACGGGGAAGGGCTTCTACGACTACGGTCAGGAGCCGCCGCGGCCGATGGCGGGCCTCGTCTGATGGCGAGCTACCAGAACCTGCTCGTCGAGACGCGCGACGGGGTCGCGATCGTCACCATCAACCGGCCCGACAAGCTGAACGCGCTCGACGATCGCACGGTGGACGAGCTCGACGCGGCGTTCGCGGCCATCGCCGCCGATGCCGCGGTCCGGGGCGTGATCCTCACCGGCTCCGGCGAGAAGGCCTTCGTCGCCGGGGCGGACATCGCGGAGCTCGCCACGCAGTCGCCCGTCGACGGCAAGGAGCGCTCCATCCGCGGACAGAAGGTCCTCGACCGCATCGAGGACCTCGGCAAGCCCGTGATCGCGGCCGTCAACGGCTTCGCCCTCGGCGGCGGATGCGAGCTGGCCATGGCCTGCCACGTCCGCATCGCGTCCGAGAACGCACGCCTCGGCACGCCGGAGGTGAAGCTCGGGATCATGTGCGGCTACGCGGGCAGCCAGCGTCTGCCGCGGCTCGTGGGCAAGGGGCGCGCGCTCGAGCTCCTGCTCACCGGCGAGATGGTGGACGCGCAGGAGGCGCTGCGCATCGGCCTCGTCAACCGCGTCGTCCCCCGCGAGAAGCTGATGGCGGAGGCGGAGGCGCTGCTCCGCAAGATGATCGCCAACGGCCCGGTCTCGCTGCGCTTCACCCTCGAGGCGGTCAACTCCGGCATCGAGCTGCCGCTCGCGGAGGCGCAGTATCTCGAGGCGACCCTCTTCGGCCTCATCTGCACGACCGACGACATGAAGGAAGGCACGAAGGCTTTCCTGGAGAAGCGCCCGGCAAAGTTCACGGGCAAATAATGAACACGTCGCCCGAAGCGCGGCCCGATGGAGCGGGCGTGCGCGTGGCCATCCTGCGCTCCGCGTTCCACGCCGCCATCGTCGATGGCCTTCTCGCCGGCGCGCGTGGTGCGCTGCGCGAGGCCGGCGTCGCCGAGGACGCGATCGCGGTCATCGACGTCCCGGGGGCCTTCGAGCTTCCGCTGGCCGCGGCCGCCGCCGCGCACGCGGATCGCTTCGACGCCATCGTCGCCCTTGGCGCCGTCATCCGCGGCGAGACCGATCACTACGAGCACATCGCGCGCGAGGCGTCGGCGGGGCTGGCCGCGGTCTCCCGCGAGACCGGCGTGCCCGTCGGCTTCGGGGTGCTGACGGTGGAGACCGAGGGCCAGGCGACCGCGCGCGCGGCCGCGGGCCCCGGAAACAAGGGCGCGGAAGCCGCACGGGCGGCGCTGGCGATGGTCCACGTGATGAGATCGCTGCGGGGCGGCACGCGTGGGTAAGCGCACCAAGGCGCGCGAGTGCGCGGTGCAGATGCTCTACCAGTGGGATCTGACCCGCGATCCCATGGACCGCGTCATCGGCCTCTTCTGGAAGATCCGCTCCAGCACCGGAGAGACGCAGCAAGGCGCCGAGCGCCTCGCGCGCGGGGCGCAGCAGGCGCTGGCGACGATCGACGACGCGATCACCAGGGCGTCGACCAACTGGCGCTTCGAGCGCATCGCCGCCGTCGACCGCAACATCCTCCGCATCGGTGTCTACGAGCTGCTGCACGAGCCGCAGACGCCGGCGTCGGTGATCATCGACGAGGCGGTGGAGATGGCGAAGCGCTTCGGCGAGGCCGATTCGCCCTCGTTCGTGAACGGCGTGCTCGACGCCATCCGCGGGACCACGCGGGGAGCGAAGCAGTGACGGACGAGACCACGGCCCCGGCGCCTCCGGTCGAGGGATGGCCGCCGGAGTCCGCGCAGCGGCTCGAGAAGGCGCGCGCCCTGCGCGCCCTCGGCGTCGATCCCTATCCCACGCGCTACCCGCGCACGCACGGCCTGGCCGAGATCAAGGCCGCGCACGACGCGAAGACGCTCGAGCAGCTCGACGGCGAAGACAATCAGGTGAAGATCGCCGGCCGCGTGATGACGCTCCGCGGCCACGGCAAGGCCTCCTTCGCGACCCTCTCCGACGGCGCGGGCGAGCTGCAGGTCTACATCCGCAGCGACGACGTGGGCGACGGCTACCAGCTCCTCGACTTCGTCGACCGCGGCGACTTCCTCGGGATCTCCGGGCGCGTGATGCGCACCCGCAAGGGCGAGCTCTCGGTGCAGGCGAAGGAGATGACGTTCCTGTCCAAGGCGCTCCTGCCGCCGCCGGAGAAGTGGCACGGCCTCTCCGACGTCGAGATCCGGTATCGCCAACGCTACGTCGACCTGATGATGAACCCGGAGGTGCGGCGCACCTTCCTCGCCCGGAGCGCCATGGTCTCCGAGATGCGCCGGTTCCTCGACGACCGCGGGTACGTCGAGGTCGAGACGCCGATGATGCATCCGGTGGCGGGGGGCGCGGTCGCGCGACCGTTCGTCACCCATCACAACGCCCTCGACATGGACCTGTACCTGCGCATCGCACCCGAGCTCTACCTGAAGCGGCTCGTGGTCGGGGGGCTGGAGAGGGTCTACGAGATCAACCGCAACTTCCGGAACGAGGGGCTGTCGTCGATGCACAACCCCGAGTTCACGATGCTCGAGTTCTACACTGCGCTCTTCGATTGCGTCGCGGTCATGGACATCACGGAGGAGCTGATCGCGTCCGCCGCCGCGCGCGTCGCTCCCGACGGCGTCGTGCAGTACAAGGAGCGGCCGGTTTCGTTCCGCCGCCCGTTCAAGCGCGTGACGATGAAGGACGCGATTGTCGAAGCGGCTCGCCGTTTGCAGAAGGAGATCGACGCCACCGTCCTGAACGATCCTCGGGCTTTGAAGCAGTGGGCGTTCTCCTCGCTTCAGGGAACTCGTAATGCCAAGGGCGCGCCGCTGACGCCCGCTCGGTACGCGGACCTCAATCACGGGAAGCTCGTCGCGCAGCTGTTCGAGGACCTCGCCGAGCATTCGTTCTGGGACCCGACCTTCGTCATCGACTATCCGACCGAGGTCTCGCCGCTGGCCAAGACGCGCCCCGACGACAAGACCACGACCGAGCGCTTCGAGCTCTACGCCGCCGGCATGGAGATCGCCAACGGGTTCAGCGAGCTGAACGACCCGCTCGAGCAGCGCCAGCGCTTCCTCGACCAGCTGCAGGAGCGCGAGAAGGGCGACCTCGAGGCGCACCAGATGGACGAGGACTACGTGCGGGCGCTCGGGTACGGCCTTCCCCCCACCGGCGGCTGCGGCGTGGGCATCGACCGCCTGGCCATGGTCCTCACCAACTCGCCGTCCATTCGCGACGTGATCCTGTTCCCGCACATGCGGCCACAGGCCAAGGAAAGCCACGGAGACACGGAGACACGGAGAGACGACGAGACGTAATGCCGTTTGAGCTCCTGATCGCGCTGCGATACCTGACCGCGCGGCGGAAGCAGGCGTTCATCTCCGTCATCTCCGCCATCTCGATCCTGGGCGTCGTGGTCGGCGTGATGGCGCTCATGGTCGCCCTCGGGCTGATGACGGGCCTGCAGCGCGAGATCCGCACCAAGATCCTCGGCACCACCGCGCACGTCAGCATCTTCCGGAGCGGCAGCGAGCCCTTCGAGAACTACCGCGAGGTGGTGGACGCCGTCCGCTCCGTCCCGCGCGTGCTCGGCGCGGCCCCCGCGGTCTACGGGAAGGGATTGCTCACCGCCCCCGGCGGCTCCGCGGTCGCGACCATGAAGGGGGTCCGTCCCGCGGAAGAGCGCACCGTCACCGATCTCGCGCAGCAGGTGGAGGACGGGTCGCTGGCCGCGCTCGACGTCGTGCCCGACGACGCGATCCCGCCCATCCTCCTCGGCCGCGATCTCGCGGGGTCGCTGGGCGTCGGGCGCGGCGACGTGATCAGCGTGACCTCGCCGCAGGGGCGGCTCACTCCGATGGGGATGCTGCCGCGGGTGACCCGGTTCCGCGTCGCGGGGACGGTGCACAGCGGCCTCTACGAGTTCGACTCCGCGTGGGCGTACGTCCCCATCGCCGCCGCGCAGCGCCTTTTCGCCGAGGGCGACCGCGCCTCCCTGGTCGAACTCCGCATCGACGACATCTACATGGTGCGGGAGGTCGGAATTGCGGTCCAGGAGCGGCTGGGCGAGGGGTACCTCTCCACGAATTGGATCGTGATGAACCAGAGCCTCTTCTCCGCGCTCTGGCTGGAGAAGGTGGCGATCGGCATCACCATCGGCCTCATCGTGATGGTGGCCGCGCTCAACATCGTCGCCACGCTGATCCTCCTGGTGATGGAGAAGCACAAGGACATCGCCATCCTGGTCTCGATGGGCGCATCGCGCGGAGCGGTGACGCGGATCTTCATGCTGCAGGGC
>JANMPI010000572.1:0-3019 GCA_031369785.1 Acidobacteriota bacterium
TTCCTCGCCCGCGCCCCGCGGCTCGAGCGCCTGCACTACGTGTCGACCGCCTACGTTTCGGGGACCGCGACCGGCGTGTTTCGTGAATCGGACCTGGACGTCGGCCAGCGATGGAAGAATTTCTACGAGGAGACGAAGTTCCTGGCCGAGCTCGAAGTCGTGAAGAGCGGGCTGCCGGCGACGATCTATCGGCCGGCGATCGTGGTGGGGGACTCGAGGACCGGGGAGACGGGAAAGTTCGACGGCCCCTACTTCACACTTTCGGCAATGGAGCGCGTGCCGTCACCGGGCGTCTTCATCAAGGTCGGATGGGGACACAACCCCGCCAATCTCGTGCCCGTCGATTTCATCGTCGACGCGATGGCCGTTCTCGCCCGCGGGGAGGGCAGCGCTCTGAAAACCTACCATCTCACTGATCCGGCGCCTCTTTCCGTCGCGGAGGTCGCGCGCCTGATGGCCCGCGAGATGGGGAAGCGGTTCCTGCTCGTTCCGATTCCCCGGGCGCTCGCGAAGGCCGTGTTCGCCCCCGCCGCCGTGCAGCGCTACTTCGGGATGCCGGTGGAGACCCTCGACTACTTCGATCACGCGTGCCGGTACGACACGACGATGGCGACCGCGGACCTGCGCGCGGGTGGCGTGGAATGCCCGCCTTTTGCGTCGTACGTGGGACCGTTGGTCGCGTTCTACAGGGCGCACAGAGACGGCGTGCGCCGCGCGGCGATGATCTAGCGGCTGTCCCGCCAGACCTCCACCGCGCGCTGCACCCCGCGGAAGAGCGCCGCCACCCCGGAGATCTGATCGCGGGCGGGCTCGACGACGTCCTCGTCGATTTCCTCCGCCGTCTCCTCGACGTCCTCGGCCGCCGCCTGCAGCTTGCGCGTGACGTCGCCGATGACGGACTCGATCCTCGTGGACGCGTCCTCGACCATCCCCTCGAGGCGCTGCGAGTGGAACAGCGCCTGCTCGGAAGCGCGCACGGCGATCTCGGCCATCCGCGCCATGTCCGCCATCGGCTTCGCGATCTCGCGGTCGAGGGCTTGCTGGAGGGCGGCCATCCGCGCGTTCGCGATGCGAAGCGCAATAGCGAGCCCCGCCACGAACACCGCCTGCAGAACGGCGGAGATAGCGATCACGGTCACGAAGACGGGGACGAGGGGGCTGTCCATCACGCTCATCTTCCGGCCGGCACCCGGACGCTGTCAATGCACGGCGGCGGAAGGCGCCGCCCAGCATCGGGGGCGTCTGCTGTTTCCGCAAGGAGGCCGAGGGCTAGTCGGTGAGACGGAGGTCGGCGCTGGCGACGAGTGGACCGCGCATGTCGTGCGCTTCCGCCAGCGTGTTGAGGATCTTCTTCACGTAACCGCGGGTTTCCTTGAAGGGCGGGACGCCCTTGTACTTGTCGACGTTCCGCGGTCCGGCGTTGTAGCTCGCGAGCGCGAGGGTCACGTCCCCGTTGTGGCGGTCGAGCATCTTGCCCAGATACTTGACGCCGCCGAAGATGTTGTCCCGCGGGTTGAACGGGTCCTGAACGCCCAGCTCCTTGGACAGGACGGGCATGAGCTGCATCAGCCCCTGCGCGCCGACTCCGGACTGCGCGTTGGGGTCGAACTGCGACTCGGCGCGGATGACGGCGCGCACCAGTTCCGGATCGACGCCGTATTCCGAAGACGCTTCGGCGATGATCGGATCGAAAGCGCGATCGGGGGCGACCGGGGCCTGCGCCTCCGGCGCCAGCTCGTGATACGCCGGCGCGCTCATGGACGCGAGCGACGCGGAGGGTCCCTGATGCATCACGCCCCCGAGCGTGATCGCGCTCAGGAAGAGCCCGCTCGCCGCGGCGCGCTTCCGGCGGTCTCCGCGCCGCCGTTCTCCACCGGTCCTGGACGACACCCGACGGTCTTGATGACGACGGTCGCCGCTCGTCCTGACGCCAAGTTCGCGATCAATTTCCCTGGGCATCTCCGTCATGCTTGTCATAAGAGCAAGTTTCGAACCAGGCGAAGGCTCAGTGGTCGCGTCGGGAGGACTGCCCTAATGTGGGGCGCCTGGGAACGGACGTGGCGGTGCGGACACGAACGCTCGTATCGTTATTACAAGGCCGCTTCCCAGCCCGTGGAAGCATGCGAGCGGCTTCACTCGTCGGTTAGTATTGAGGCTTGGCAATCCTCGATCGGTTCCGGCGGCAGCCCGAGTGGAAGAGCGCCGACCCCGCGGTCCGCGCGGCCGCGGTACGCAAGCTGCCGGGCACCGAGAACGTGGAGCTCCTCGCCGATCTCGCGCGCGGCGACGCGGACCCGCAAGTGCGGCGGGCCGCGGTGCGCAAGCTCGATTCGCCCGCGATCGTGATCGAGGTTGCGCGCGGCGACGAGGACGAAGGCGTCCGCGAGGCCGCGTTCGAGGCGCTGGTCGCGATCGCGCTCACGCCCGTCGCCGCAACGGCGGAGCAAGCGGCGAGCGCGCTCGATCATCCGCGGCATCTGACCACGCTCGCCCGCGACGCCGCATTGCCCGGGGTGCGAGTGGCGGCGGTCCGCCGTCTCACCAATGATCGCGCGCTCGTGACCCTCGCCCGGACTGCGAGCGATCCCGAGGTGCGCCGCGAAGCGGTGGCGCGGGTGGCGGACGAGGCCGCGTTCCTCGAGATGGCGCTCAAGAGCGAGCACAAGGACGTGGCGCTGGCCGCGGTCGAGCGTCTGGCGTCGCGCGAAGCCATGGCGTCGGTGGCCGCACGGGCCCGCAACAAGGCCGCCGCGCGCCGCGCGCGCGCCATCTCCGACGAGCGCTGGCCGCCGGAGGCGCCGGCCGCGGAGCCGGCGGCGATCGCTCCTCCGGCCGCCGCCGACGACGACCAGGACGCCGCCCGCTACGAGCGGCTTCTCGCGCAGCAGACGGAAGAAGCGGCGGCGCAATCCGCTCGCGTCGCCGCCCGCGTCACGCTCTGCGAGAGCGTGGAGTCCATGTCGGGAACGGAGGACGCGGAGCGCCTCGAAGACAGCATCGCCGCCTGGCGCGCGCTGCC
>JANMPI010000587.1:0-1984 GCA_031369785.1 Acidobacteriota bacterium
GCGCCGCCGCCGCGCCGGGGTGGAAGGTCCATTTGTAGCCGTTGTGCGGGGCCAGCGACGCGATCTGCGAATCGAGAAACGCCGGCTGATTCACCGGATAAGCCTGAAGACACGTCGTCGGCGCGGCCAGGCAATCGGGCGGGCCGTACGATCCGCCGCTCGCGGCCTGGTATGCCGCCTCCGCCGAGATGAGCGTGCGGATCTGTCCGAGGACGGAGCCTTCCGATGACGAGGGGCGGCCCTTGCGTTGGAGTGCTTCCCAGACGAACAGGCCCGTCACTCCAACGAACACGAGGCCCAGGACCGCACCGCCTCTCGCGAGCCACACTGTGCTCGACGGGTCAGCGGAATCCGGGGCTTGCCGCGTGGCCTTGAATCCGGTGAGCATCGCGGCGATGGCGACCGCGAACGCCACGATCCAGGCGCTGATGTGGCCGGTCCGAAGGAAGAACAAGAAAAGGGGGAAGGCGACGACGCCCATGATGAGCGACCGGACCGCGAGGCGAGCCGGTGTCAGTATTCCCTCCGTCCCTCGAGTGCCTTGGCCATCGTCACCTCGTCCGCCCAGTCGAGGTCGGACCCCACAGGGATGCCCATCGCGATCCGCGTCACCTTCACCGAGAGCGGCTTCAGGAGGCGCGCGAGATAGACGGCCGTCGCCTCGCCTTCGACGGTCGGGCTCGTGGCCAGGATCACCTCCTCGACCTCTCCCGCGCGCACGCGATCGAGGAGGCCGCGCACGCGCAGCTCGTCGGGCCCGATCCCCTGCAGGGGGGACAAGGCGCCGTGCAGCACGTGATACCGCCCGCGGAAGTCCCGCGTGCGTTCGATCGTCTGCAGGTTGTACGGCTCCTCGACGACGCAGACGACGCGATCGCTCCGCGCGGGATCGGTGCAGGTCGCGCAGACCTCGCGATCGGTGAACGCGTTGCAGCGCGTGCAGATCTGGATCGAGCCCAGGAGCTCGGCCACTGCCTGGGCCAGCCGCTCCGCGTCGGCGTGCGTTCCCTTCAGCAGGTGGAACGCGATCCGCTGCGCGGACTTCGGGCCGATGCCGGGCAGGCGCTGCAGCTCGTCGATCAACCGGGCCAGCGGTGCGGGATGGTCCACGGCCCGAGTGTAGTGTCCCTTCTACCAGATCACGCGAAGGCCGAGCTGCGCCTGCCGTGGGTCGCCGAGGCCGCTCTGCACCGTGCCGTCGAAGTTGAAGACCAGGCTCGTGACCTCCGGCCGCCGGAAGTTCTCGGAGTTCAGGAGGTTGAACACCTCGAAGATCGGCTCCACCCGCACGTTCCCCACCGCGAATTCCCGCGACAGGCGAAGGTCGAGGGCGGAGAGCGTGTTGTCCTTGCGCCCGGTATTCCGCTGCACGACGCTGCCGTCGGCGCGGATGCGGTCCGATGGTCCGCTCACGAACGGCGTCTGCGACGGCGACCCGTCCGGGCGCAGCGACTGCGGCTGCGGCGAGCGATAGGAATAGCGGAAGTTCACGTTGACGTCGCCGGGCGTGTTCCAGACCACGAAGCCGTTGAAGCGGTGCTTCTGGTCGCGGTCGGAGAGCCCGTACTCCGCGGCGAGGTCGGTGATCCGCGCGTAGCGGAAGGTGAACGGGTCGCGCTCGTTGTCGTCGTCCGACATGTCCTTCGAGTAGGTGTAATTGGCCTGGGCCTGCCAGTTGCGCGACCACTTCTTGGTGAGACCCAGGGTGAGCCCGCGGTAGAGGCTCTTGGCGCTCGAGTCGACGACGGTCAGGGTGTTGATCCCGTTGAAGCCGCCGGGCGCCAGGCCGCTGCCCCAGGGACCGGAGCCGACCCCGTCGCCGAGCAGGGGATCGTTGCCGTTGAGGAAGCGCGTGATGTGCACGCCCTTCGAGTGGTTGTACTGGACCAGGAAGGCGAGGTTGCTCACGATCTCGCGCTCCACGGCGACGCTCGCCGAGTAGGTGCGCGGGTTCTGGAAGTCCTTGTCGAAGACGAAGACGTCG
>JANMPI010000006.1:0-3433 GCA_031369785.1 Acidobacteriota bacterium
GCTCCTCGGCCACCGCGGCCGCACCCGCCGCCGGTCCGCCCGCCGCCGCCACCATCATCGGGGCCGCCGCCGCCGCCGAGACGCCCCACTTCTCCTCGAGCATCTTCACGAGCTCCGCCACCTGCATGACGGTGAGCCCGCTCAGGTCGTTCGCGATCGTCTGAATGTCAGCCATTACCTTCCTCTATCTTCTTGTAAACGACGTTACGAAGCTGTTGCTTCCGATGCCGAACTCTCGGACTTCTCCTGATGCGCCTTCAGCACCCGGGCCAGCTGCGAAGCCGGGGTGTTGAGGAGCCGGACCAGCTGGGTGGCCGGTGCCTGCAGCATCCCGAGCAGCTTGCTGCGGAGCTCGGGGAGGCTGGGCATCGTCGAAAGGGCCTTCACCCCTTCGGCGTCGAGCATCTGGCTTCCGGAGACGAGCCCGCCCTTCAGGACGAGCTGCGGGTGGTCCTTGGCGAAGTCGACCAGCGTCTTCGCCAGGGCGACGGGATCGGTGCCGGTGTAGGCGACCCCCGTCGTGTTGTCGAACTTGGGCCCCAGCGCCTCCAGCGGCGTGCCCTTGACCGCGCGCAGGGCCAGGGTGTTCTTCACGACCCGGTAGCGCGACCCGGCCTGCCGCACCTTGCGGCGGAACTCCGTCACCGCGGGAACGGAGAGCCCGCGGAAGTCGATGAGGATCGCGTGGGGCGACCGGACGAACTCCTTGTGGAGATCCGCGACCAGCGCCTGCTTCTCGGTCTTGTTCATGATCTCCCCTTACGCCTGGGCTTCCACGGAGTTGAGGTCGACCCTCACTCCGGGGCCCATGGTGGACGACAGGGCGATGGACCTCACGTACTTCCCCTTCGCCGCCGACGGCTTCGCCTTCAGCACGCTGTCGATGAGCGCGCGCGCGTTCTCGAGCAGCTTGTCCGCGCCGAACGACACCTTCCCGATGGGCGCGTGGATGATCGCCGTCTTGTCCACGCGGTATTCGACCTTGCCGGCCTTGATCTCACGCACGGCCTTGGCGACGTCGAAGGTGACCGTCCCCGTCTTGGGGTTCGGCATGAGGCCGCGGGGGCCGAGGATCTTCCCCAGCTTGCCGACGGACTTCATCATGTCCGGCGTGGCCACCATGGCGTCGAAGTCCAGCCAGTTCTCCTTCTGGATGCGCTCCACCATGTCGTCGCCGCCCACGTGGTCGGCGCCGGCTTCCTTCGCTTCCCGAAGCTTCTCGCCGGACGCGACCACGAGCACGGTCTTCGCCTTGCCGCCGAGGCCGTGGGGCAGGATGACCGTGCCGCGGACCATCTGGTCCGCGTGCTTGGGGTCGACGCCGAGGCGCACCGCCACCTCGACCGTCTCGTCGAACTTGGCAAAGGCGTGCTTGGCCACCGCGGCCACCGCCTCCGGGAGCGCGTACTGCGGCTTGACCGCCACCGCGTCACGCGCGGCGGCGAACTTCTTTCCGATCCGGGCCATCTACTGCTCCTCGCGCTTTCTGGCGCTCCCACCTGCTGCTCGTTTCCCTGCGTCACCCGGGTGGTAGCGGGTGAGCCTTGCTGCACGGCCGTTCGCTCTTCGATCGTTGATCTTATCCAGCTACGTCGACACCCATGCTGCGCGCGGTGCCCTTCACGGTGTTGATCGCCGCCTCGAGCGACTCCGCGTTCAGGTCGGGGAGCTTCATCTTCGCGATCTCCTCGACCTGCTTGGCCGTGATCTGCCCGACCGTCGTCTTGTTCGGCTCGCCGCTGCCCTTGGCGATCCCGACCGCCTTCTTGATGAGGACGGCCACCGGCGGCGTCTTGGTGATGAAGGTGTACGAGCGGTCGGCGTAGACCGTGATCACCACCGGGATGATCAGGCCGTCGTCCTTCGCCGTGCGGGCGTTGAAGTTCTTGCAGAAATCCATGATGTTGACGCCGGCCTGGCCGAGCGCCGGGCCCACGGGAGGGGCGGGCGTCGCCTTGCCCCCGGGAATCTGCAACTTGATCTGAGCGGTGATCTTCTTCATTTGTTATCTGTCGTTCCTTAGAGCTTCTCGACTTGCAGGAAGTCCAGCTCGACCGGGGTCGAGCGGCCGAAGATCGTGACCATGACCTTCAAAGTGTTTCGGTCGAGGTTCACTTCCTCCACCACGCCCTGGAAGTTCGAGAACGGGCCGTCGATGATCCGCACGCCCTCGCCGCGCTCGAAGGTGTACTTCGGCTTCGGCTTCTCGATCGATTCCTTCACCTGCACGAAGATCTGGTCCGCCTCTTCCTGGCTGAGCGGCACCGGCCGGTTGCCGGAGCCGACGAACCCGGTGACCTTGGGCGTGTTCTTCACGAGGTGCCACGTGGAGTCGGGGATCTTCTTGCCGTCCCCGCCCTCCTCGGTCTCGATCTCCACCAGGATGTAGCCGGGGAAGAAGCGGGTGGCGGTCTGGACCTTCTTGCCGCCCTTCATCTCCACGACTTCCTCGGTCGGAATCTCGATGCGGCCGATCTGGTCCTCGAGGTCGTACGCCTTCGCGCGCTGGCGCAGGCTCTCCGACACCTTCTTCTCGAACCCGGAGTAGGTGTGGACGATGTACCACTGCTTGGACGTGGTCGCCTTCGTCGTCTCCATCGCTACCGCGACCCCATGATCTGCTTCATCATCTGCGTGAACAGCAGGTCCAGCCCCCACAGATAGAACCCGAAGAAGGCGCTGGTCAGGATGACCACGAGGGTGGTGTTCTGCACCTCGCCCCGCGAGGGCCACGTGACCTTCTTGAGCTCGGTGCGCACCTCGCTGAAGAAGCTCTTCAGCTCGGCGAGCTTGCGCGGGAGCCAGCCCATCCCGCCCGCCATCCAGGCCGGCGGCGCTCCGCCTTCCGTCTTCTCCATCTTTCTCGCCTCTGCGACCGCCATCAGATCTAACCCCGAAAAGCCCGGCGCCCTCGTCGTTGTCGTTTCGAAACGCCTCCCCCGGCCGGCCTGCCTCCGTGGGTGGCAGGCCAGGAGGGACTCGAACCCCCAACCCCCGGTTTTGGAGACCGGTGCTCCACCATTGAGCTACTGGCCTACATCCACTACTTGGTCTCCTTGTGCGCCGTATGTCTCCGGCAGCTGTTGCAGTACTTGCTCTTCTCGAGGCGCTCGGTGGTCTTCTTCTTGTTCTTCGTGGTCACGTAGTTGCGCCGCTTGCAGTCCGGGCACTGAAGGATGATGTTGTCGCGCATTCGCTACTCCGTGATCTCGGTGACGGTCCCGGCGCCGACGGTGCGGCCGCCCTCGCGGATCGCGAAGCGCAGGCCCTTCTCCATGGCGATGGGCTTCACCAGCTCCACCGTCACCGTCGTGTTGTCGCCCGGCATCACCATCTCGACGCCTTCCGGCAAGGTAGCGACTCCCGTCACGTCCGTGGTCCGGAAGTAGAACTGGGGGCGATACCCGGTGAAGAACGGCGTGTGACGCCCGCC
>JANMPI010000021.1:0-9804 GCA_031369785.1 Acidobacteriota bacterium
GCATCGAAGCGCGCGACGAGCGCGCCCGCGCGCGCCGGGGCGCCCACCGCGCGCCCGAGATCGAGGATGGCCTGGCGATACCCGGCCAGGCCGTGCAGCCCCTCCATGCGGTGATACGCGATCCCCGAGCGCTCGAGCAGCCGCAGGAAGTCGGGGTCCGTGTACTCGGAGACGACGACGAGATCGGGGCGGAGCGCGATCAGCCGCTCGAGATCGGCGCGGAAGAATCGCGGGACGCCGGGGGGAAGGCGTCCCGCGACGTTCGACATCCCCTCCTCGTCGCCCTGCGCGGTAACGGCGACGAGCCTCTCGGCAGGGACGAGCTCCACGAGGACCTCGTCCGCGGCGAGGTTCAGCGAAGCGATGCGTAGCGGCGCCGCCGAAGCAACCAGCGCGACGAGCGCGGCCGCCGCCGCGATCATCGCGACCGCGCGCCGGTATGCCACCGGACCCCGGCCCGAACGGTCCGGCCGAGCGCGGGATACCCGAGCACCTCCATGTACTCGCGGTCGAGGAGGTTCTCTGCAACGGCAAAGGTCTCGAGCGCTGCGGTCACGCGTCCCTGCATCCGCGCATCGACCCGCGCGTAGCCGGCATTGCGCTGCAGGCCGAGGCCGATGAAGTCGCTGTCGACGCGCGCGCCGACGAGAACCAGCGACGCGCCGCCGCGGATGCGGCCGCGGCGCGCGTAAGCGTTCAAGGCGCCCTGGTGCCGCGGCCGGCGGAGGAGCGCTTCGCCTTCGGCGTACACGGGATCGAAGTCGGAGGTGCTCGTCCGCACCCGGCCATCGTTGAAGGTGTACTGCGCGCCGATGGAGAAGGCGGCGGTGGGCGCGGCTTCCAGGGCGAGCTCGACCCCGCGCGCGCGGCTCTGGCCGAGATTCAGGTACGAGCCCTGAAAAGTCGCGAAGTCTACCACCTGGTACGCGATCTGATCGAGGTAGTCGTGGTGGAACACAGTCACCTGCGCGCGGAGCCGGCTGCCGAGGAGCCGCTGCTCGAGGCCGGCGTCGAAGGTCCGGCTGCGCTCCGGCTGGAGCGCGGGATTGCCACGGGCGAAGAACGAGATGCCGTACGACTCGAAGAAGCTCGGCTCCTTGATCCCGGCGCCCGCGCTCATGCGCAACGTCGTGCTGTCCGCGCCGCCGCGCAGGCGAACGGCCAGCGCCGCCCGGGGCACCGCGCGCGTCCCGTAGCTCGCGTTCCGCTCCACGCGGCCGCCGATGGTGAGGAAGGCGCGCGAGCCGGCGACGATGCGGTCCTGGAGGTATGCGCCCGCGTTGGTGCGCCGCGGCGCGATGGCGTCGGCGCCGGAGAGGGCGCCGAGCGTCCCCGATTCGCGCTCGACCTCGAGGCCGGCGGTGACGAGATGGCGCGGCGACGCCTGGGCTTCGACCTGGTATCCGCCGGAGAGCCGCGTGGTGTCGTTGGCGAACCCGAGCGCGCTCGGGAAATCGGCCAGCTCGAACGAGCCGACCCGGTCGCCGTACCGCGGCGTGTAGGCGCCGGAATCGAGGGGGTCGAAGGACGGCTGGTCCGTGCGCGCGTAGCCCGCGCGGACCTGGTGGACGATGCGGGCGCCGCTGGCGCGCGTCGCCTCCAGGGAGCCCACGATGACGTCGCGCGCGAAGCGCGCATCGAGATCGGGACGTGCGAACGCGGTCTGTCCCGGCGTGCCGACCTCGCTCGACTCCACGCGAAGCGCGCCGCGCACCGTGCTCGCCCCGAGCGCCGCTCCCGCCGAGGCGGCGCCGGCGTTCTGGCGGAAGGCGCTGTTCGGCTGCTCGTTGTCGGTGGTCACGCGCGCCCCGCCAAGGTTCCAGTCGAATCGCCCGGACCGCCCCGAAGACCCAACGTGGTACCGCTGCCAGTCGTTGCTGCCCGCCTCGGCTTCGAGGCGCAGGCCGGGATGCGCGCCGGGGGCGGCCCGCCGCGTGACGATGTGGATGACTCCGGCCAGGGCATCGCTTCCGTAGAGGCTGCTGGCCGAACCGCGCACGATCTCGATGCGTTCGATCTCGAGGGCGGACATCGCGCCGAAGTTGAACGCCCCCCCGGGCTCGTTGGCGGGCATGCCGTCGACGAGAACGCGCGTGAAGTTCGAGACGCCACCGCGCAGGAACACCGACGACTGCGTCCCCGCGCCGCCGGTGCGGGCCACCGCGAGCCCGGGCACCTGCTGCAGCACGTTCAGCAGGTCCGACGGCTCCTGCGCATCGATCCAAGCGCCTTCGACCACGTCACTGGCGATGCCGAGATTGGAAGCCGCCGCTTCCGATCGCGTCGCCGCCACCACGACGCGCTCGCGCACCGGCGCCGCGGCGAGGACGACGTCGCGAACGACGTTTTCCGAGCGGATGACGAACCGCCCGTCGCCGTCCGCGACGAACCCCGGCGCATCCAATGCGACCCCGTACGCGCCGGGAGCTAAATCCTGCGCGCGATAGCGTCCATCGGGGCCGGTGATGACCGTCCGCGATCCGGACGGGCCGTCCAGGATCAAGATGATCTGGGGCAGTGGGCGCCCCTCCACCGTGCGCACGGAGCCCGTGAGATCACCCGCATGGGTGATCGGCGCCGCAGTGGCAAGGGCGAGCGAGAAAACGACGAGACGGATGGCAGGGCGCATGGCAACTCCTCCTTCGGGAGGTTGCTGAGTACGACGGTCAGGGCAGGTTTCCTGGCTCCCGGGTCATCGCCCACATCACCTCCTGCCTTCCCCGGCTTTTGGCCGAGTGGCAGCGCCAACGGGCGCTTGGAGGCGGGCTCTCCGGCTACAGTGGCGGGACCGCGCAGGTTTTCGACCTGCTTCCCTTTTCCCCCTCGATCCGAGGGGCACCCTGATTTCGAAAGCGAGTGTGCGCCCCGCCCGGCGGCGATGTCAACGAGCGGCAGTCCCCGGTAGCGGCCGGGCCCCGCGGGTGCGCGCTATCATCGCGTGGTGAACGATCTCTTCCTGCGCGCTTGCCGGCGCGAGCCCGTCGAGCGCACGCCGGTCTGGTTCATGCGCCAGGCCGGCCGTTACATGCCGGAATACCGCGCGCTCCGCGAGAAGCACACCCTGCTCACGCTCTGCCGGACGCCGGAGCTCGCGGTCGAAGTGACCCTGCAGCCGGTGAACGCGCTCGCCGTCGACGCCGCGATCCTGTTCAGCGACATCCTGCTCCCGCTCGACCCGCTGGGGATTCCCTTCGACTTCCACGCCGGCGAAGGCCCGGTCATCGAAAGGCCCCTGCGCTCGCGCGCGGACATCGACCGGCTGCGCGCCTTCGAGCCGCGGGAAGCGCTGGACAAGCCGCTCGAAGCCATCCGCCTGCTGCGCCGCACGCTCGACGTGCCCCTCATCGGCTTCGCGGGCGCGCCGTTCACGCTGGCGTCGTACGCCATCGAAGGCGGCCACTCCACCCAGTTCCTCCTCACCAAGCGCCTGATGTACGAGGACGCCGCCGCGTGGCACGCCCTCGCTGCGCTGCTGGCCTCGGTGGTGGGCGAGTACCTCGTGGCGCAGGTCGAGGCCGGCGCGCAGGCCGTGCAGCTGTTCGACTCCTGGGTGGGCGCGCTCGACGAGCACGACTACCGCGAGTTCGTGCTGCCCCACACCCGCGCGATATTCGATCGGCTGCGCGGCGCGGGCGTGCCCACCATCCACTTCGGCACCGGCACCGGCCATCTGCTCGCCGTGCAGCGTGAAGCCGGCGGCGACGTCATCGGGGTCGACTGGAGGACGCCGCTCGACGAGGGCTGGTCGCGCATCGGCGGCGCCGCTGTCCAGGGGAACCTCGACCCGGTAGCGCTCTTTGCCCCCCGCGAGCGGCTGTTGGCGCGCGTCGACGACGTGCTGCGCCGCGCGGGCGGGCGGCCCGGCCACATCTTCAACCTCGGCCACGGCATCCTGCCCCTGACGCCGGTCGAGAACGTTCGCGCCGTCGTGGACCACGTGAGGAGCCGCACGTCCGCGGCATGAAGGCCGTCCTCCTCCTCGCCCACGGCACGCCGGAGTCGCTGGACGAGATGCCGGAGTACCTCGCGCGCGTGCGCGGCGGACGGCCGCCCTCGGCGGAGCTGATCGCGGAGATGACGGGCAACTACGCCGCCATCGGCGGACGATCGCCGCTCACCGACATCACCCGCGCCCAGGCGGCGGCGCTGCAGCAGGAGATGGGCGAGGGGACGCCCGTGTACGTCGGGATGCGCAACTGGCGTCCGTTCATCGCCGACGCGGTCGCGGAGGCGGTCGCCGGAGGCGCGCGCGAGCTGATCACCATCCCGCTGGCGCCGCAGTTCTCGACGGTGAGCGTGGCGAAATACAAGGATGCGGTGAGCGCGGCCGCGCCTCCCGGCGTCGTCGTGCGTTCGATCGACAGCTGGCACGAGCATCCGGGGCTCATCGCGGCCTTCGCGGAGAAGCTGCGCGCGGCGTCGCCGCGCGCGGGAGAAGCGGTCGTCTTCACCGCCCACAGCTTGCCCGTCCGTCTCATCGAGGCCGGCGATCCGTACGCGGCCGAGGTGGCGGCGACCGCCGCCGCCGTCGCCCGCGCGGCCGGGCTCGCGGAGTACGAGCGCGCGTTCCAGAGCGCGGGCCGCACGCCGGAGCCGTGGCTCGGGCCCTCGGTGGAAGAGGTGTTGCGGGCGCTGCACGCGCGCGGCACGCGGTCGGCGCTGGTCGTCCCCATCGGCTTCGTCTGCGACCACACCGAGATCCTGTTCGACATCGACGTGCAGGCGGCGCGGGAAGCGGCGCGCCTCGGGCTCGCGCTCCGCCGGACGGAATCGCTCAACACGAGCCCTCTGCTCATCCGCGCTCTCGCCGACCTGGCCCGCGGCTTCAGCTAGCCGTAGCGGCGGCCGGGAGGCGGGAGTCGACGGCCGTCCTCATCGCGGTCGCGGCCAGGATCACGCCCCCGCCGGCGAGCGCCCACGGTCCGATGCCCTCGCCGTGGAGCAGCCACGCCCAGAGAGGGCTCAGCACGGGCTCCACGAACATGAGCAGCGACGCCTCCAGCGCGGGGACGCGGCGCAACCCGGCGAGCATCAGCGGGTACGCGAGCCCGATCTGGAAGACGCCGACGTACAGGATGATGCCAACGTCGGCGGGGCGCGCGTGCACCGGCAGCGCGAAGGGCAGCGCCGCCGCGAAGGCCATCAGGTTGCCGAGCACGACCGCCCCCGTGGGATTGCCTCCGTCGGTTTTCCCCAGCCAGCGCAGGCCGATCATCATGAGCGCGACCGCGAAGCTGCTCGCGATCGCGACCAGGTTGCCGAGGCGCGGATCGGGCGCGGTCACGTGCCGCTCCTCGGTGCCGGTGAAGAAAAGGGCGAGGCCGAGGAGCACGGCGGCCATGAACGGGAGGTCGCGCCGCCGCGGCCACTCGCCGAGGAGCCACGGCGCGAGGGCGGCGATGAAGAGCGGGGACGCGGACTGGATGAAGATCGTGCTCGCCGCGGTGGTCAGCTTGTTGGCCTGGACGAACAGGATCGCCGTCACCGCGTAGGCCACCGCAACCAGGACCGTGCGGCGCGTCCATCCGCGCCGCGACTCCGGCAGCGCCAGGGCGACCACGACCGCCGCCACCGCCGCGCGGAAGGAGGCGATTTGCCATCCGTTCAGCTGGCAGGCCTTGATCGCCGCTCCCGCGGTAGAGAAGAGGCAGGCCGCGGAGATGAGCGCGAGGCGGCTCCGGAGAGCGTCGTTCACGGCTGTTATGATGCCTCGATGATGATGAGACGAGCCGGGGTGGCCCTCGCGATGGGCGCGCTCGATCCCGAGTTCGCGATGGCGGCGTACTACCTGCCGCGTTGACTTGATCAACGTTGAGGGCATGGGGCGATGGGCGAACGGTTCCGCATCTACGCGACCTGCGACATCGGCGACGAGGCGCTGCAGCGGCTGCGCGACAAGGGCTGGGAGCTCGAGGTCTACGACAAGTTCGACCCCCCGCCGCGCGAGGTCGTGATGCAGAAGGTGAAGAGCGGCATCCACGCCCTCATCACCACGCTGCGGGACAAGGTCGACGACGAGCTCCTGGCCGCGGGCAAGGCCGCGGGCCTGCGGGTCGTGGCCCAGGATGCGGTCGGCTTCGACAACATCGACCGCGCCGCGGCGAGCAAGCACAGGATCCCGTTCAGCCACACCGCGGACGTGCTCACCGACGCCACCGCGGAGTTCGCGTTCCTGATCATGGGCGCGGTGGCGCGCAAGCTGTGGCCTTCGGAGCAGATGGTCCGCGAGCAGACGTGGTCGACCTGGCACCCGTACCATCCATGGCTCGGCGACGAGGTGACGGGGAAGACGGTGGCGGTCATCGGCACCGGACGCATCGGGAAGAGCTTCATCAAGAAAGCGATCGGGTTCGACATGGACGTGCTCTGCCACGACCCCGCGTACCAGGACCAGAAGTTCGTGGCGGGGATCCGGCGCGTGATGCAGGTGCGCCACGACGAGGGGCTCGTCGCGCGCCGGCAGTCCATCGAGTACGTGCCGTTCGAGCAGGCGCTCGGCCGCGCCGACTTCGTCACCCTGCACGTGGCGCTCACGCGCCCCGGCGAGGCGGAGGAGCCGACGTTCCACCTCATGGACGAGCGGCGCCTCAAGATGATGAAGCCGTCCGCGTACCTCGTGAACACGTCGCGGGGGCCCGTCATCGACGAGCCCGCGCTGGCCCGCGCCATCGACGAAGGATGGATCGCCGGGGCCGCCCTCGACGTCTTCGAGAAGGAGCCGCTGCCCGCGGACAGCCCGTTGCGCAAGGTCGATCCGTTGAAGCTGCGCCTGTTCCACCATTTCGCGTCCGCGGCAAGGGCGACGCGCCTCTCGCCGGACCCGAACGTGGGGATGGCGGGCCGCACCGTGCAGGCGGTGATCGACGTCCTCGAGGGCAAGGCCCCGAAGACGATCCCCTACATCGTCAACAAGGAAGCGTTCTAGGGACGGTGCGAGCAGCGCTCCTGGCCTGCGCGCTGCTGGCCGTTCCGGCGGGTTCTGCGGACGCGCCATCGGCGGTGGCCGAGGCGCGGCGCTGCTGGAGCACGATGGGGGAGCTTGCGATCACGGCTTGCCGCCATGCCCTCGACCTGGGGCTCGCGCCCGCGCGCGCGTCGCGCGTCGAGCTCACCCTGGCGGCGCGCCTGGGAGCGCTGGGGCGCTGGAGCGAAGCGGTCGAGGTCCACCGCCGCGCCGTGGCGCAAAGGCCCGCCGACGCCGAGGCGCATCGACGGCTGGGCGCGGCGTTTCTCCACGGCCTCGGCCGTCCCGCCGACGCCGAAGCCGCGCTTCGCGATGCGCTCCGCCTCGGGAGCAACGAGGCGCGCACCTGGGGCGATCTCGCGCTCGCCCTGGTGGCCGTCGGACGTGCCGCGGAGGCGGTGTCCGCTTTCGATACCGCCACCGGGCTCGATCGGGGCTATCTCGACGCACGGCCGGGATCGCGAGCCGCCTACGACGCCGCTCGCGCCGGCAAGCGCTGGCCGCCGCCGCCGTCCTAGCATCGAGCCCGCCGACCTAGGGCGTGATGTCGATGCGTTGGTTCGCGCAATCCCGGTGGTCGTGCTCGTCGTACACGCAGAAGAACGCGTGGAAGCTCCCCTCCCTGTCGTACACGTGGCTCTGCCGGCAGGCGAACGAGAAGTGCTCGGCGCCGCCGCCCCACTTGTACTGGTACACGAGCCGCTCGCCCTCGGGATCGGTGCTGCCGCACATGTTGACCGTCACCTCGCGGGATGCCGGCCCGCTCGGCGGGTCCGGGCGGATGCTGAAATGCAGCGTCGGCCCGCCGTTGGCTTCCGGCGCCGGCGTCGGGGGGCGGGTCGGAACCGCCACCGGGGCGGGCGGCACGAACGGCGTGGCCACGACCCGCTCCGGGCTGGTCGGCCTCTCCACCTCGTCGTTGCAGGCCGCGACGGCGACGGCGAGGGCGATCACCACAGTGGCGCGTTTCATGTGCGGGACGCTACGCCCGCGGGCTGGCGGGTGTCAAGGTTCCGCGCCCGGTTCCCGCGCCCGCGATCGTCAAACGCCTTCGCCGATCGCCGCCCGCAGGCGCTCGATCTCCGTCCGTATGCGGCGCAGCTCTGCGCGCGTTCCGGTGAGCCGCTCGCGCTCGCCGCGCACGAACCGCGTGTACGGCCCGACCGCCTCCTGCACCTTCTGCGCGCTGCGCTCGACCTCGCGGTCGAACTGCGAGGTGAGCGCGCCCATCAGCTCCTCGCGCATGCGGTGGACCTTTGCCCGCAGCTCGGTCGTGGCCTGGCGCCGCTTCGCGGGCAGCACGAGCAGGCCGAGGACGGAGAGCGCGCCCGCGGCCATGATCCCGGTGACGTCCACCGCCGAGCTCGTGGCCAGGAAGGTGACGATCGTTCCCAGGCCCACCGCGCCGACCTGGATGATGGCGGTGCTGGCCACCGCGTCCCGCACGTCCTCCGCCAGCCGGCGGCCCTCGGCGTCCTTGTCGTAGCTTTCGACCGCCCGCTGCGACTCGCGCTTCACGGTCTCCAGCAGCCGCGCGCGGTCCGACTCGAAGGCGCCGTGCATGCGCCCGAGCATCCGCTCCGCGTGCTCCGCCTCGCGCGAGGCGAGCCGATCGGAGACCGCCTTCCACTGCTTCATGTCGCTCGCCACCAGCCAGTCGATGACCTCGTCCACCCGCTTCTCGACCACCTGCGGCAGGTCGGCCACCACCTTGCGCTCGAACTCCGCCTTCACCCGCGACTGGTTCATGAGATCGAGGATGCGGCCGATGCGCAGGGTGTCCTCGAAGAAGTCGGCGCCGCGCTTTTCGAAATCGTTCAGCACGTTGTCCACGTCGGCGAGCCGGAAGCGGAAGTCGCGGGCGAGGTCCTCGCGATAGAGCGCGAGCTGCGAGTCGATCTCCTCGATGGCCGCGAAGTCGTCTTTCAGCAGCCCGAGGCGGGCGTCGGTCTGCTCGAGATGGCGGTCCAGGAGGCGCGATCCGACGCCGAGCGGGTTCAGCAGCTTCAGCCGAACGCGCTCGCCCTCGTCGAGGGTCGAGGCAATGAAGCGCTCGAGGCGGTCGAACCCGCTGGCCGCGAGCGCTCCCGCATCGCCCTTCTCCTTGGCACGAAAGGCCTGGCGGGCGGAGACGGGAAAGATCTCGGGCGTGAAGCCGAGGAGCTCGCGCGCGCTTTCCTTGATGAAGGTGACGACGTCGGCCACGTCCTCCGGGCGCTCGAAGATGTCCACCTTGTTCAGCACGACGACGATCTTCTTGCCCCAGTCGCGGATGCTCTGCAGGAACGCGCGCTCGCTCTCCGTGAACGGCCGGTCGGCGGAGGTCACGAAGAGGACGAGGTCGGACCGCGGGACGAACTCGCGGGTCAGCGCCTCGTGCTCGCGGCGTACGGCGTTGGTCCCCGGCGTGTCGACGATGTTGATCACGCGCAGCAGCTCGACCGGCGCCGCGATGACCTCGAGGCCGGCGGACGTCACCTCGCGCGCGACCGCCGTGCCGTGGCGGATGAGGCCGATGCGCGACGTGGTCGGGGTGACGCCTTCCTCCAGCACGCGGGCGCCGAGCAGCGCGTTGATGAACGCGCTCTTGCCGGCGTTGAACTCGCCGACCACCACGAGCAGGAAGAGCTCGTCGAGCTGGCGCACCGAGCGGAGGAGCGTTTCCTGTTCGTCGGGAGCGACCTCGAGGCGGGCGAGGGCGGCGACGAGCTCGGCGAGCGCGCGGCGCTCGTCGGCGAGGATGCGCTCCTGCTGGGCGGAAAGGATGCGGGCGAGCACGAGTCCAGTTTATCCGCGGAAAGCGGTCATCCCGTGTTCTGCAGGCCGGCGGCGATCCCGTT
>JANMPI010000023.1:0-4526 GCA_031369785.1 Acidobacteriota bacterium
GCCGAGGTGCTAAAGTAGCCGTTGGGTCGGCCGGACGTGGATCCCGGCCCTGCGCAACACGAGTCGCCCAACCCCGCCAGGCCCGGAAGGGAGCAACGGTCCGGCGATCCTCGGGTGTGCCGCAGGCAAGCCGGGGTTCACGTCGGGCCGGCCCGCAACCCATCCCCTTCCACTTCACATGTCCTACCTCGTCCTCGCCCGCAAGTACCGGCCCGCCACCTTCGACGAGGTGGTCGGGCAGGAGACCGTCACCCGCACGCTCCGGAACGCGCTCGCCTCCGGGCGCATCGGCCACGCGTTCCTGCTCTCCGGCGCCCGCGGGGTGGGGAAGACGACGACCGCCCGCATCCTCGCCCGCGCGCTCAACTGCGCCCAGGGCGACAACCCGACGGCGGAGCCGTGCGGCCTGTGCGCGCCCTGCGTCGAGATCGCGGCCGGGACGTGCCTCGACGTGCAGGAGATCGACGGCGCCACCCACAACGGCGTCGAGCAGGTCCGCGAGCTGCGCGAGAGCGCGCGCTACAACCCGGCCCGCGACCGCTTCAAGATCTGGATCATCGACGAGGTCCACATGCTGTCGACGGGGGCGTTCAACGCGCTCCTGAAGACGCTCGAGGAGCCGCCGCCGCGGGTGAAGTTCGTCTTCGCCACCACCGAATACCACAAGATCCCGGACACGATCCTGTCGCGCTGCCAGCAGTACGACTTCCGCATGATCCCCGCCCGCGAGCTGCAGACGCACCTGCGGCAGATCGCCGGCATCGAGAAGATCGACGTCTCCGAGGAGGCGCTCGGCCGCATCGCCCGCGCCGCGGAAGGAAGCGCGCGCGACGCGCTGTCGCTCTTCGACCAGGTGCTCTCGTTCAGCGGGCAGAAGGTCCAGGACGAGGACATCTCGGCCCTGCTCGGGCTGGTCGACCGCGACCTGCTCCTCGCCGGATCGCGCGCGGTGGCCGAGGGCGACACCCTGGCGCTTCTCGATCTCGTGGAGCGGCTCTCCGATCACGGCGCCGACTACCGGAACTTCGCCCGCGAGCTGATCCTCCACTTCCGCGAGATCCTCCTCGTCAAGATCGCGCCCCGGGAGAGCGCGCTTCTCGCGCAGGTGATGCCGGAGGAGCGCGAGCGCATGGCACCGCTGGCCGCGGTGTTCAGCCACGAGGACCTGCTGCGGATCTTCGAGGTGCTGAACAAGGTGGAGACCGATCTCCGCCTCGCCCAGGACCCGCGCGTCACCCTCGAGCTCGCGCTCATGAAGGCCGCGCAGCTGCAGCGGCTGATGCCGTTCGCGGAGCTCGTGGAGAGGGTGGATCGCCTCGCCGGCGGCGCGCCGCTCCCCCCCCGCGCGGCGAGCCCGCGGCCGGCGGTATCCCTGCCGCCGGTGGCGCCGCGTCCCACACCACCGCCGCCCCGAGCGGTCGCCGCCGCCGCCCCGACACCGGTGGCGACACCCTCGCCCGCGCCACCTGCGCCGGCTCCGGCATCATCCGCTCCGGCGGCGTCCGGTCCCGCGACCTCGCCCGTGGAGATCCTGGCCGGCATGCTGGCCCTCGCGCAGTCGCGCCCATCGTTGGCCCAGCCCCTCCGTACCGCCACGGTTCGCGAGGATCAGGGCGTGCTCGTCCTCGCGCTGGCGCCCGACTTCGTCAAGCTCGCCGCCCTCAACGAGGACGAGTACCGGCAGATGGCGCAGAAGGTGGCCGGCCGCACCACCCGCGTCCGCATCGAGGCCGCGAAGACGGCCGCCGACGTTCCCGCCGCCGCCGCCACCGCGCAGAAGCGCCAGCAGGCGCTCGACGAGGCCTCGCGCGAGCCGGCGGTGCAGGAGGCGCTGGACCTTTTCAACGGCAAGGTCGTCGACGTCCGCGGCGGCAAGGCGTGACGCGCGCGGCCAGGAGGAAGGAGCGATCGTGAATCCCCAGAAGATGATGAAGCAGCTGCAGCAGGCGCAGGAGCGCATGCAGCAGGAGATCGCGGCCCTCGAGATCGAGGCCGCGTCGGGCGGGGGAATGGTCAAGGTCGTCATGGACGGCCAGAAGAACCTGAAGTCGCTCCGCATCGATCCCGAGGTGGTGAGCAAGGAAGACGTCGAGATGCTGCAGGACCTCGTCACCGCCGCCGTCAACGAGGCGGCGCGCAAGGTCGACGAGGCCCTTTCGGAAAAGATCGGCGGGCTCACCGCGGGCCTCAAGATGCCGGGGCTCTTCTAGCGCCTTCCGTGCGGGGCGGGCGCCTTGCGCCGCCGCCGGACCGCAGCCTATAGTGCGGCACCTTCAATAAAAGGAGTTGCCGATGAGGCGAATCTCTGCCGCCGCGCTCGCGCTTGCCCTCGTCCTTCCCGCTGCCGCCTTCGCCCAGTCCCAGGCCACCACGGGCGTCATCGAAGGCACCGTCTCCGACGAGTCCGGGGCGTCCGTCCCCGGCGCGTCGGTCACGCTGCACAACAACGCGACCAACTTCGAGCGCAGCGTCGCGACCGATACCGACGGGCGCTTCCGCGGGCTGCTGCTGCCCCTCGGGCCCTACAAGGTCACGATCAGCATGTCGGGGTTCGGCACCCACGTGCGTGAAGGGCTCGAGCTGCAGGTGGGCCAGACCATCAACCTGCCGGTGACCCTGAAGGTGTCCGCCCTCCAGGAGCAGGTCGTGGTGACGGGCGACGCGCCGGTGATCGAGACCACGCGCGCCGAGGGCTCGGACCGCCTCGACCAGCGGGCGATCGAGGGGCTGCCCAACAACGGGCGCAACTTCCTCGACCTCACCAAACTCACCCCCGGGGTCGCGATCGTGCAGGGCCCGGACGGCGACGAGCTCTCGATCAACGGGCAGAAGGGCATCCACAACAACATCTCGGTGGACGGCGCCGACTTCAACAACCCGTTCTTCGGCGAGCAGCGCGGCGGACAGCGCCCGGCCTTCACGTTCAACCTCGACGCGGTGAAGGAGATCGTCGTGGTCGCCGAAGGCGCCAACGCGGAGTTCGGGCGCGCGTCCTCCGGCTTCGTGAACGTGGTCACCAAGTCCGGCACCAACGACACCCACGGCACCGCGCACGTCTTCTTCAAGAACGACGCCCTCTCCGCCCGCGCCAAGCGCGCCGACGGCACCTCGGCGGAGAAGTTCGACCAGAGCCAGGGCCAGGCCGGCTTCACGCTCGGCGGCCCGATCAAGAAGGACGAGATCTTCTACTTCGTGGCCTTCGACGGGCAGCGCAGCCGCTCCACCAAGCAGACCGACCCGTCGCGGATCGAGCAGCGCGTGGTCGACTACTTCGCCTCCATCGGCAGCCCGAACGAGAACGGCCCCATCGACCGCACCAACGACGCGCGCGTCTTCCTGGGCAAGGTCGACTGGCAGCTCTCCCAGAAGCACCTCGCGACGCTGCGCTACAACTACACCTGGGCCGAGCAGCAGAACGGGACCTTCGACGTCGATTCCTGGGGACGGAGCGCCAACGCGATCGAGGCCGACCACTCCCACGCCGTCACCGGCTCCCTGATCTCGAACCTCAGCAGCAGCATGCTGAACGAGTTCCGCTTCCAGCTCGCCCGCGAGGACCGCCCGCGCCCCTACGACGGTCCCGACGTCACCGGGCAGAGCCGGCCGCTGCCCGACACCGCCTTCGACTTCGGGCGCAGCTACCGCTTCGGCATGCCCTTCTTCATCCCCGTCACCTACTACGACACGCGCCTCCAGCTGAACGACAACGTGTCGATCATCCGGGGCCGCCACGCCCTCAAGTTCGGCGCCGAGCTCAACCGCGTGAACTCCGTGCAGACCTTCCTCGGCTTCGCCAACGGGCGCTACATCTTCAGCTCCACCGACGGGTTCCTGAATTACGCGCGGAACCGCAACTACGTGGAATGCTCGAACGGAAGCACATCGCAGAACGGCGCCTGCCCGGCGGGCAGCAACGTCACCGGTCCCGTCCTCCTTTACCTGCAGCAGGCCGGCGTGAGCCCGTTGTCGGTGGAGGAGGCGGGCACGCAGTCGGTGCCGCAGCTCGAGCCCGCCGTCTTCATCCAGGACAAGTGGCAGCCGACCCGCAACCTGACCATCCAGTACGGGCTGCGCTGGGAAGCGCAGATCGAGCCGAAAACGATCACGCCGCGGGACCAGGTGTTCTACGCGCCCTTCCTCGGGACCACGCGCGAGGGCGTCGACTTCCCATCCGACGGAACGATCCCGTCCGACAAGAAGATGTTCCAGCCGCGCCTCGGCATCTCCTGGGATCCGAAGGGCGACAGCAGGACCGTCGTGCGCCTGAACGCCGGCATCTTCTATGGCCGCATCCCCGGCCTCTCCATCGCATCCTCGCGCTCGACCAACGGCAGCCGCGGGCAGACGCTGTTCCGCAACAGCGCGCTGACCGGGATCCACGGCCCCGTGCCCGCGTACCCGAACCTCATCCCGCAGTCCGAGATCGGCGCGCCCTTCCTGCCCGACGTCTTCGTCTTCGACAAGGACTTCCAGAACCCGCGCACCTACTCGGCGAGCGTCGCCGTGGAGCGCGAGATCGTGAGCAA
>JANMPI010000041.1:0-3089 GCA_031369785.1 Acidobacteriota bacterium
GGACGTCGTCGAAGGTGCGCGCTTCGGAGATGCGATCCGCAAAAATCAGAGTGTGCTGGGGGGCGCTACCGTCGCGCCCCCCAGACCCCCCCGCCGCTCGGCCGAAATGAATTCGTCCCCGCGTCGGTTACTCATGCTTTATTGCCCATGGCATTTCTTGTACTTCTTTCCTGATCCGCAAGGACAGGGATCGTTGCGTCCGACCTTGGGCGCGTCGCGGCGCACGGTCGTGACCTCGTCCGTGCCGCCTTCCGATTCCTTCGGCGCCGCCGCCGCGCCGAGGGCGGAGCGTGATCCCGTCAGCAGCTCGCCGGGATCGTTGAAGGTCAGGTTGCGGGGCATGGGCCGCGCGCCGGCCAGCGCCAGCTCCGGCTCGCGCGGGCGCGGCTTCGGCGCCGGCACGGGCGCGGAGGGCTCCATCGGCGCAGGCTCGCGGTCCGCGGTCGGCCCGGTGGGCACCGGCTGGGCGAGGAAGACCCAGCGCAGGATCTCCTCGTCGATCCGGTCCATCAGGGCCTGGAACATGTTGTACGACTCTTTCTTGTACTCGACGAGCGGATCGCGCTGGCCGTACCCGCGCAGCCCGATCCCTTCCTTCAGGTGGTCGAGCGCGTACAGGTGGTCCTTCCACTGCGAGTCGACGATCTGCAGCATGATCATCCGCTCGTGGAAGAGCATGGCCTCGGGGCCGATCTGCTGCTCCTTCTCCTCGTACTTCGCGCGCACGCGGGCGGCGAAGGTCTCCGCCATCTGCCCGCGGCCCATCAGCCGGAGCTCGTCGATGGGGATGTCGAGCCCGTAGGTTTCCTTCAGGGCGAGATGGAGGCCCTGGAGGTTCCACTTGTCGGGATCGGCGCTCTCCGAGACGTAGGAGTCGAGATACCAGTCGACGATCTCCTTCGACAGGTTCAAGACGTAGTCGCGGGCTTCCTTCCCCTCGAGGATCATGCGGCGCATGTCGTAGACGGCGGAGCGCTGCTTGTTCATCACGTCGTCGTACTCGAGGAGGTGCTTGCGGACGGCGAAGTTCTGCGCCTCCACCTGCCGCTGCGCCCGCTCGATCGACTTCGTGACCATGCCGTGCTCGATGGGCACGCCTTCTTCCATCCCGAGCTTCAGCATCAGGCCGCTGATGCGGTCCGACCCGAAGATGCGCATCAGGTCGTCCTCGAGGGACAGGTAGAACCGCGACGACCCGGGGTCGCCCTGGCGGCCCGCGCGGCCGCGCAGCTGGTTGTCGATGCGGCGGGCCTCGTGGCGCTCGGTGGCCAGGATGTGAAGGCCGCCCAGCGCGACGACGCGCTCGCGCTCGTTCTGGTCGAGGAAGGCCACCACCTTCGAGAACCCGGGGGCGGCGGCGATGCGGTCGATGTCCGCCTTCAGCGGATGGACGGCGAGGAAATCCACCGGCTCCTCGCCCTGGGGATAGAAGGCGCGGGCAATCTTTTCTTTCGTCGCGCGGGGCAACGCGCGCGCGACCTTGAGATAGGCGTCGAAGGTGGGGAACTGCTGGGCGATCGCTTCCATCACCAGCACCGAAGGATGGTCGGCGGCAAAGGCGGCCAGGATTCCCACGTACCGCTGGCCCAGCGTGTGCAGCTCGTCGGCGGGAATCTTCTTTTCGGCGAGGACCTTCTTGAAGTCCCGCGCCATCTCTTCGGTGGTCTGGTCGAGGGCGGCCTTCGTGTCCTCGGGCGTCGCCTGGTCGACGGGCAGCTTCCGCTCGGTCAGCTTCTCGAGGAGGATCGCCTTCATCCGGTGGTCGGGGACGCCACCGAGGATGATGTCCGTGCCGCGTCCGGCCATGTTGGTCGCGATGGTCACCGCGCCGAAGCGGCCGGCCTGGGCGACGATCTCCGCCTCGCGCTCGTGGTACTTCGCGTTCAGCACGACGTGCTTGATGCCGTGCTTCTTGAGGAGCGTCGAGAGGTGCTCGGACTTCTCGATGGAGATCGTCCCCACGAGCACCGGGCGGCCGGTGGCGTTCAGCTCCTTGATCTCCGCCACCACCTGGTCGAACTTCTCGTTCTCGGTGCGGAAGACCATGTCCGCGTGCTCGACGCGGATGAGCGGGCGGTTGGTCGGGATGGCGAGGACTTCGAGCTTGTAGATCTTGTCGAACTCGGGGGCCTCGGTCTCGGCCGTCCCCGTCATGCCCGACAGCTTCTTGTACATCCGGAAGTAGTTCTGGAAGGTGATGGTGGCGAGGGTCTGGTTCTCACGCTCGATCTTGACCTTCTCCTTGGCCTCCACCGCCTGGTGGAGGCCGTCCGACCAGCGCCGGCCGGGCATCAGGCGCCCGGTGAACTCGTCGACGATGATCACCTGCCCGTCGTTCACCACGTACTCGACGTCGCGCTGGAAGAGGGTGTGCGCGCGGAGCCCCTGGTTCACGTGGTGCAGGACGTCCATGTTCGACGGGTCCCAGAGGTTCGTGACCCCGAGAAGCTTCTCGACGTGGGCCATCCCCATCTCGGTGAGGGTCACCGTCTTAGCCTTCTCGTCGATGATGTAGTCGCCGGTCTTCTCGAGCTCCGCCCGCTCCTCGGCCTTCTTGTCCCCGGTGATGCGGGCGCCGGCCTTCATCTTGGGGATGATCGAGTTGATCCGGTAGTACTTGTCCGTCGACTCCTCGGCGGGGCCGCTGATGATGAGGGGCGTCCGCGCCTCGTCGATCAGGATGGAGTCGACCTCGTCCACCACCGCGAAGTTGTGCCCGCGCTGCACGTAGGCGTTGATGTCGAACTTCATGTTGTCGCGCAGGTAGTCGAAGCCGAACTCGTTGTTCGTCCCGTAGGTGATGTCCGCCCCGTAGGCGACCTGCCGCTCGCGGTCGTCCAGGTTGTGCTGGATGACGCCCACGGTGAGGCCGAGGAAGCGGAAGATCCGCCCCATCCAGTCGCTGTCGCGCTTGGCCAGGTATTCGTTGAGGGTGACGACGTGGACGCCCTTGCCGGAGAGCGCGTTCAGGTAGGCGGCCAGGGTGGCGACGAGGGTCTTGCCCTCGCCCGTCTTCATCTCCGCGATGGTGCCGCGATGGAGGGTCAGCCCGCCGATGAGTTGAACGTCGAAGTGCCGCATGTTGAGCA
>JANMPI010000056.1:0-5866 GCA_031369785.1 Acidobacteriota bacterium
GAGTTCGACACCACGCTCCTGCGCTTCAGCTACCAGTCGCTGGTGACGCCGAGCTCGACCTACGACTACGACCTGGCGACCCGCGAGCGGACGCTGCTGAAGCAGCAGCCCGTCCTCGGCGGATACGATCCCCTGCTCTACGAGAGCAAGCGGTCGATGGCGACCGCGTCCGACGGGACCCTCGTGCCGCTGTCCATCGTCTCCCGCCGCGGCCTCGACCGCGACGGGCGCAATCCCGCTTATCTGTACGCCTACGGCTCCTACGGATACCCGCTCCCCGTCACCTTCTCCTCCAATCGCCTGAGCCTCCTCGACCGCGGCTTCGTCATCGCGCTCGCCCACATCCGCGGCGGGGGCGAGATGGGCAAGCCCTGGCACGACGAGGGCCGGATGAAGAAGAAGATGAACACCTTCACCGACTTCATCGCCTCCGCGGAGCACCTGATCGCGGAGGGCTTCACGTCGGCGGACCGCCTGGTCATCGAGGGGGGCAGCGCGGGCGGACTGCTGATGGGCGCGGTGGTGAACATGCGGCCCGACCTCTTCGAGGCCGTGGTGTCCAAGGTGCCGTTCGTGGACGTGATCAACACGATGTCCGACGCGTCGCTGCCCCTGACCGCGGGCGAGTGGGAGGAGTGGGGCAACCCGGCCGATCCCGGCGACTACGCGACCATCCGCCGTTACGACCCGTACCTGAACCTCGCCGCGCAGCGCTATCCTGCGATGCTCGTCAAGACCGCGTTCAACGACAGCCAGGTGATGTACTGGGAGCCGGCCAAGTACGTGGCGAAGCTCCGGGCCCTGAAGAAGGACGACAACGTCCTGATCCTGAAGACCAACATGGCGGCGGGTCACGGCGGGGCGTCCGGCCGCTACGACTTCCTCCGCGAGGTCGCGTTCGACTACGCGTTCATCCTGTCCCAGCTTGGGATCACGAGGTAGGGCTTGATCACGCTCAGGAGCTACGCCGCCGGCCGATGGATGGAGGGCACGGGCGATCTCGCCACGCTCGTGAATCCGGCGACGGAAGAGCCGATGGCGCAGGCGGGGACGGGCGGCATCGACATGGCCGCGGTCCTCGATCACGCGCGCGCGGTCGGCGGTCCCGCGCTGCGCGCGATGACCTTCGCCGAGCGCGGCGCCCTGCTGCGCGCCGCCACCGACGCGCTGCAGGCCCACCGCAACGAGCTCCTCGACCTCGCCGTCGCCAACGGCGGCAACACGCGCGGCGACGCGAAGTTCGACGTCGACGGCGCGATCTTCACCCTCGCCGCCTACGCGGACATCGGCAAGGAGCTGGGCGCGGTGAAGGTCCTGCTGGACGGCGAAGGCGTCACCCTCGGCCGCAGCCCGCGCTTCCACGGCCAGCACATCCAGGTCACGCGCACCGGCGCCGCGATCCACATCAACGCCTTCAACTTCCCCGCCTGGGGCATGGCGGAGAAGGCGGCGGCGGCGCTCCTGGCCGGGATGCCGGTGGTGAGCAAGCCGGCCACCAGCTCGTCCATGGTCGCGCACCGGATGATGGAAATCCTGGTCGAGGCGAAGGCGCTGCCCGAGGGGGCGCTGTCGCTGCTGGTGGGATCCTCCGGCGACCTGCTCGAGCACGTCGGGCACTTCGACGTCGTCGCCTTCACGGGATCGAGCCACACCGGCGCGCAGATCCGGTCGATGCGCGCGGTCATCGAGAACTCGGTGCGCGTGAACGTCGAGGCGGACAGCCTGAACGCGGCGATCCTCGGCCCCGACGCCGCGCCGGGCAGCGAGACATGGGACTACTTCGTGAAGGACGTACTGCGCGACATGACGCAGAAGGCGGGGCAGAAGTGCACGGCGATCCGCCGGGTGCTGGTCCCGTCCGAGCACGCGGACAAGCTGCGCGACGATCTGGTCGAGCGGCTGTCGGGCATCGTCGTCGGCAATCCCGCGCACGAAGGCGTGCGGATGGGGCCAGTGGCGACCGCGGGCCAGCTCGCCGACGTGCGCGCCGGCGTCGAGCAGCTGGCGCGTGACGGGCGGCTCGTGTTCGGGACGGCGGCGGTCAAGCCGATGGGCGCGCCGGAGGGCAAGGGGTTCTTCACCTCGCCGGTGCTGCTCGAGGTGGAGCCGGGAGCGGCGGCGCCGGGCGTGCACTCGCGCGAGGTGTTCGGGCCGGTGGCCACGGTAATCCCGTACCAGGGCACGGCGGGGGATGCCGCGGAGCTCGTGGGACGCGGGCGCGGCGGGCTCGTCTCGTCCATCTATTCGGAGGATGTGTCTTTCACCGCCGAGCTCGTCCTCGGCGTAGCGCCCTTCCACGGCCGTGTGTTCCTCGGCAGCGCGAAGATCGCCGAGGCCTCGCCCGGCCCCGGCACGGTGCTGCCGCTCCTCGTCCACGGCGGCCCCGGACGCGCGGGCGGTGGCGAGGAGCTGGGCGGCCTGCGCGGGCTCGGCCTCTACATGCAGCGCGTCGCCCTCGAGGGCAGCCGCCCCGTCATCGAGCGGATCGTTATCAAGCAGGGGGGTGCTGCGCCGCACCCCCCTGACCCCCCGCGCGTCGCGCCGAAGTGAATCCGGCGCTGCGCGCTGCGGTTTCGGTTGCTGTGATCTTGGAGGCTCGATGACCGTGTTGGCCGTGCTCGCTCTTCTTTTCCTGCAATCGCCGTCGCCGTCCCCGGCGGCTGCGCCCTCTCCGACGCCCGCCGGCGCCCCGAGCGCGGCCGCGACGCCGGTGCCCGTCCCCCCGCCGACCGCCGAAGCCATCGTCGGCGTCGTGCAGAAGACGAAGGAATTCGCCGCCGACACGGGCCGCACCGGACTTTCCGCTGATCCGACGCGCCGGCTGCCCGTCCCCGGCGTCGGTGACCTCGGCTACTTCATCGAGATCCAGTGGAAGGACAAGGAGGGCGCCGCGCATAAGGGGCTCGCCGTCGTGGCGCACGAGACCGTCCAGGGCGTGCCGTGGATGGTGAAGGCCGACAACTGGGGCCTCGTGAAGGTGCTGGAGGACAAGACGGTGGAAGGCGTGGCGGGCGACCTGAAGCGCGCGCGCATGGCCGCCAACGAGGCGGTCGCGGTGGGCGACATCCGGACGCTGATCAGCGCCGAGATGATCTTCATGGGAGTGACCGGCGGCCCCTACGGCGATCTGCGCTGCCTGAACGTGCCCGCGGTCTGCATCAAGGACATCCCGGACGAGCCGCTGCTCGAGAAGCCGGTGATGGCGCCGGAGAAGAGCGGCTACCGGCGCCGGTTCCACGCCGGCGAGCGCGTGGCGTCCGAGAAGGCCAAGGGAACGCCGTCGCCGTTCGTGAAGACGTTCGCCTACACCGCCGTCCCGCTGACCCCCGAGAGCGGCGTCCGCTCGTTCTGCGGGGACAGCATGGGCCGGGTGTGCGTGACCGCGGACGGCGCGGAGCCCACCGTCACCGGTGGCCTCTGTACGCCGTGCACGGAGCTCAAATGAAGCTGACCGAGCTGTTCCTGGCCCAGCTGGAGCGCGAGGGAAGCTCCTCGTGATGGGCAACGTGGTGGCGGACAACCCGCGGCACGAGGTGCTCGCCGACACCTTCACCCATCTCGCGCACCACCGCGGACAGCTCTCGGTGTACCTGCGCCTCCTCGGCGCGGCGGTGCCGTCGATCTACGGCCCGACCGCGGACGACCGGAGCTTCGGGTAGGCGCGGCGACCCCGCGTCCCGGCTGACCGCGGGACGCGAAGCTGGCCGGGCGTCCAACGCTGGCGGCGGCGATCTGTCCCAGGACAGATCGCTAGCGCACCTCCGGCACCCACTCCCGGTCCGCCGCCGGAGCGAAGCGGCCAAAGAGCAGCTCGGACTCGTAGGCGTTGTGCGCGCGGCATCGAAGCGCGATGTTCTCCACCGTCGCCGGGCCACCGAGCGCATGTGGTTCGCGGTGGTGGAACTCGAGGAACGATCGCGCGGAGCACCGCATGCCGCTCCGACCGATAAACGCGCAGCGGCCGCCGTCGCGTGTCCACACCTGACGTTCCACGTTCGCGGGGACGGTCCGTGATCCCGGCTTCGTCGGGCGTGTCGGCCGCAACCGCGTCGTCGCTGAGAACGCCTTTTTCTCGGCCTGCTGCTCCAGGAGAACGAGCGCGCGGGCGAAGATCACGCCCGCGTCGCCACTCGCGACCTCGCGCCGCATGAGGTCCTGGACATGGCGCAGACGTTCGTAGGTTTCCTCGTCCACCGTGAACTGTACTTTGTAGCGTGCGGGCGCCAAAGGCTCGACGACTGGTCGGGGCGGCGGCGGAGTCGCCGCCGGAGCCGAAGCCCGCGTCGGGTTCGGGACGGCGGCACCGGGTGAATCCGGCTCGGTTGCATCGTCGGGAGCTCCTGCGTCCACGAGTTGCGACGCGTGCGGCGCCGGAACCTTTTGAACCGACGTCGGCACGTCCGGCTTCGGCTCGACGCGGGCCTTGATCCTGGAAACCTCGTCCTTTGTCTTCCCAGTCGCCTCGCGCAGGATGCTTGCGTGGTTCTCTTCGGTCAGGACCCCAGCCAGGACGCGAACGGTGGTCAGGTTGATCGCGCCATCGGCGAGCATGTCGAGAATCATCGGGAATTTGCGCGCGGCATTCGCAGCGGCGAGGCGGTTGAACGTCGCCGCCTCCGACAGCTTCAGCACCTGGGTGCAGTGCTTGAACAACGCTCCCTCGCCCTCGCCGCGATTGTTCTTGCGGCGCGCGAGCTCGGCGAGGTGCGCGATGAGCTCGGCGGTCGATGCGCGACAACCGCTCGCGAGTCGTTCCAGCCGGACGAGCAGGTCGTCGTCCGAGAGTGCTGCAGCAGCGTCGAGACGGTTCGTATTCGTCATGAGCGAGTAGTAACACGCGGCACTGCACCGGCTTTTCCGGCACAGCCATGGGCGCTACGATCAACGATTGGATGGAGTTTTGTTCGCGCTCCTGCAACGAGCAGAGAAGTCGGCCCAGAGACGAACTGTGGTGGCGCCAAGCGGACTCTGCGCGGCACCACGGCCGATCACGTACGTGCTCTTGGCGAGTCGACGAAATTATTTTTGAGTCGCGATATTTCTCTTTCGTGAAGCGCCCGAGCCCCGTTCTGTCCCAGGACAGCTCTTCGGCAGCGGATGACCAACCGATGGGAACGGACGCGTGGACGTGCGTCCCTTCGCGGCCTGAAGCGCGATTATTTCCGTAATCTGTTCCAGGACGGATTTACGGACGACGCGCCCAGGTCACCAAACGTAGACCACGACGCGGTTGACCGCCAACGAACCGCCCCCCCCGGGGGTAAACGGGACACGGTTGAGCAGTTCGGCCTCAGTTTGTTGGTGGCTGGTCCAACCCTCACGCGACGCGATTTGTCCCGAGGACAGATTTCGCTAGGCCCGGCCGGCGGGCGCGTCCAGGCTCCGCCACAGGTACCAGCAGGCGACGGATCGATAGGGCCGCCAGGGGGCGGCGATCTTCTGCATCCGCTCCGGCTTCGGCAAGGTGCGCAGGCGATACGCGCGCTGCATCGCCTTGCGGATGCCGTAGTCGCCCACCGGCAGCACGTCCGGCCGCAGCAGGCGGAACATCAGGAACATCTCGGCCGTCCAGCGGCCGATGCCCTTCATCGCGATCAGCGCCTCCACGACCTCCTCGTCCTCGAGCCGCGACAGCGAGCGCAGCGGCAGGCCGGAGACCGCGCGCACCGCGAGGTCGCGCATGTAGGACACCTTGACCCCGGAGAGGCCGGCCGCGCGCAGCGTCGCGTCGCTGGCCGCGGTGATGTCCTGCGGCCTCGGGATCTTGCGGCCGAGGGCGGCGCAGAGCTTGCGGTGGATGGACGCCGCCGCCTTGCCGGTGATCTGCTGATAGACGATCGACTCCAGGAGCGCCGCGAACGCGGGC
>JANMPI010000069.1:0-29367 GCA_031369785.1 Acidobacteriota bacterium
GCTCCTCGATCTCCTGCTGCCGCCGCGCCCGAACTCCGCCGGGGACGACTCCGACCCGTCCCGCGCCACGCGCGAGAAGCTCCGCGATCAGCTGCGCAAGGGCGCGCTCGACCACCGCGAGGTCGAGATCGAGGTGGCGGAGAAGAGCCACCCCTCGTTCCAGATCCTCTCCGCCCAGGGCGTCGAGGAGATGGGCGTCAACATGAAGGACATGCTGCCCGGCCTCTTCGGCGGCGGCCGCACCCGAAGGCGCCGGATGGCGATCCCCGACGCGCGGGAGGCGCTTCTCGTCGAGGAGGAGACGCGCCTCGTCGATCCCGACCAGGTCGCGCGCCTCGCCATCGAGCGCGTGCAGTCGTCGGGGATCCTGTTCATCGACGAGATCGACAAGATCGCCGGGCGCGAGGGCGGCCAGGGGCCGGACGTGTCGCGGGAAGGCGTGCAGCGGGACATCCTCCCCATCGTGGAAGGGACGACGGTGGCCACGAAGTACGGGGCGGTGCGCACCGACCACGTGCTGTTCATCGCCGCCGGCGCCTTCCACGTCTCGAAGCCGTCCGACCTCATCCCCGAGCTGCAGGGACGCTTCCCGATCCGCGTCGAGCTCGAGCCCCTGACCCAGGACGACCTCGTCCGCATCCTGACCGAGCCCCGGAACGCGCTCGTCGCGCAGTACCGCGCGCTGCTCGCCACCGACGGGGTGGACATCACGTTCACCGACGACGCCATCCAGGAGATGGCGCGCTTCGCGATGCAGGTGAACGCGGCCACCGAGAACATCGGCGCGCGGCGGCTGGCCACCATCCTGGAGGCCGTCCTCGAGGACCTCTCCTTCGACGCGGGCGACGGCCGGAAGCGCACGGTGCGCATCGACGCCGACGAGATCCGCCGGCGGCTGTCCGCCATCGCCACCGATCACGACCTGAGCCGCTACATCCTATGAGGCGCCGGGCGGCCCTCGTGCTGGTGGCCGCGCTCGTCTCCTGCGGCAAGCGCGGCGATCCGCTGCCGCCCCTCGCGCGCACCCCGCAGCCGGTGAAGGAACTCGCCCTCGCGCAGCGCGGCCCCGAGATCGAGATCCGCTACGCCGCACCTCGGACGACGACCGGCGGCGTCCGCCTCGACCTGCACACCGTCGAGTTGCTGACCGCGCGCGGCGACGGCGATTTCGCGAAGACGGCGCTCGTCGAAGTGCGCAAGGTGGCGCCGGGCGAGGTGGTCTCCATCACCACGGCCCTGCCGCCGCCGGGGACGCGGCTGCGCGTGGCCGCCCGCGCGGTGGCGGGGGGCGATCGATCCGCGCTCACCCCGGTCGCCAACCTCGTCGTGCAGGCGCCGCCCGCGACCCCGACCGAGCTGGCCGCCCGTCTCACCCCGGACGCGGTGGTGCTGACCTGGGCGGGCACGATTCCGAGCCCGCCGCCACCGCCGCCCACCCCCGTGGCGCCGGCACCGGCCGCATCTCCCGCGCCGTCGCCCGCCGCGCCCGCGAAACCCGCCGCCGCGCGCCCGGGGAAGCCGAAGATCCCCGCCGGCGCCTCCCTGCCCGGCGCGGCCCCGCCCGCGGCCGCTAAGCCGGCGACGCCGGGGTTCCGGATCTTCCGCCGCGATCCCGTCGCTGCCTACGACGCGCCGATGAACGCGGTGCCCGTCACCACGCACGCGTTCGAGGACCGCACGACGGGGGGAGGCGCGCGCTTCTGCTACGTCGTGCGCGTCGCGGCGTCCGTCGAGCCGCTCGTGGAGAGCGCGCCCTCCAACGAGGCCTGCGTGGACATCAAGGACGTGGCGCCGCCCGCGGCGCCCGCCGGCGTGGCGACGCTGGTCGGGGCCGATGCGGTGGAGGTCTCGTGGAGCCCGTCCGCGGAGGCCGACCTCGCGGGCTATCGTGTCTACCGCGCGCCCGCAGGTGGCGCGCCGGAGCGCCTTTCGGAGGTGGCGGCGACGGAGACGAAGTGGCGTGACGCCAGCCCGCAGCGTGGCGGCAACTTCCTTTACACCGTCACCGCTTACGACAAATCGGGCAACGAGAGCGCGCCCAGCAAGCCCGCGGAGGGGCACCGGCCATGAAGCTGTACCGGTTCGACGACCGCCACGGCGCACGCTGGGGGCGCGAGGACGGCGCCGGCCGGCTCCGCCTCCTGGAGGGCGACCCGACGACCGGCCTGCGCGACGCCGAAGGCGTGGTCCCGCTCGCCGACGTCCGCCTGCTCGCGCCCGTCACGCCGTCGAAGATCGTGGCCATCGGCCTCAACTACAAGGACCACGCCCGAGAGCGCGGCAAGCCCGTGCCCGCGGAGCCCCTCATCTTCTTGAAGCCGCCGTCGTCGCTCATCGCGAGCGGAGAGACGATCGAGATCCCGTCCTGGGCGGGGCGGGTCGACCACGAGGCGGAAATGGGGATCGTGATCGGGACGACCGCGCGCGACGTGGCGGACGCGGCCGCGGGCCGGACGCACATCCTGGGCGCCACCTGCGTCAACGACGTGACCGCACGCGAGCTGCAGGACAAGGACGTGCAGTTCACGCGCGCGAAGGGCTTCGACACCTTCTGCCCCGTCGGGCCCTGCCTGGTCACCGATCTCGACTACGACAACCTGCAGGTCATCGGTCGCGTGAACGGCGAGGTGCGGCAGAAGAGCACGACCGCGCAGCTCATCTTCGACGTCGGTCACCTGGTGTGGGCGGTTTCGCGGGTGATGACGCTCCATCCCGGCGATATCATCTCCACCGGAACGCCGTCGGGGATCGGGCCCCTGCGCGCGGGAGACGTGGTCGAGATCGAGGTCGAGGGCATCGGCGTCCTCCGGAACCCCGTCGGCACGCGCGGACGCGCGGAGGCAACGAGACGATGAAAGAAGCGCGCGTTGCCTGATCGCACGGAGGTCCTCCGGGACAAGGTCCGCCGCGCCGAGGAGGGCGGAGGTCCCGAGCGACGCGAGCGCCAGCACGACGAGGGGAAGCTCACCGCCCGCGAGCGGGTCGAGCTGCTCCTCGACGAGGGGACCTTCGAGGAGCTCGACAAGCTCGTCGAGCATCGCTGCCTCGACTTCGGGATGGCCGCCCAGAAGGTCCCCGGCGACGGCGTCGTCTCCGGCTACGGCAAGGTGGACGGGCGCCTCGTGTACGTCTTCGCCCAGGACTTCACCGTGTTCGGGGGCAGCCTGTCCGAGACCAACCCCCATAAAATCTGCAAGGTCATGGACCTGGCCATGAAGATGGGCGCGCCCATCGTCGGTTTGAACGACAGCGGCGGCGCCCGCATCCAGGAAGGCGTCGCGTCCCTCGGCGGCTACGCGGACATCTTCCTGCGCAACACGCTGGCCTCCGGCGTCGTGCCCCAGATCTCCGCCATCCTCGGGCCCTGCGCGGGGGGTGCGGTGTACAGCCCCGCCATCACCGACTTCAACGTGATGGTGAAGGACACCGCGTACATGTTCGTGACCGGCCCCGACGTCATCCGCACAGTCACCCACGAGGAGGTGACCAAGGAAGAGCTCGGCGGCGCGATGACCCACAACGCGAAGTCCGGCGTCGCGCACTTCGCGGTGGACGACGACCGCGCGTGCCTCGCGCTCATCCGCGACCTGCTGTCGTACCTGCCCTCCAACAACACCGAGGAGCCGCCGCTGCACAAGAGCGAGGATCCCGCTGACCGCGAGGACGCCGCCCTCGACCTCCTCATCCCCGCCGAGCCGAGCAAGCCCTACGACATCAAGAGCCTGATCGAGGGCGTGGTCGACGACCGTCGGTTCCTCGAGGTGCACGCGCACTACGCGGCGAACATCGTGGTCGGCCTCGCGCGTTTCGCCGGGCGGACGGTGGGGATCGTGGCCAACCAGCCCGCCGTCCTCGCCGGCTGCCTCGACATCGACGCCTCGGTGAAGGGCGCGCGCTTCGTCCGCTTCTGCGATGCGTTCAACATCCCGCTCGTCACCTTCGAGGACGTGCCCGGCTTCCTGCCCGGCACCGCACAGGAGTGGGGCGGGATCATCCGCCACGGCGCGAAGCTCCTGTACGCGTACGCGGAGGCGACGGTGCCGAAGATCACCGTCATCACCCGCAAGGCCTACGGCGGCGCCTACTGCGTGATGTCGAGCAAGCACCTCCGCACCGACCTCAACTACGCCTATCCCACGGCGGAGATCGCGGTCATGGGCCCGGAGGGCGCGGTGAACGTCCTCTATCGCCGCGAGCTCGCCAAGGCCGACGATCCCGAGGCGGCGCGGCGCGAGAAGGTGGCGGAGTTCCGCGAGAAGTTCGCGAACCCCTACGTCGCCGTCGACCGCGGGTTCGTGGACGAGGTCATCGAGCCGCGGCAGACGCGGCGAAAGATCATCGCCGGCCTCGACATGACGCGGAACAAGCGGGACCGCAACCCGCCCAAGAAGCACGGGAACATTCCGTTGTGACCGCGTCGAAGCGCCGCTTCCGGAAGGTCCTGATCGCCAACCGCGGCGAGATCGCGGTCCGCATCATCCGCGCCTGCCGGGAGATGGAGATCACGCCGGTGGCCGTCTTCTCGGAGGCGGATGCCGCCGCGCTCCACGTCCGCCTGGCCGACGAGGCCTACCTCATCGGCCCCGCCCCCTCGCGCGAGTCGTACCTCGTCATCGAGCGCGTGCTGGACGCCGCGCGCGCCTCCGGCGCCGAGGCCATCCATCCCGGCTACGGGTTCCTGGCCGAGAACGCGGCCTTCGCGAAGGCCTGCGAGGACGCGGGCATCGTCTTCATCGGCCCGCGCAGCGAGACGATCGCGCTCATGGGGGAGAAGACATCGGCGCGGCGGCTGGCCGTGGAGGCGGGCGTGCCGGTCGTGCCGGGGACGATGGCGGCGGTGGGCGATGCCCCCACCCTGCGCCGCGAGGCGGAGCGCATCGGGTACCCGGTGATGCTCAAGGCGGCGGCGGGGGGCGGCGGCAAGGGGATGCGGCTCGTGGCCACCGCGCAGGATCTCGATGCGGCGGCGGAGCGCGCGCGGGGCGAGGCGCGATCCGCGTTCGGCGACGACAGCGTGTATCTCGAGAAGGCGATCGTCCGCCCGCGCCACGTCGAGATCCAGGTCCTCGCGGACGCGCACGGAAATGCCGTGCACCTCTTCGAGCGCGAGTGCTCGATCCAGCGCCGGCACCAGAAGGTGATCGAGGAGAGCCCCTCGCCCGCGCTCACTCCCGCGCTGCGCGAGCGGATGGGCGCGCTCGCCCTTTCCCTGGTGAAGCGCGCGGGGTACGTGAACGCGGGGACGCTGGAGTTCCTCGTCGACGCCGCCCGCAATCCGTACTTCCTGGAGATGAACACCCGCCTCCAGGTCGAGCACCCGGTCACGGAGATGGTGACCGGCGTCGACCTCGTGAAGCTGCAGATCGAGGTCGCGCAGGGCGAGCGGCTGCCCTTCGCCCAGGGCGACCTCGTCCAGCGCGGTCACGCCATCGAGTGCCGCGTCTACGCCGAGGATCCCGACCAGGGGTTCCTGCCCAGCCCGGGCACGATCCACGCGCTGCGCACGCCGGGCGGTCCCGGCATCCGCGACGACTCCGGCGTCTACGAGGGCGCTTCGGTGTCGATCCACTACGACCCCCTGGTGTCGAAGCTCATCGCCCATGGCGCGGACCGCGGGGAGGCGCTGGCCCGCATGCGCCGCGCGGTGGCGGAGTACACCGTACTCGGCATCAAGACGACGCTGCCCTTCTTCGCACGCGTGCTCCGCCATCCCGCGTTCGTCTCCGGCGAGTACGACACCTCCTTCATCGAGGGCGCGTTTCGCGCCGCGCCGGAAGCGGAAGAGCGGGCGTGGGAAGTCGCCCTCGCGGCGGCCGCACTCTCCGCCTACCGCGAGCGGCAGGACGCCGTTCAGGCCGCGGACCGCGGCCCCGGCGGCGGCGTCAGTGCGTGGCGTGGCGCGGCCTGGCGCTCCTCCGGAGACCGCGGGCCGTGATCTTCGACGCCACCGTCGACGGCCGCGCGGCGCGGGTCGAGGTGCGGAGCGCGGGCGGTCTCTACACCGTTCTCGTCGACGGGCGTCCGCTGCGCGTGGGCGTGCATCCCACGGCGCGCCACTTCACGACGCTGATCGTCGACGGGAAGAGCTACGACGCCGGGGTCCTCCGACAGGGCGCCGCGCACGCGGTCGCGGTGGGCGGGCAGACCTTCGAGGTCGCGCTGACGGCCGCCGCCCGCGGCGCCGCCGCTTCACACCGCAAATCCGCCTCCGGCCCCGCGAAGGTGAGCGCACCCATGCCGGGGAAGATCGTGCGCGTGTCGGCAACCCCCGGGCAGGAGGTCAAGGCCGGGGAGTGCCTGGTGGTCATGGAAGCGATGAAGATGGAGAACGAGATCCGCTCCCCGCGCGCCGGGCGGATCAGGGACGTCGTGGTCAAGGAGGGCCAGGCCGTGGAGAGCGGCGCTCTCCTCCTGCTCGTGGAGTAGTGCCGAACCGGGGCCCTGCGCAGTGTTGACCCTCCGCCGCCTCTCGATCGCCACCGTCGTGATCCTCGCCCTCGCCGCCGCGATCGTGGTGTGGCGCGCGCCCGCGTGGTCGGCGGACCTGATCGTCCGCCGGCTGGGCACGGTCACCGGACGCGAGGTGACGGTGGGGTCCGTGCGCTACGCGCTCTTCCCGTTGCGGGCGGAAGTCCGCGGCCTCCGCGTGGGCGGTCCGACCCCTTCCGATCCGCCGTTCCTCGAGATCCCGCTGGTCGTGGCCGCGCCGTCGCTGCGGCCGCTCTGGGAGCAGCGACTCGATCTCTACGAGCTGCGGGCGGTGGGGCCGCGGATCCGCGTGCGCGCGTTCACCGAAGGCGGGGACGACATCCCGAAGCTCCGTTTCGGCCCCCGCGCGGCGGCGGAATTCCGCATCCGCCGCCTGCTCATCGAAGGCGGCGAGCTGTGGGTGAACCACGAGCGCGTTCCCCTCGACCTCGACCTGCCGTCGTTCGAGGGGCGCCTCGCCCAGGGCGGGCCGGGAATGCTCGGAGGACGCATCGCCTTCGGCCCCGGCGAGGCCCGCTTCGGCGACGCGCCGCCGGTGTCGCTCAGCACGACGATGGACCTCGCCGTTCGCGACGGCATCTTCAGCATCGAGTCCGCGCGGCTGCACGGGCCGCGCACCGACCTCGTCTACCGCGGGCAGCTGCGCCTCGCGCCGCGCATCCGCGCCGACCTCGAGGTCTCCGGCGCCCTCGACCTCGACGTCGTCGACCGCCACGTCCTGCGCACCGACTTCGCCTTGCAGGGCGCCGCGCACTTCCAGGGCTGGGTGCGTGTCGAGGGGTCGAAGGTCCAGCTCGGCGGGCGGCTCAGCGGGACGGAAGGAGCGTTCGACGGGATCGACGTCCCGCGCTATTCGGGCGACGTGGGCTGGAACGCGGACGGCGTCCACCTGCGTGACTTCGGCGCGTCGTTCCTGGGCGGCCGCGGGGTCTTCGACGTCGAGGTGCCCCGGGCGCCTTCGCAGGCGACGCTGCGCGCCAGGCTCGAAGGTGTCGATGCGGAGCGGCTGGCCGCGTACGTCTTCGACCTCGGCCTTCCCGCTCTCGGGGCTTCGGCCACCGGCGAGGTTGCGCTGCGCTGGCCCCGCGGGCACATCCGGTCGTTGACGGGGACGGTCGCCCTCGATCTCGTTCCCTCCGCCGATGGACGCACGCCGCTCGGCGGGCGCATCGCCTGGCACGCGCGCGAAGGGACGCAGTTCGTGGACGAGGCCACGCTGCGCACGCCGGAGAGCGAGGCTCGGATCAGCGGCCGCATCGAGAAAAGCGGCGCCGCTGACCTCGCGGTGGACGCGTCGAGCAGCGATCTCCGCGCGAGCGATGCCCTGGGCGTCCGCGTGCGCGAAGCGCTGCGCGTCGCCGGCGCCGAGCCCGGAGGCTGGAGCGGGAGCGGGGCCTTCCAGGGGAAGTGGCGCGGAACGCTGTCGCGGCCGGTGTTCCAGGGACGCTTCGGCGGGCCGCAGGTCGGGTTCCTCGGCGTGCAGTGGGGGCGCGCGGAATGGACGGGCGCCCTTGAGCCCGACCGTGTCCGCATGGACCAGGTGATCGTCCGCCGCGACGGCGCCGAGCTGCGCATGGACGGGTGGATGGCCACCGGCCTTCTCGGCGAGGACGATGCCATCGACGTGCGGATCCACGTCCAGAACTGGCCGGCGGTGGACTTCACCCGCGCCCTCGCATGGGACATCGACCTTTCGGGACCGGTGAGCGGAGACGCGACGGTGCAGGGCCGGCGCAGCGCTCCCCTGGGCGTGGCCCGGTTCCAGAGCGTGTCCGGTCGCTTCTCCGGCGTCGCCTACGAGGCGCTCGACATCGCGGCGCGCCTGCGCGGGGCGGTCACCGAAGTGAGCGCGGGGTCGGCCATCGTCTCCGGGGGCCGCATCTCCTTCCGCGGCACCGCCAGCGAGGATGGCGCCTACGACGGCGAAGCCACCGCGCACGACGTCGACCTGGGGAAGCTCGCGGACCGGGCGGGAATGGCCACCGCGTGGCGTGGCCGGGTGTCGGGGCGGGCGGTCGGCTTCGGCGCCCTCGATCATCCCTGGCTCCGCGCGCACGTCGACGGGAGCGACCTCGCGGTGGCGGGGGAGAGTGTCGGCGCTCTCTCCGCCGACGCATCGGGGGCCGGAGACGGCGATCTCGAGATCACGGCCGCTACGTCGGGACGGTTGGCGGTGACGGCGAGCGGCCGCATCGGCGTGGCGCCGCCTCACGCCGCCGATCTCAGCCTGTCCATGGCGCAGATGCCGCTCGATCCGTTCGTCCGCGCCGCGTACCCTTCCTTTCCCTCCACCGTCGCCCTCGCCGCCGCCGCGCACGCGACCATCCGCGGTCCCCTCTCGGATCCCAAAGGGCTCACCGCGGAGGCCGAGGTCACCGACGTGGACCTCCGCCTGCCCGACTATCCGGTCGCCAATCGCGGGCCGATCGTGGTGGCCGTCCGCGACGGGCGGGTCGAGATGCGACAGTTCCATCTCGCCGGCGACGGGACGGACCTCCACGTCGCGGGGACGGTGGGGCTGACCGCGGATGACGCGATCGACCTGTCCGTCGAGGGCGCCGCCGACCTGCGCGCGCTCTCCCTCGTGTCGGCGGAGCTGCGCGGCCACGGGGCGGCACGTCTCTCCGTGTTCGTCGCCGGGAAGCGAAAGGCGCCGGAGGTCGCGGGCACCATCGACCTCGACGGAGACGGCCTGCGCATGCGCGGGTTCCCCCACGGCGTGGAGGACGTGAAGGGGCAGATCAGCTTCGACGCGCACCGCGCGCAGTGGACGGCGGTCACGGGCACGATCGGCGGCGGGGCGGTGGAGCTCTCCGGCCAGGCCGCGCACGCCGGCGGCCGCCTCACGTCGTTCGAGGTGCAGGGCACGGGGCGAGCAATGTCGCTGCGCTATCCGGAAGGGTTGAAGAGCACCGTCGACGCGGAGCTGCGATTCTTCGGCGACCAGGCGCGCCAGTGGCTGACCGGCGCCGTCGACGTCCGGCAGGCGGTGTGGTCGCGGCGCTACGACGTGGCCTCGGAGCTGCTGGCCATCGCGCCCCAGCCCGCGGCGGGCGACGCGCGGCTCGGCGAGGGCGTGCGCTTCGACGTCAAGGTGAGCGCGCCGGGCACGCTGCGCATCGACAACAACCTCGCGACGGTGCAGGCGCGCGCCGACCTCACGCTGCAGGGGACCCATGACGCGCCCGTCATCCTCGGCCGCACCGAGATCGAGCGCGGCCGCGTCTACTTCCAGGGCAACACGTACGTCATCCGCCGCGGCAGCATCGACTTCTCGAACCCGCAGAAGATCGAGCCGCTGTTCGACGTCGAGGCGGAGGCGCGGGTGCGCTCGTACAACGTCGTGCTGAAGGCGCAGGGCACGCTGGAGCGGATCACGCCGACGCTCACCTCCGACCCGCCGCTCTCCACCGTCGGCATCCTCGCGCTGCTCGCCGGCGCGGAGGAGAGCGAGGTCGAGCGGACCTCCGAGCTGCGCGACCGCAGCGAGCTCGCCGCCACCGGCGCCGCGACCCTCGCCGCTGGTCGCTTGTCGGAGCAGTTCGGACTGGAGCGCCGGGCGAGCAAGCTGGGCTTGAGCCGCTTTTCCATCGACCCCACCGTCGGGGTGCGGGGCGAGTACCGGAACTCCACCGTCCGGCTCACCGCGGGCAAGCGCCTCACCCCCGACCTCTCCATCGTCTTCTCCCAGGAGCTGCGCGGCAGCGACGAGCACCTCCTCTCCCTCGAGTACAGCCTCTCCGACAAGGTGTCGGTCCTGCTGACCCGCGCCGCGCCCGGCGGGCTGGGCTTCGACCTCCGCCTCCGCCGCACCCAGTGATGCTCGGCGCCCTCGCCGTCGCGGTGCTCGCGGCCGGTGCGCCGGTGGTGTCGGTGTCAATCGAGGGCGGCGGTCCGGAGGCGGCGCGGTATCTCGCCATCGATACCGGCCGCCCGCTGGATCCGGCCCAGGTCCGGCGCACGGTCGAGCTGCTGCACGCGACGGGGGCTTACGAGGACATCGTGGTCGAGGAGACCGACGTCCCGGGCGGAGCGGCGGTGACGGTGCGCCTCCGCCCGGCGCCGCTGCTCACCGGCGTGGTGGTGGAAGGAGACGCCGTCCTCTCCGCGGACGACGTCCGTGCCGCCGCCCGCCTGCGCCGCGGCGAGGCGCTGTGGCCGCAGCGGCTGGAGAGCGCGGCCCGCGACGTCGCGATCGCCCTCGGCCGGCAAGGCTATCTCGAAGCGCGCGTCACCGCGTCGCCGCGCCGCGAAGCCGCGGGGTCGGCGGCGGTCTTCTTGGTCGCGGCCGGGCCCCAGGTGATCGTGCAAAGCGCCGCCGTCGACGTGACCGAGCCGGGCCTCGCGCCTCTCCTCGCCCCCCACCTGGAGCCGGACCCCGGCGAGCCGTTCGACCGCGATCGCGCGCACAAGGCGGCGGAGGCGATGCGGCAGGCGCTAGTGGCGGTCGGCCGCTGGCGCGCGTCGGTGACGGTCGCGGAAGCCTACGATCCGACGTCGGCGCGCATCCGGCTCTCCTTCCGCGCCGAGCCGGGCCCGGTGATCGACGCGCGGTTCCGCGGCGGCGCCGTCGACTCCGGCACCGCGGCGCGCGTGCGCGGCACCGTCCGTGATGCCGGTGCGGGCACGGACGCCATCGAGGAGGGACGGGACGTCCTGGAGGCCTTCCTCCGGCGGGAGGGCCATCGCAAGGCCGCGGTGGTCCCGGCCGAAGACGCCAGGACGGGGCGGATCGACATCGTCTACGACGTCGACCCCGGGCCGCGGTCCCGCGCCGCGAGCGTGCGCATCGAGCCCGGGGCCCCGGAGCTTCCCGCGTCCATCGTCCTGCGCACGCGGGCCGGCGAGCCGCTCCGCGACGCGGACCTCGCGGAGGACGAGCGCACCCTGGCGCGCGTGCTGGAAGACGCGGGCCATCCCGACGCGCGCGTCGAGGCCGAGGCCGCCGGCGAAGGCAGCGTGCCCGTCGTCTTCCGCGTGACCACCGGGCCCGCGGTGCGCGTAGCGTCGGTGGAGGTCCTCGTCGAGGGGGGATCGGCGGCGCGCGCCGTCGGCGCTCCGGATCCGCCGCCGCCTGCCTACGAGCTGCGGCTCCGCGCGGGACAGCCCTATCGCCTGCGCGACGTGGCCGCCGACCGCGCGGTGGTCGCGCTCGCCTACCGCAACGACGGTTACCTGGCCGCGGACGTCACACCGGAGATCGTGGTGGCGGGAGACGAGGCCCGCGTCCGCCTCGTGGTCGCCACCGGCCCGCGCACCATCGTCGACCGCGTGGTGGTGGCCGGCCTCGACCGCACCCGCGAGGACGTCGTCCGCCGCGAGCTGCGGGTGCGCGAAGGCGAGCCGCTCGGCGCCTTTGACCTCCTCGAGACCCAGCGCCGGCTGACCGCGCTCGGCCTTTTCGAGGCGGTGACCATCGTCGAGCTGACGGCGGAGACGCCCGGACGGCGCACGCTGGTCATTCGCGTGGACGAGTCGCCGCGCACGTCGATCGCCTACGGCATCGGCTACGGGGAGCGCGATCTCGTCCGCGGCAGCGTCGAGGTCACGCGCCGGAACCTGTTCGGCATGGACCGCCGCCTCTCCGCGTTCGTGCGCATGAGCTTCCGCGGCAGCCGCCTGCTCGCGTCGTTCCGCGAGCCCTATTTCCTCGGCCGGCGGCAGGAGCTCTTCGTCACCGCGTTCCGGGACGAGGAGGATCGGGACGCATTCGACTACGCGCGGTACGGGCTTACCGTGCAGACGGCCCGCGCCGTCTCGCGCCGCTTCAATCTCGTGCTGCGCGAGACGTACCAGCAGATCCGCACCTACAACGTGGTCGAGGACTGCCTCGCCCTCGACCGCCAGTTCTGCCCGGCCACGATCTCCGGCCCCTCCGCGTCGCTCGTCTCCGACACCCGTGACGACCCCCTCGATCCGCGGCGCGGCTACTTCCTGCTCACCGACGCGCAGGTATCGCACCGCGCGCTCGGCGGCGACACGCTGGTGAAGGCCTTCGTGCAGGCCTCGGGGTACCGGCGCCTCGCCCCGCGCGTGATCCTCGCGCTCTCCGGGCGCGCCGGCCTCGGCCGTACCTTCGGCGAGGAGCCGTTGCTCCTCCCCATCCCGGAGCGATTCTTTGCCGGCGGCGACTACAGCCTCCGTGGGTTCGGCGTCGACGACGTCCGCGCGGAGGGCGGCAACGGCGTGCTCCTCGGCACCGTGGAGATCCGCGTCGACCTTGGGGCCGGGATCTCGGGCGCGGTCTTCAGTGATGCCGGCAACGTCTATCGGCTCGCGTCGGAGATGACGCTCTCCGACCTGCGCGAGACCGCGGGCGCGGGGCTCCGCTACAAGAGCGCGCTCGGTCCCTTGCGGCTCGATTGGGCCTTCAAGCTCGACCGCCGCCCCGGGGAGAGCGCGTCCCGCCTGCACGTGACCATCGGCCATGCTTTCTAACGCGCTGGTGGCGGTCCTGCTCCTCGCGTCGCCGCGGGTCATCGAGCGCGTGGTCGCGGTGGTGGACGATCGCCCCGTACTGCTGTCCGAGGTGCGCCTGGCCCAGCAGGTGCGCGGCGAGGACGAGCACGAGGCGCGGGAGTCGCTCATCGACGAGCACCTGATGTTCGCCGCCGCGCTGCGCTTGCCGCAGGCCGCGCTCACCGACGCCGAGGAAGGCGCGGCCCTCGCCGCCCTCACCGATCGCCTCCCCGGCGCGGGCGGCGACCCCGATGCGCTCCGCCGGATGGCCCGCCGCCAGGCGACGATCCTCAAGTACGTCGACTTCCGGTTCCGTCCCCAGGTCCGCGTCACCGCCTCCGACCCGGCGGAGAAAGCGCGGCTGGAGGCGGAGGACCTCGACGCGCGCATCGAGGCCTGGGTGAAGGACCTTCGCGCCGCCGCGCGCGTGCGCTACAACGAGGTCAGTACCGTCCCCGCCACCCGTTGACGCGGATCTTCCCGAGGTCGAGGAACGCGCGGAGCCCGTTCATCGGTCCGACCCGAGACGCTTCGTCGTTGCGCCACGTGACCGGGACCTCGGCGATGCGGAAGCCGCGGCGCCGCGCGATGAAGAGGGTCTCGACGTCGAAGGAGAAGCCGTCGAGGCGCGCGGGCTCGAAGGCGGCCACCGCCGCGTCCGCGGTGAAGAGCTTGAACCCGCACTGCGTGTCGCGCAGGCCGGGCACGGCCATCGCGCGCACGCACAGGTTGAAGAGGCGGCCCATCGCTTCCCGGTACGCGGGCTGCCGGACCTCCACGTTCGATCCCGGGAGCGCGCGCGACGCGATCGCGACCCCGTAACCTTCGTCGAGCCGGGCCATGAGCCGCGGCAGGTCCTCGATGGGCGTCGAGAGGTCGGCGTCGGTCATCAGCCGGCGGCGTCCGCGGGCGAGGAGCATTCCGCGGCGGGCCGCGAACCCCTTGCCGCGGTTGCCGTCGTTGCTCACCACCGTCGCGCCGTGGGAGCGCGCGATGTCGGGCGTGGCGTCCCGCGAGCCGTCGTCGACGACCACGATCTCGTGATCGAGCGATCCCGCCTGCAGGTACGCGCGCAGCCGCTCGAGGGTCGGGGCGAGACGGCGCTCCTCGTTGTAGGCGGGGATCACCACCGAGAGCTCGGGCGGCGTCATCCGGCGCGTCTCTCCGCCGGGCTCGCCAGCGATCCGAGGATCGCGTCCAGGCCGAGGGGGACGCCGACGAGCCCGAGGTCGCGGGCGCCCGCGCGCACTTCTTCCCGGAAGTACCCGAGCAGCCCGCCCGCCTCGTCACCCTCGTCCCGCAACGAGGCCAGGAGTGTAGGCTGGCGCCGGTGGACGTCCTCCAGGAACTCGACGAGCCGCCGCGCCGCCGCGTCCTTGTCGTGACGCTCGCGCACGTGCGCGCGAGCGAGGCCGCCGATCGTCTCCCGTAGCGCGGGGCTCGCCAGCAGGTGACCGAGCACGGCCACGATCTCGTCCTCTTCGCGCGGGCCGGGGCCGATGGGGACCACGACGCCTTCGGGGAACTCGTCCGCGGCGGGGGTGCCGGCGGTGACGAGGACCGGCCGTCCGACCCCGAGCGCGCGGACGAGCGCGCCCGACATCTCCCCGTGGGACGGGAAGCGGAGGCCGAGGACGACGTCGGCCGCGCACAGGTGGCGCACGAAATCGTCGAGGTCGAGGCGTCCGGTGAGCGTCCAGGCGTCGCCAAGGCCGGCCTCTTGGGCCCACCGCGCGAGCGGCAGGCCGGGATCGGCCGCGCCGGCGAGGACGAGACGGAGCGCCGGATGCGCCGCGCGCAAGCGGCCGATTGCGCGCATCGCGGGGCGGAGGCCCTTGGTGGCGGTGGCGAGGCCGGGCGCCACGACGAGGGCCGCGTCCGCGGGCAGGCCGAGGGCGCGCCGCGCCGCCTCGCGCGAGGGAAGCGGATCGAGCGGGAGGTGGAGGTGATGCGGCAGATGCAGCCGCGAGCGCGAGGGGAAACGTCGCGCCGCGCGATCGGCCACCGCCGCGGTGAGCGCGACGACGCCGAGGCTCTTCTCGAGGACGCGGTCGGAGAGCGGGAAGAGCGCGGGGAGGAGATCGCCCCCGAGCGCGCGCGCCACCTGCCGGGCCACGAACGTGCCGCGCTCCCCGTGCGCGCGGCGCATCTCGCGCACGTACGAGCCGACGTCGCCTCTCTCCACCGTCTCGTGCAGCACGAGGTGATGGAGGCTCCACTCGTGGAGGACGATCACGCCCGGCCGGGCCAGCGCGCGCCGGTACGCGAACGCGTGCTCGGGCGAGTTGCCGAGATGGTAGAGGTCGATGTCCGCCTCCGGCGCGTCGGCGGCCGAGTGCACGGCGATCGACGCCCGCAACGCCGCATCGACGCGGGCGGCATCGGCGGCGACGAGGTGGACGTCGGCGCGCTCGCGGAGGGCGGGGAGCGATTCCGCGACGTAGTCGGCCACCCCCGAGGACGACGGGGGCAGCGGGCTCCAGACGCCCAAACGCAGGCGGGCCGTCACCGGATGGACTCGGTCAGGCGGTCGATGACGTTGTCCCAGTTGATGTCGCGCACGCGCGCGTTCCCGGCCGCGCCCATCTCCGCCCCGCGCGCCGGCGGCAGCTGCCAGAAGGCATCGATGGCGGCCGCGATCGCTTCCGGCTCCGGGGCCGCCACCACGCCGGTTTCGCCGTCGGTGACGAACTCCAGCGGGCCGCCCGCGTCCGTGGTGGTGATCACGGGCTTCCGGGACAGGAACGCCTCCACCGTCACGTACCCGTAGTCTTCGTTGAGCGGCGCGTAGTAGGCGGCGCGGCAACCCGCGTACAGGGAGAGGAGCGTCTCGGCGTCGACGAAGCCGAGGAGCTCGACGCGATCCTCGACGCCGAGGCCGACGATCTGCTTGTGCAGCTCCTCGGCGAGCGGGCCGGCGCCGGCGATCTTCAACCGCGCTCCCGAGCGCACCCGCTGCATGGCGTCGATGGCGAGGTCGAGCCGCTTCAGGCGATCGAGGCGGCCGGCGTAGAAGAGGTAATCGCCCGGTCCGTCGTCGCGGTAGCGCCCGAGGTGGTGCGGAGGGGGATAAAGCGGCGTGCCCGCGAGGCCGTTGTACTTGCCGAGGCGAAAGGCGACGTTGCGCGAGATCGTGTAGATCGATCGGCACTCGCCGAGCGAGGTGTCGTCCATGGTGCGGATCGCCTCGCGCACCTGGCGGTCCTCGTCGGAATCGGTGAACGAGCAGTACGAAGTGCCGAAGAGGTCGTAGGCCTCGCGGTGCTGATGGAAAAGCCACGCGACCTTGCGCGGATGGCGGGCCAGGAAGCTCGGGAACTTGGTAGGGATCACGAGGTCGACCGTGGTCCCGTTGCTCTCCGTGAGGTCGAGCAGCCGCCACGCCAGCGCCTGGCGCACCAGCTCGGAGACGGGATACCACTTGAAGGGAACGTTCACCACGTCGGCGCGGAAGCCGCGGCGCTCGAGGTTTCTGCGGAGCTCGGAGACGAGGATCTCGGCCCCGCCGGTGATGAAGGGGGCCTGCACCCCGCAGACGAGGACGGTCTTCACTTCTCCTTCGCGGCCCCGATCCGCTCCTCGAGGCGGACGAGGCGCGCCCGCACGTCGCGCAGCGCGAACTCGAGACCCATGCGGCCCCGCTCCGACTCGCCGAGCACGAGGTCGATCCGCTTCACCAGATCGTGGACGTGGGCGACGAGCTCCTCCTGCATGATCAGGTGGCGCTCGTCGATCTCGCCCATGTGCCGGCCGTGGATGCCGAGGATGGAGTCGTAGTGGCGGTGCGTCTCCCGCACATGGGCGTCGATGTAGTCGAGGATCGCGTTGTCGAACTGCACCTGGCGCGAGTTGAAGGCCTCCTGGCGGTCGATGAGGCGCGCGAGGAGGCGGCCGAGGCCGCGCGCCAGCACCCGCCGCAGGCCGCCCTCCGCGAGAGCGCCGCGCAGCGACCAGAGCGTGTTGAGGTCGGCGTTGTCGGGTCGCGACGGAAGCGTGACCGGCGGGGGCGCATTGTCGGGAGGCATCGCGCCCGGCGTCTGCACCGGCCGATGCGCCGGCAAAGCAGTGGCCGCGGGATCGCCGGCGAGCGCACGGTCCCGCACGCCGTCGCGCACGCGGCGCAGCTCGTCCGCCACCCGCTCGCGCTCACTCACGGGTGGATTCTATCGGCTTGCGGCCCAGCGCAATGACGCTGGCGCCGATGGGGAGCCGCATCCGGCGCACCATCCACGCTTCCGTCCGCAGCAGCCCGAGGAACGCCGACTCCATCGGCGCGGGGAGGAACGCGACGTCGGACCCGTGGCGCCCGGTGAGGCGGTCGAGCGTCCGCCGCAGCGCGAGCACGGGGAAGAGGAGCGTGTTGGCGTAGGTCTGCTCCAGGACTTCGAGCCCGGCCCCGCGCAGGAGCGCCGCGATCTCGCCACGCGTGTACCGGTGCCGCGAGAGGACGGCGTCGTCGTGTGCGCCCCAGAGCATCTTCAGGGCCGGCACGCGGACCAGCAGGAGGCCGCCCGGGGCGAGGACGCGCGCCAGCTCGGAGACCGCGGCGCGATCGTCGGTCACCCAGCGGTGATAGAGCACGTCGAACGAGGTGACGAGGTCGAACGCGCCGTCGCCGAACGGCAGCGCGAGCACGCTCGCCCGCGCCGCCTGCACGCCGCGCGTGCGGCAGAAGCGGAGCGCGTCCTCCGACAGGTCGACCCCGACCGCGCGCCCCCGTGCGCCGAAGTGCACGAGGTTGTTCCCGGTCCCGCAGCCCGCGTCGAGGATGCGTCGCGGGCCGCCGCCGGCGGGAAGGTGCTGGTCGAGGAGGGCGCCGCTGATCTGCCGCATGCCGGCGTACCACCACTGCCCCTCCTCCGCCTCGAACATGCGTGCGTACTCTTCGACGTTCACGGCGCGCCGGGGGGGACGCGGAAGACGATCCGATCGACGAGGGCCTCGCCGCCCGCGGCCGTGAATGCGACGCTGTTGACTCCGCGACGCCACCGCGCGCGCGCCACGCGAACGGAGAGGGTCCGCAGGTCGCCGGTCAGGGCGCTCTCGAGAACGGCGACGCCGTTCACGGCCATGGTGAGGGTGCCGGCGCCCGCCGCGGAGACGGTGACGTCGAGGTCGCGCGGGTCGCGGATCGGCGCCAGCAGCGTCGCCGCACCTTCCACCGAACGGCAGATCTCCGCCCCGCAGGGATGGCGCACGCTCCATCCGCTCTCGAGCACCGCTTCGTCGCCGCGCGGATCGCCGACGTTGATCGTCCCCGTCATCCCGAGGGCGCCGCTGCTCATGAGATCGATGCCTCCGAGGAGATCGTAGCGGGCGGGGGAAACGCGATTGGCGGCGGCGAAGACCCAGCTCGCGGGCCATGCGGTCGGCGATCCGGCGCGCGAGGAAACCGTCGCCGCGGAGTTGCGCGCGACGCGCGGGAACGACACCGTGTCGTCGCGCGGGATACGGCCGTCGCGGTACTGCGCCATCAGCAGTAGGTTCCAGGCCGCGAGGCCGGCGATCGCGGCCGCGACGGGGGCCAGCGGCCGGCGCTGGGCAAAGGCGCGGATACGCGCGAACGCGCGGGCCAGCCCGAGGGCCAGCAGCGGCAGGACGGGCGCGAAGCGCGCGCCGTGATCCGCCGCCGACTCGGTGGTCGCCGCACCGAGCGCGCTGGCCACCAGGAGCGCGGGGGCCAGCGCTCCCGCGGCCCCGCGGTCGCCGACCAGGCCCGCGAGCGCGAGCCAGAAGATCGGCGACCAGAAGAGAAGCCCGCCCCAGGACGAGAACAGGCCGTCGAGGACCGCGTTCATTCCCGCGCCACGGGCGAGGAGGATGACGACGGCGAGCACGCCGGCGGCGACCCACGCGGCCGCTCGTGGCGCTCCCACGCGTGGCGCGGCCAGCCGGACGAGGAGGGCGCCGATGGCAAAGGCCGCCCCGCCTTCCCACGACGGCCCGCGCGCGACCGCGTAGGCCACGGTGCCGAACACGAGCGCGACCAGCGACGCCGCGGCAACTCCGCGGCCGTGGCGCGCGGCCAGGATCGGCCACAGGATCACGGCGCCGATCACGATCAACAGCGCGCTCACGAGACCCCCAGCGCCCGCTGTCCCGCCTCGAGCCCGAGCCCGAACGATCCGCTGATCGTGCGGTCGTGGGGATGGAGCTGGCAGGAGTCGGTGAGGAACAGGTTCGGTACCGGGGTCTGGATGGCCGGGGTCGTCGTCCTGTAGTCGGTGAGACAGATGGGTTGCGCGTAACGGTCGCGGAAGACGGCCGAGAAGCGGATCCACCGCCGGTCGAACGCGGGATTGATGAGGGCCAGCGCGTCGGTGTACGAGCGCACCACCTCCTCGTCGGTCTGCGCGTAGCGCGGATCGTCGGCGGACAGGTACTGGGGAACGTACAGCACGCGGTCGCCGCCGAGCTCGGGAAGCGGGTTCAGGTTCGTGTACTCGATCATCCCCGCAAAAGGCACCCGCGGATCGTTGGCGTTCACCCAGAAAAAAGGGGTGACCCTTTCCGTCAGGCGCAGGAACAGGCAGAAGATGCCCACGGTCGGGATCCGGCGCAGGCCCTCGATGTACGGGCCCTCGAGTGCCGCGGCGAGCTTCAGGAAGCGGCTCGTGGTCACGGTGGAGATCACGGCGTCGGCGGGGATCGTCTCGCCGCCCGCACGCACGCCGGTCGCGCGCCCGCCCTCGAACAGGATGGCCTCCACGTCCGCGTTCCGCGCCACCCGTCCGCCGCGCCGCTCGAAGTCGCGCGCCAGCGCGTCCAGCACGACCTGGCTTCCGCCCTCGAGGTACCCGAGCTCCTCGCGCCACGCGGAGGTGCGCGACCGCGACAGGCGCACCATGCGCGCCCAGATCCAGGCCGCGCTCACCTCCGGCGCATGCTCCGCGAACTTGAAGCGCATGAGCGGCTCCCAGATGACCCGATACGCGCGCTCCCCGAACATCTCCTTCAGCCACTCGATGGCGCGCCGCGGCGCCAGGTCCTCTTCACGCATCCGCTGCGCGCGCTTCAGCGCGAGGCCGGCTCGCAGGCGGTCCACGGGGCGCAGCGGCGCGAATCGCAGCAGCTCGAGCGGAGTGAGGAACGGGTACAGCGCCCCGTCGACGAAGTACGCCATCCGCGAATCGCGCCAGTGGAGCCGGTCGGAGAGGCCGAGCTCGACCAGGGTGTCCTGGAGATGGTCGTCCCCCTTGCAGATGAAGTGGTAGTAGCGCTCGATCCGCGTGCCCTGCACGTCGAAGGAGCTCGCCAGCCCGCCGAGGATCGGCCCGCTCTCGAGCAGGGTCACGCTCGCGCCGCCCTTGATCGCGGTGTGCGCCGCCTTCAGTCCCGCCGGGCCGCCGCCGATCACGACCACGCGACGGCTCATCGCGCGCGGAACCCGCGCTCCTGGCCCTCCGGGACAAAGGCGCGCAGGAAATCGACGGAGTCGATCCAGGCCCCGCCCGCCTCCGGCTCGAGCATCACGTCGTTCAGGTCGCGGCGCCAGAAGGCCCGCGGCACCGCGAGGCGCTGATCGGCCCAGGCCGCTCCGGTGGCGAACGATCCCGCGTCGTGGCCGTTCACGGAGAGCCGCACCCGCATCGGCCGATCGCTGGCGGCGCGGACCACCACGTCGATGTCCTCCGGGACATCGAGGGGGGCCAGGATGCGCGCGCGCGTCGCCACCGCGCGGGCGTCCGCGCCGTCGCGGGAGGCCGTCGCGCCCCAGCCCTCGCCGAGCAGCGCTTCGTCGCCCGTGCCGCCGACCTCGACCCGGCCCTGGAGGTTGTTCTGGCGATAGAAGAGGTAGCGGCCCACGAGGAGATCGTACCGGTCCGGCGGCAGGCGATGACGCCACGCGAAGAGCCAGCTCGCCGGCCACGTCGGCGGGCTGCCCGCGGTCCGTGCCAGCCAGGTCGCGCCGGAAAACGCGGCCGCGGCGGAGGTCGTCGGTCCGGTCGTGCCGCGCGTTCCCTCCACCAAGGCGATGTTGGCCGCGCTCGCGATGACGGCGAGCGCCATCGCCGCCACGGCGGGACGGCGCGCCACCACCGCGCCCAGCCACTCGATGCTGGCCGCCATCCCGAGGGCCAGCAGCGGGAGCAGGCTGTCGAACCGGCGGTTTCCGAACGACCCGCCCGCCCACCAGTCGCCCGAGCACATGTTGACGTACGTCATCAGCGCCGCCGGCGCCAGGAGAGGAAGCGCCAGGCCGCGTCGCGCATGCGCCAGCAGGCCAAGCCCCAGGTACCCGAGCCACAGCACCGGGGCCCAGGAGAGAAGGCCATGCCGCGAGGAAAACAGCGTCTCGAGGATGAAGGGACGGCCGAGGCGGAGGAAGTCGGCGCCGTGCGGAGGATCGAGCAGGACCCACTGGCCGTAGAGGACGTGCCACGCGGCCATCTGCGGAAAGGCGCCGGCGATCGCGCCCGCCCCGAGCGCGCCGGCGCCGATCAGGGCACGCCGGACGAGACCGCGTCCCAGTGACGCGGCGAGATCGAACGCCGGCAGCAATCCGAGTACCGCGTTCTGCCAGCGCAGGCACATGGCGAGCCCGATCACGACGCCGAGAAGCGCGAAGCCGGCCGGGGTCCGGTCCGCTCGATTACGATCCCACAGCCAGACCACGAGGGCGGCGCCGAAGACCGACGGGGCGTGGGACATCGTCGGCTGCTGGACCATGTACCAATAGAGGAAAGTGGCCAGCCAGATCGCACCGGCGGTGAGGACGGCCACGCCGGGGGCGAAATGGCGCGCGACGACGTCGTGAATGAGCAATACGGCCGCGAACCCGAGAAGCAGGCTGCCGAGAGCCACCGCATTCACATGGCACGGCCCGTAGCCGGAGAGATCGACGGCGTGGAAGAGGGACGAGATGCGGGCGACGGCTTCGCCGGTTGCGAAGAAGGGCAGCCACACCAGCCCCGGGCCGACGGCGAAGATCGAGCGGCGCAGGCCCGTGGGCGTGGGCACCGCCAGGTCCTCGCGGGCGAGAAGGCCGTAGTGCGCGTACTCGTTGGTGAAGTCGATGTCCGCGTCCTTGGCCAGCGAGCGCACGTAGACGTAGTAGCTGACCCCGTCGCCGTTCACGCGCCCTCCGCCGGCGTGGAAGTGGACGAGCGCGGGCAGGAGCAGGAGAAGGAGCACGGCGCGGCCGCGCGTGATGGAGGACGCCGGCCATCGCCTCACGATCGCGGCGGCGACGACGGCGGCCGGGAACGCGGCGGCCCAGAAGCCACCGGCGCCGGTGACGATCACGAGGACGAGGGCCACGGCGGCGGCGATGCCGGCCGTCTTCACCGTCGCTCCCGCAGCAGTTCCTCGTAGACGGCGATGGTGCGCCCGATGAGGACGGCGGATGAGAATCGCGCGGCCACGATCGCGCGGCCGCGCGTGCCCATCGCACGCCCCCGCGCCGGATCCTGGAGGACGTCCGCCAGCGCCCGCGCGAGGGCGGCGACGTCGCCCGGCGCGACGAGGTGGCCGGTCTCGTCGTCCACGACCTTGTCCGGGATCCCGCCCGCCCGCGTCGCCACCACCGGCAGGCCGTGCGCCATCGCCTCCAGCGTCACCAGACTCGAGCCCTCGTAGCGCGTGGCGTGGACGAAGACGTCCGCCCGCGCGTAGAGCGCGTGCAGGACGGCGTCGGTGACGCGGCCCAGCAGACGCACGCGCCCTTCGAGGTGCGCGGGGATCCGGCGCCTCAGCGCGCTCTCCGCGCCGCCGCCGCCCACCATCACCCACATCCATCCCGCGGGCAGGGCGTGACGATCGTGGAGGACGGCGAGCGCGCCGAGGACGTCGTCGAATCCCTTGTACGCCTCCACGCGCCCGACGGAGAGGATGAGCGGGACGGCGCGGGCCGAGCCGGGGACGGCCTCCGCGACCACACGCGCGGGATCGGCTGGCGTCAGCGCCGCGATCTCTTCCGGGTCCACGCCATTCGGGAGCACGACCACTTTCTCCGCGGGCACGCCGAGGAGCCGCGGCACGTCGTCGCGCGTGGCCTCGTCGGTGGCGACCACGCGATCGGCGAGGCGCGCCGCCTCCTGGGAGAGAGCGCGCAGCCGCGTCAGCGCCAGCCGCTTCAATCCGCCCGCCTTGTGCTCCTCCATGCCCTGCGGGTTCATGACCAGGGGCGCACGCAGACCGCGATCCGCCGCCCGCAGTCGCCCGTAGCCGAGCGCGGTCAACCCCTGCGCGTCGACGAGGTCCACCGCGCCCTCGCGCACCAGGCCCGCGGCCGTCTCGCCTACGCGCGCGGAAAAGGCCGGGTAGTGGACGATGCGAACGAGGACGCGCCCATGCGCGCCCACGCGCCGCGAGCCGTAGGGGACGCTCACCACCGCGCCGGGAAAGGAAGCGCCGTCGCGCGTCGCGGGACGCGTGATGAGGACGACCTCGATCCCGCGCGCGGCCAGGTGCTTGGCCTGGAGGTACACCGCGCGCTCCATGCCGCCGGGGTCGTGCAGCGGATGGGCGGACCGGCTCAGCAGCGCGACCTTCAGCCGAGCCTCCGGTACGCCGCCTCGTAGCGGGGGATGAGCGCGGCGGGAGAGTACGCCTCCGCCCGCCGTCGCGCCGCCGCACGCGTGCGCTCGCGCAGCGCGGGATCGCCGGCCAGGCGCGCCACCGCATCCGCGAGCCCGGGCGCGTCCTCCACCACGAGGCCCGCCCCATCGGGGCCGAGCAGCTCGGCCGTTCCGCCCGTCGCCATCGCCGCCACCGGCGTGCCCAGCGCCAGCGCCTCCAGCAGCACGCGCGAGAGAGGCTCGGGCCACAGCGAGGGAAAGACGAGGGCCGTGGCGCGGGCCAGCGACCGCAGCACGTCCTCGCGCTCCGCCCAGCCGCGGATCACCAGCGGAACCCCCGCCGACGCGGCGTCGAACTTGATGGCGTGGGACAACGTGCCCTCGCCGAGGACCACGAGCGGCAACCCCGTGCGGGCGGCAGCGACCGCGCTCACCAGCAGGCGCGCGCCCTTGTTCTCCTCGATCTTGCCGACATAGAGGAGGAAGCGCTCGGGGAGCGCGAACGACGGCGGGGGCGCGGCGGTGGCCAGCGCCTCCACCGGATCGACAATGTTCGGGATCACCTCCACGCGCGGGATCCCATACGCCCGCAGCTCGCCGGCAATCGCCTCGCTCACCGCGATCGTCGCGCCGGCCTGGCGCAGCGCGCGCCGCTTCACGGCGAGATCGAGGCCCATGTACGGGATGGGCGCCCAGCGGAGGGGAGGGGGACCGGGGATGCGGCCGACGACGCAGCGCGTCATGGGACCCGGCCCGCACTCCGGGCACAGCGCGCCCTGGCTGATCCGCGTGGACCAGAAGCAGACCGGCCAGTGGTCGCGCACGGTGACGGCGACGCGTGCCGGCCGGTCGAGGGACAGCGCGCCGAGGGCGGAAAGCGAATGCTGCGCGTGGACGACGTCGGCGTCGATGGCGCGCAGCGCGCGGGCAAAGACCCGGGGCGCCGCGAAGCGCTTGCGCCCGTGCACGACAAGCCGCCGGACGTCGAGCCCGTCCAGATCGGCGGTGCCCGGGCTGGTGGTGACCACGGTGACATCGTGGCCGGCGGCACGTAGGCCGAGGGCGAGGGCGCGCGTCGACCATCCGGCCCCTCCCGCGCGCGGGGGGTAAACCTCGGACGCCAGCACGATCCTCACCGCGCGCTCCTGTCGACGAGCCGCTGCAGCAGCCCCTCGAGCTGCGCGCAATGGACGTCCCAGGAATAGCGCTCGACCACGCGGCGTCGCGCGCTCGCGCCCATCCGCCGCCGTAGCGCCTCGTCACCGGCGAGGCGCGCGAGACCGTCGGCGAGCGCCGCGGGATCGGCCTCGCGGACGTGGATGCCTTCCTCGCCCTCGCGGATCACCTCGCCCAGCGGAGCACGGTCGATCGTCACCGTCGGCAGCCCCGAGGCCATGTACTCGAAGACCTTGAGCGGGGACCAGAAGAAGCCGAGGCGCAGCTGCGCGAGCCGGGCGGTGTCGTAGGGTGCTGTGCCGATGTCGCAGGCGGCGACGACGGCGGGCATCGTGTCGTAGGGGACCGATCCCAGCCGCCGCCCACGGTACCCGTCGCCTTGTCCCGCGACGTCGCCGCCGGCGAGCACGAAGTAGATGTCCGCGCGATCGCGGAGCCGGCGCGCCGCGTCCTCCAGCACGTGCACGCCGTGCCACGGCCGGAAGCTCCCACTGAAGAGGACCGCCACCGCGCCCTCCGGAATGCCCAGCGCCTGGCGCACGGCGGCCTCGCGCCGGCCGGGCGAAAAGGCCTCGACGTTCGCGCCCCAGGTCACGATCTCGGTGCGCGCGCGGGCAAAGGCGGGAACGACCTCCGGGATCGGCGCCACCAGCGCCGCGGCATCGCGGACCATCGCCTCGCGCCGGCGCTTCAGGGGGCGCACGACCAGCGCCGCATCGAGCGCGCCCTTCAGCGATCCGGGATGATCGACGAGGGGCGAGTTGACCTCCAGCACGCCAGGAATCCCGCGCTCCTTTGCGGTGGCGATCCCCTCGCCGCCGAAGTTGTAATACCGCTCGACGATCACGTCGGGCCGCGTCTCCTCGGCGACCGCCGCCACCGCGGGTTGCGCGCGGAAGCGGAAGAAGCGATGCGGCGGCCACCACGAGACGCCGTGCCAGCGGACGCCCGTCGACTCCGGGCGCGCCGCGCCCTTTCCATCCTGCACGACGACGTCGACCTGGTGGCCGCGGCGGGCGAGGCCGCGCGCGACCTCCAACACGTGCACGCTGCCGCCGGTGGTCCCCGGCACCACCTGATCGGAGGCCACGTAGAGGACGTTCACGCCGGGGGCGCGGGCAGCGGACGCAGCAGGCCGAAGAAAGGCCCGGTGCGGATGCCGCCGAAGAGGACGACGTCGAGCTTCAGGATCCAGGTGAGGCCCTGCGCGATCACGAGGACGAGGCGGCCGGGCGGGGGGGCGGCGACGCTTTCCGTGGGCGCGTGACCGTGCGCATCGGCAGTGGCTTTCGCTCCCCTGCGCCCGCGCCGCCGCTGCTCGTAGAGGCGCAGCATCAGGTCCTCGACCACGGCCTTGAACACGACGTTGTAGTACCGCCGCTCGGTCACCACGAGCCCGGCCGAGAAGCAGAGGGCGTCGAAGTGCTCGTGGCTGCGGATCGCGTTCACGTGGTCGCTCTTCCGCATCGCCTCGCGCTCATGGTCGATGAGGCCGCGCTCGCCGAGGCGCCGGGCCAGGCGGTTGACCGCACGCTGGAACGCCGCGAGCCGCGACGACTCCATCGCGTGCGTGTAGACGAAGAGGCGCCCGCCGGCGCCCACGGTGCGCCGCGCTTCGGTGAGGACTTCGCGGACGCCCTCCTCGTCGAGGTGCTCGAGGACGTCCAGCGAGTACGCGCGCGGGAAGCTCCCCTTGCGGAAGGGCAGCCGCCGGAGGTCGCCGAGGACGAGATCGACGTCACGGGCGGCGCGGGGGAGGAAGAAGGGGGCTAGGTCGATCCCCGCCGCGCGTCCGCCGCGCGCGCCCGCGTAGAGCGCCATCTTGCCCGCCCCGCAGCCGAGGTCGAGGACCGGCGCGCCTTCCGGCGTGTCGAGCATCCGCCGCATCATGTCCGCCTTGACCCGCGCGGAAAGCACCGGCGGCGCGTCGGTCACGTGCAGCCGCTCGTGGAACTCGTGGTCCGCGTACTGGGTCACGTTGCCGACCGAGGCCCGCGGCACGAGGTCGAGGTAGCCGCCCGCGCGCATCACCGGGTAACGCTCGCCGCAGCAGGGGCAACGCAGCGCTTCGCCCTCGTCGACGAGGCGGACCTTGTCCGGGCCGCCGCAGGCACAGCTCGCCCGCGCGCGATAGGGGCCGCAGGTCGCGGCGTGGCCGCCGTTCGCCGCGCACGTCGGACAGCCACCGGTCTCCAGGCAGACCGGGCAGGCGACGCGCTCGAGGATCGCCGGCGAGATCACCGCGACTCCTGCCGCAGGCGCTCGCGATCGGTGACGAAGAGCCAGCCCGTCCGGGCCGCCCGGGCGGGGACCGCCGTCACCTGGTTGACGGCGACCCGCGGCCAGTCCAGCCGCTGGCGATCCATGAGCCGCAGGCCGAACTGGACCACGAGCGATACGTTCCACCATGCGAGGAGGACGAGCGTGGCCGCGCACGCCGCGGGGCCGATACGACGCCGCAGCGCGCCGATGGCGATGGTCAGGCCCCACGCGAACACCACCGTCGCGCCCACGAATCGCCGCGAGCCAAAGGCGCCCGCCTGCGACCAGCTCTCGACCGAGCCGTTGATCCACGCCTGCAGGACGAGGGCGAGGAAGAGCGCACCGGCCACGACGTCGCGGCGGCGCGCGGCGGCGGCGAGCGCGATCGTGGCCAGCAACAGGACGGGCGCCCAGACGAAGAGGCCGTGGCCGGGATCGAGCAGCACCTCGAAGAAGTGAGGGCTCCAGTAGGTCATCTTGCGCGTGACCAGCCGCGAGGGACCGAAGGCTCCGTTGATCGTGCGGTAGGCGAGGAGCTGGGGGACGAACACGGCCACCGCGGTGACGATCGTGACCGCGCTGCGCTTCGCCGCTTCCGGGAAACGTCGCCGGCGGATGGCGTCCGCGGCCAGCAACGCGAGCGGAACGGCAAGAAAGAGCGCGTCCTGCTCGCGGACGAGAGCGGCCACGCCGCCCACCGCGCCGACGCCGATCCAAGCCACGATCCCCGGGCGCTCGCGCGCGGCCAGCGTCGCCCACACCAGCGCGGCGACGGCGAAGACCGACGCCGCATGCGAGAAGCCGGGCGCGATCGTCATGTAGTAGAGAAGCGGGCTCGCCCACAGCAAAGCCGCGGTCGCCCATCCCGCGTCGGGCTCCGGCGCCCCCGCGAAGCGGCGCAGCGTGTCGTGAATGATCAGCAGGCCGAGGCCGCCGTAGAGCCACGAGCCGTAGCACGCGGCGGCGATGTAGGGCGCGGAGAATCCGTCCGCCACCACCGCCGATCCCGCGGCGCGAGCGGCCAGCACGCCAAGGTGGGCGAGCAGGTAGAGCGGCGACCAAAGCAGCGCGGTTCCGAGCGGCGCGAAGTTGATGTGGCGGCCGGTCAACGGCTCGACGTGGTCGAGGAACGTGGCCCCGAAGCCGGCGAGGCCCACCGCATCTCGCGTGTAGAAGTACCGATACTCGTTCCCGAACTCGAGATCCTGGTCGAAGGCCATCGAGCGCAGGTAGGAGAAGTACTCGATCTCGTCCGCGCCGCGGATCGCCGGGGTCACGAGGGGCAGGGTGAGGAGCCACGACGCGACCACGACCGCGCGGCCGGTGATCCTCACGCGATCTCCGCGAACACGTCGAGCAGCCGCCGCGCCCGCGCATCCCACGAGAAGGCCACCGCGTCCTCGAAGGCAGCGCGCGCGATGCGCTCCGAGACCGCATCGTCGCGGAGAAGGCGGATGATGCCGTCGGTCAGCGCTCCCGCGTCATCCGGCGGCACGAGCCACGCGTTCTCGCCGTGGCGGAGGAACTCGCGGCTCGACGGGAGATCGGAGGCCAGGATGGGGCGGCCGGCCGCCATCGCCTCGAAAGCCTTGAGTGGCGAGGTGTGGCGGAGCGTCATCTCGGTGCGGCGCACCGGCACCGCCACCACCCGCGCCCGCCCCAGCTCCCGCGAGACCTCCGGCTGCGGCACATGGCCGCGGAGCTCCACCCGGTCCGCGATCCCCAGCGCCTCGACCCGGGCGCCCACGCGGCCGAAGTCGGCCTCGCCGGGAATGCCGCCGAGGATCACCAGCCGGGCGCGCGGCACCTGGGCCATGGCTTCCACCAGCAGATCGACGCCCTTCCAGGGATACAGCTGCCCCGCGTACAGCACGCGCGGCGGCTGCTCGCGGGCGAGACCGGGGAACGTGCGGTCCGCGGGCACGTCGCAGCCATTGGCCACGACGCTCACGCCATCGCGCGGCCCGAACTGCTCAGCGAAGGTGTCGCGGATGCCCGCGGTGGTGGCGACGAAGGCGCGCGCCCTCCGCCACACCCGTGCCTCGCGCCGGCGCAGGCGCTCCGCCTTGGCCGGCCGCGGCGCTTCCGACGTCCCGTAGAGCGCAGCCCGCTCGCGGTAAAGGATCGATTCCACCGCATGCGCCTCGTAAACGACACGCGCCCGGCGTCGGAGCGACAGCAGCAGGTCGGCCAGCTGCAGATCGCGTGTAAAGACGACCGCGCCGCGATGGAGGGCGGAGAGGCAGGCGGCGAGGGCGCGGGCGAGAAAGGCGGCGCGGGGAACGACGAACGACCCGCGGCGGTGGAGGACCGCGACCCGCCGCACGCGCAGCGCGCCGGGCGCGATCCCGAAGAGGGGGAGGATCTCGTCCGTCGGACGCGGGTCGCTGTCGCGCACGAGAAGCGTGGCCAGGACGCCCGCCCGCGCGAGGGCGGCCGCCGTCTTCACGATCTGCACGCC
>JANMPI010000076.1:0-7691 GCA_031369785.1 Acidobacteriota bacterium
TGCCAGACCTCTCCGGCCTGCGCGCTGGCGCCGCGATGGAGGCGGCCGCCCACCATCACCCCGCACCCCACGCCGGTGCCGAGGGCCAGGCCGCAGGCGTGCTTGGCTCCGCGCGCGGCACCATAGCGCGCCTCGGCCAGCGTGAAGCAGCGCGCGTCGTTCTCCACCCGCACCGGGCAGTCGGGCACCGCGCCGCCCACGATCTCCGCCACGTTCGTCCCCTCGATGCGCGGCAGGTGCGGCGCCTGGGTCAGCGGGCCGTCGGTGACCACGCCCGCGGCGCCCACGCCGAGGCCCGCCACCGCATGGCCGTTCATCCCGCGCGCGATGCGGCCGGCGAGCTCGCGGGTGTGGCGCTCGAGGTCGGCGGGGGTGAAGGCAGGCCCAGTTGGCACCGCGAGAACGTCGCCGGCGAGGACACCGGCGGGCGTGATCGCGGCCATCCGCATTTGGGTGCCGCCGAGATCGAGACCCAGGAAATAGGAGTCCGCCATTCGGGTCAGCTCCCCTGGACGATCTCGATCTTGCGGTTGGCCTTCACGTTCTCCATCCGGGTGGTGGTCCCGTCGGGCCAGCGCACCTCCACGGAGTCGGCCTGCTTCTCCGCGCCCAGGCCGAAGTGGCGGCGCATGTCCTCCTGCGAGAGGTAGCTGGTCCCGCTCTGCACCACGCGCATCAGGTCGAGCTTGCCCGCCTTCACCTTCACGACGGCGCCGATGGCGTCGGTGTTCCTGCCCTTGCCCTTCAGCTTGACGAGCAGCCAGTTGCCCGCGTCGGCGATCTCGTTGCGCAGGACCTGGGGGCGGCCGTCGAGGTCGTTGATCACCACGTCCAGCCGACCGTCGTTGTCGAGATCGCCCACGGCGAGGCCCCGGCTGACCCGCTCGTCGGTCAGGGCCGGTCCGAACTGCGCGCCGACCTCGGCGAAGGTCCCGCCGCCTCGATTGTGGTAGAGCAGCTTGCGCTGGCGGTACCCCGCCGATGCCCCCAGGCGAGCCTGGTCCATCTGCGGATACACGTGGCCGTTCACGGCGAGGATGTCCAGGAGTCCGTCGTTGTCGTAGTCGAGGAAGGCCGCCCCCCAGCCGACGAACGGAAGGCTACTGGCCGCCGTGTTCGAACGAAACGAAGCGTCGGTGAAGTGGTCGCCTTCGTTGTGGTAGAGGTTGTTGTACTCCTCGGCGAAGTTCGTCTTGAAGACGCTCAGGCGCCCGCTGCCATCGTAGTCGCCGATGGCCACGCCCATCCCGCCCTGCTCGCCGCCGTCCTCGCTCACCGCCACTCCCATCGGAAACGCAACCTCCTTGAAGGTCCCGTCCTTCTGGTTGACGTAGAGGAAGCTGGGCGTCGAGTCGTTGGCGACGTAGAGGTCCGGCCAGCCGTCGTCGTTGTAGTCGAACCAGGCTATCCCGAGCCCGAAATACGCGCGCGGATCGGAGACGCCCGCCGCCGCGCCGACCTCGGAGAAACGGCCGTTGCCGTCGCTGCGGAAGAGAAGGTCGCCCAGGCCGGGGAGGCCGCGAGGGCCGCACTGCACCCTGATGCCTCGGTGCTCGCAGGTCTTGCCCTTGCCGAATTCGGGGAGGTTGGCGAGATCGACCTTCACGTAACGGCTGACGAACAGGTCCAGATCACCGTCCCGGTCGTAATCCGCGAACCCGCAACCCGCGGACCAGCTCCCGGCGGCGACGCCCGCCTTGTCGGTGATGTCGGTGAACGTCCCGTCGTGATTGTTCCGATACAGGTGGTTCGGGCCGAGGGCGGTGACGTAGAGGTCCTCCCACCCATCACCGTCCACGTCGGCGGCGCACGTGCCCATGCCCCAACCGGGGTGCCCGACGCCTGCCTTGTCCGTGACGTCCTCGAACTTCAGGTTGCCCAGGTTGTGGTACAGCCCGCTGCGCGCCGCCTTGGGGTCGGTGGCGGTGTCCACGGTCAGGGAGTCGACGAAGTAGATGTCGAGGAGCCCGTCGTTGTCGTAATCGAAGAGCGCGACCCCGCCGCTCATCGACTCGACGATGTATTTCTTCTCGGGGGCCGAGTGGTGCTGGAACGCGATCCCCGCATCGCGCCCGATGTCGCGGAAGAGCACCTTGGTCGGGCCGGGGGGCGGAGACGGCACCGTGGCGAGCGGAGACTGCGCGGCCGCGCCGCCGGCGACGAGAAGGCAGAGCAGGACACTCGATGCCTGTCTCACGGGCGCATCCCGCCGTCGCCCGAGAGGCCGGTCGTCGTCCGCAGCTTGTTCAGCCGTTCTTCGATCTCCTGCAGCTTGCGGCGGTAGATTTCCACCTGCTTCCGGGAGGTGACCTCGTCGCCGAGGCGCGCGTAGGCGAGGCTCAACTGGTAATACGCCTTGGGCGAGCTGGGGTCGGCGGACACCGCTCTCTCCAGCGCGTCGCGGGCGTCGGCATACCGCTCCTGCTTCATCCGTACCATCCCCAGGACGAGGTTCGCCGTCGCATGGGAATTTGCGCGGGCCAGCGCGCGCTCCGCGTGCGCTTCCGCTTCCTGTACCTCGCCGAGGCCGTCCTCGGCCTCCGCCAGCGCGGCTATCGCTTCCACGTTGTCGGGCTCCAGCTCGACCGCGTGGACGAGGTGGGGCCTGGACTCCGCGTAGAGCTTCCGGCCGTTGAGCGCCATCCCGATCGCAATCAGCGTCAGCACCCGATCGGGCTCCAGCCGCCGAGCCTGTTGCAACGGCTCGATCGCGGCCAGCATGTCCCCGGCCTGCATGAGCGCGACCCCGAGGAGGTAGGGATACTGGGCCACCGTGGGGCACATGCGTGCCAGCGGCTCCAGGGCCAGGATGGCGGGTACGGGCGCGCGTACGGCCAGCGAGACCTGGGCGGAAGCGCTCAGCACCTCTTCCGAGTTCGGCGCCAGCGCGCGGGCCCTGTTCAATGATTCGAGGGCGCCAGCCGCGTCCCTCCGGCCCGACTGCAGGTGCGCGAGCTGGATCAGGGCCTGGACGGACTGGAAGCGGTCGGCCGCCGAGCGGAGCTGCCGCTCCGCGAGTGCCAGGTTCCCCGCCGCCTGCTCGACGCGAGCCAGCTCGAGGGCCAGGTCGCGGTCGAGCGGTCCCAGACGCGCCGCCCGGCGCAGCTCCACAACGGCGTCATTCTCGCGGTTCTCCGCCAGGTGCAGCCGCGCACGCCGCTGGATGGCCTTCGGATCGGGGGCGGGAGCGGATGGCGTCGCCGTCTGCGCCAGGACCGGCGCGGCCAGGAGCAGGATGTCGAGGCAGTGACGGTGAAGCATCACTGCGTGCTCCCCCGACGCTGGTCCTTGATCCGCCGGAAGCGCTCGAATTGCTGTTCGGCTTCTTCGGTGCGTCCCGACTTCTGGTAGGCCTGCCCGAGCTGGTAATGAATGTTCGCGTCCTCGGGAGCGAGGCGCGCTGCGTACTCCAGGTGCTCCACGGCTTCCGCTCCCGCGCCCGACGCGAGGAGGATCTTGCCGAGCAGGTAGCGCGCGTCCGCAAAGTCGGGCTTCGCCCTGAGCACCGCCCGCAGGAGGGATTCGGCCTCCTTCGTCCGGCCCTCGAGTTCGAGGACAGCGGCGAGGTGATTTCGCGACTTCAAGTCGCCGGGATCGGCCACGAGCGCGGCGCGTAGCGCCTCCTCCGCCTCCGGCAGCTGTCCCTTCTTCAGGTAGATGACCCCCAACGTCGCGTTGGCATCGGCCACGTCGGCCTTGCCGCGAAGCGCCCCTTGCAGCGACTGGATGGCCGCCTCGTAGTCGCCCTGCTGCGCATGGGCCTGGCCCAGCACCACGCCGAGCTCAGGCGACTCGCCGTGCCGGGCGAGCAGGCGCGCGAAGACCGCCTGTGCTTCGGCGGAACGGCCGCTGCGCGCGAGCGCCAGCCCGTAGGCGTACTCGAGGGACGGGTCGGTGGAGCGCGCGGGGTCGTCCCGCAGCAGCTCCGCGGCCTGGTCGTACCTCTCGAGGTCGAGCCAGGACATCGCGAGCATGCGACGGAGGCCGGCATCCTGCGGGCTCTCGGCCAGCGCGCGGCCCAGGGGTGCGGTGGCCTTGTCGAACTCCCGGGCATTGAAATGCGCGACCCCCAGCGAGTACTGCACCTTCGGAAAGTCGGGAGCGATCTCGGCCGCGCGCTCGAAGTGCAAAGCGGCGCGCGCGAAGCGCTCGTGCTGCGCCTGCATGACGCCGAGATTCAGGTATGCCCGCGCCAGCTCCGTCGTCACATGTTGCCGGAGAGCGTTCCGATCCGACGGGGCGACGCCGGACAAGGGAACCTCCGCGAACGGATCGACGGCCGCCGTCGGCTCGGGCTCGAGGTTGTCGCTCAGGTAGCGGTCGAGACGCTCACGCGCGCTTTCCGCGACGCGCGCGGAGGCAAGCTCGGCTTCCGCGAAATGGGCCGTCGCCTCGTCGTTCCTCCCCAGCGTGCGAAGCGCCACGGCCAGGTTGTAATGGATGCTTCCGCGCTGGACCTCGTCGAAGGGCGGTCCCTTGACCAGGTCTAGGGCCTGCCGAAGGGAGGCGGCGGCCTCCGTCGTCAGCTCCAACGCGAGCTGGGCCCGCCCCAGGTAGTGGAACGCCTCTGCGTCCGGAGGCTCCGAGCGGGCGGCCAGGTCGAGAGCGGGAAGCGCCTCCGCCGGCCGTCGGCTCTCCAGGAGCGCGATCCCGAGGCGAAGGCTGGCCAGCGGATCCGCGGGGCTGGCCTTCAGCTCCTGCCGGAACTCGCCGATGGCTTCCTCGAGCCGCGCCGGGCCTTCGGCCATGAGGCCGAGCGTGCCCAGATAGTAGTGGGCGCGGCGCGCGCCCGGGTCCTGTCGCAGGGCCGCCTGCAGCTCCGCCCGGGCGCGGTCGTACTCCTTGAAGTCGCGGTACGTGCGGCCGATGAGGACGTGCGTCTGCGGGATGGGACGCTCCTGGATGATCCGCGCGAAGAGGGGAACCGCCGCGTCGACTTTCTTGAGACGCAGGTATCCGCTGGCCAGCGCAAAAGCCAGCTCGAGGTCGTCGGGAAATTCGTCGCGCGCCTACTCCAGCGCCTGCACCGCCTCCGCGAGCTGGCCGCCTGCGGTGAGGGCCCTCGCGAGCAGCCGGCGCGATTGGACGTCCTTCGGGTTGCGGGCCACGATCGCGGTGAGGAGGTCCACGGCCTTGGCCGGCTCGCCCATCTGCAGTTGCACGAGAGCGAGGGACCGGAGTGCGCGACGCGTCTCGACCGCCGACGTCGAAGCGCGAAGGTACGCCTCACGAGCCTGGGCCAGGCGTCCCTCCGTGGCCTCGAGGTCTCCCAGGAGCAACCAGGCCTCGAGGATGGCCGAGCGGTAGCGGCTCTCCGCGAGCTGGAACTCGCCGTCGCGCAGGCTGCTCTCCGCCCCCGAGATCGCTCGTTGAAGCGCCGCCGTCGGGTCGGACGGCGCGTCCGCCGCCGAGGCCACGCCGCACAGGAGTGCGACCAGGATCCACGGGAGCGCAGACGGCCGCATCGATCGTTTCGGCACCTCGACGATTCTATCCTCCGCCGCGCGCTCCGCACTACGGCGCGGCGGGAGGGCGGCCGACGAGCCACGCGCGCACGCGCGCGATGTCGCGCGCGTAACCCTCCGGAGGCGCGGACGCCACGAAGAGCTCGAAGTAAGGGCGCGCCTCGGCCGCGCGGCCGCGCTGGTCGAGGAGCATGCCCAGCGCGAGGAGCTTCCCGCTCTCCGCGGGATCGATTGCGATGGCCTTCCTCCATTGCGCCAAGGCGTCCCCTCCGCGGCCGCTCTCGGCGAGGACGAAGCCGAGCGAGCTATGGGCCCGCGCGACCTGCGGGTTCTGGAGGAGAGCCGCCTCGAAGGCCTCGCGCGCGTGGGCGGGATCGCCGGACATGAGGTGGACCGTCCCGACGTTCACGAGGACCATCGCGTTCGAGGGATCCGTCTCGCGGGCCCTCGCGAGGGAGGCAAGCGCTTCCTCTCGCCGTCCCATCCTCGCGAGGGCGAGGCCGCGCGCGATCAGCACCTCCACGTCGGGGTCTTCGCGCCGCGCGGCGGCATCGAGAATGTCCACCGCCTCGCGTGCCCGGCCGGCCTCGGTGAGGTAACCGCCGAGCAGCGACACCGCGGTGGGATCGTCGGGGGCGAGCGCGACGGCCTCGTGGAGCGCCTCGATCGCAGCGGAAAGATTCCCGCTCTCCCTTTCGAGGTGCGCGAGGTGGAGCAGTGAGATCGCCATGTCCGGCCGACGGCGGACGAGCTCCCGGCAGCGGAGGAGCGCCGATCGAAGGTCGCCTCGCGCGTGGAGATCGATGACTTCCTGGAGCATGGAATCGAGGGAGACGAGGCGCTTGGGGTCGTCTTCCTCGGTGTACCGTGCTTTTGCGGGCATGGCCCCCACGCTCGCGTATCCCAGGCTCCGGAGCCTCTCGCGGGCGCCGGCGGACTCCGGCGCCCGTCCGACTCCCCGGTCCGCGGCACGCAGGGGCGCGAGCAGGGCGCGCAACGCGTCCATCTGTCGCGGCTGCGCGAAGGCCAGGTTTGTCGTCTCCTTTGCGTCGCGGTCCAGGTCGTACAGCTCGGGGATGGGAAGATCGATGTATTTCGTCCGATCGCGGATTACGCCGTGGAGGGGCGCCCAACCCCGGTTCAACTGGCCGGACAGCGCCTCGAAGTAGCTCGTGATCGCTCCGGCCGGCGCGCCCGCGATCGCGGGGAGAAGGCTGCGGCCCGGGAGTCCCTCGGGGACCGGCAGCGCCAGCGCATCGAGGATGGTCGGCAGGAGGTCGACGTGGCGGGCGGGCTCCCTCTCCACGGACGGCCGGAAGAGTCGCGGCTGATAGATGATCAACGGAACTCGGAGCGTGGCCTCGTATGCGAATATGCCGTGCGTCGCCTCCCCGTGCTCGCCGAGGGATTCGCCGTGGTCCGCGGTCAGCACGACGAGGGTCCGGGCGTTGTCGCCCCGGGCGAGGACCGGGTCGAGGAGCGGACCGAGCGCGGCGTCCGCCGCCGCCACTTCCCCCTGATAGGCATGCCCGGGGAAGCGGGAGGCAAAGGGCTCCACGGGGAGATACGGAGCGTGCGGCTCGTAGATGTGCACCCAGCAGAAGACCGGGCGGGCGCCCTGGGCTTCCAGCCACCGCCGCGCGTTGGCCACCGTCTCCGTGCCCCGCCGCTCCTGCTCGAGAAACGCCGGCCGGGCCGCCGCGTCGACGAAGTCGTCATCGTAGACATCGAACCCCCGGGCGAGGCCGAAGCGCGACGCGAGAGGGAACGCGCTCACGAACGCCCCGGTCGCATACCCACGGGTCTTGAGGATCGTGGCCAGGGTCTCGATTCCGGCGGGGAAGCGGAATCCGGAGTTGTCCCTCACGCCATGGTCCACCGGGTAGCGTCCCGAGAGGATGTTCGCGTGGGAAGGGAGGGTGACGACGTTGTGGGCGTGAGCGTCATCGAAGCGAAGGCCGGCGGCGGCGAGGCGGTCCATCCACGGCGTCATCGCCAAGGCGTTGCCGTAGGCGCCGACGGCGTCCGCGCGAAGCGTGTCGACGGTGATGAGGAGGACGCTGGAGCCCGCCTCCCGGCGGACGGCTCTCTGCGACCGGATCCAGAGGCCGCCGCCCCCGACGAGAACCGCCGCCAGGATGGCGATCGCGGCCGCCCGGCGAGTGCGGTGTGGCGCCTCGAGTTCGCGCGTTCGTCGAGCCAACCCGGTGATATTAGCCGACGTCC
>JANMPI010000079.1:0-15421 GCA_031369785.1 Acidobacteriota bacterium
TCGAGGATCGCCTCCACGCCGGCCCGGTGGTACGATCCGCGTTTGGGCTGGCGGCGCACCGCGGTGCGCTCGGTGGGGGTGATGGGCCCGCTCATTTGGTCGCCTCCGAGATGTGTGCGAGAACGTAATCGTGAACGTACCAATACGTTATGCCATCCAGGGGGGCACGGCAAGGGACGTGGCGGCCAGCATCGAGGACGGGGTGCGCGCCGGCGCCCTCGCCCCCGGCGACACGCTGCCTCCCGTCCGCGCGCTGGCCGCCGAGCTGGGCCTGAGCGCCGCCACCATCGCCTCCGCCTATCGCAGCCTGCGGTTGCGCGGAGTGGCTTCCGGCGCGGGGCGGCGGGGGACGCAGGTGACGGCGCGGCCGCCCCTCGTCGCCGAGCGGCCTTCCCTGCCCACCGCGCCGGGATTGCGGGACGTCGCGGAGGGCAATCCCGACCCCCGCCTCCTTCCGGCCGTGAAGCGCATCGCCGCCCGCGCCCCCGCCACCTTGTACGGAGCGCCCACCGTGCTTCCGGAGCTCCTCCGCCTCGCCGTGCGGGACTTCGAGCGCGACGGGATTGCCGCCGCGCACGTAGCCGTCATGGGCGGCGCGATGGACGGAATCGAGCGCGTGCTGCAGGCGCACCTGCGCCCGGGCGACACGGTGGCGGTGGAGGATCCCGGCTATACCGCGGTGCTCGATCTCGTCGGCGCCCTCGGCCTGGGCGCGCGCCCGGTCGCGGTCGACGATTCCGGGCCCGTCCGAGGCGCGCTGCACGACGCCCTCCGCGGCGGCGCGCAGGCCTTCATCCTCACCCCCCGGGCCCAGAATCCGACCGGGGCCGCCCTCGACGCCGCCCGCGCGCGGGAGCTGCGGCGGGTGCTCGACGCGCATCCCGACGCCCTCGTCATCGAGGACGATCATGCCGGCCCCGTCGCGGGCGCGCCGGCGCGGACGGTGTGCGGCGGCCGCAGGCGGCGGTGGGCCGTCGTGCGATCGGTCTCCAAGTCCCTCGGCCCCGATCTCCGGGTGGCGCTCCTCGCCGGCGACGAGGCCACCGTCGCCCGTGTGCGCGGACGCCAGGCCGTGGGCGCGGGCTGGGTCAGCCACATCCTGCAGGGGCGGGTGGCCGGGCTCTGGAGCGATCCCTCGTGCGAGGCGCTCTTGCGCACGGCCGCGGACGCTTACGCCGAGCGGCGCGAAGGGCTCCTGGGCGCGCTCCGCGCACGCGGCATCGCCGCCCACGGCCGCTCGGGGCTGAACGTCTGGATCCCGGTGCGCGAGGAGTCGGCGTCGATCGCCTTCCTCGCCGCCCGCGGATGGGCGGTGCGTGCCGGCGAGCGCTACCGCACGAAGAGCGCGCCCGCGATCCGGATCACCATCGCGACCCTCACCGCCCGCGAGGCCGCGCGGCTCGCCGCCGACGTGGCCGAATCGCAGCGCGGCTTTGGCCGCACATCCGCGGCCTGAGCGGGCCGCCGCGGGCTTGATTCGCCCCCATCCAACCCTTATCCTTGCCGCTCCATGGCCACCAAAGCCGCCGATACCACGCAGCGCGAGCTGTCGTACCGCAAGCGGCTCATCGAAATCGCGAACAACATCAACTCCGCGGGCAGCATCCAGGACATCCTCGTCGACCTGAAGGACAAGATGCTCGACCTCGTGGAGGCCGAGCGGGTCACGATCTTCGCCCTCGACACCAAGAACCAGGAGCTCTTCTCCCTGGTCAAGGCGGGCGTCGAGGTCAAGGAGATCCGCGTCCCCAAGACCTTCGCGTCCATCGCCGGCTTCACCGCCCTCTCCCGCAAGACCGCGAACGTGAAGAGCGCGTACGACACGGGCGAGCTCACACGGCTGCACCCGAACCTGAAGTTCGACTCGCGGTGGGACAAGGCCTCCGGCTTCAAGACCCAGCAGGTGCTGGCGACGCCGATCCTGTTCGAAAAGTACCTGCTCGGGGTCCTGCAGCTGATCAACAAGCGGGGCGGCGGCGCGTTTTCCCCCAAGGACGAGGAGGCGGCGGAGGAGCTGTCCAAGATCCTCGGCATCGCGTTCTACAACCAGCACCGTGCCGCGCGCTCGAACAAGCCCTCGAAGTACGGCCTGCTGGTGGACAAGGGGCTCGTCTCCGAGAAGGACCTCGAGAACGCGGTCGGCAATGCCCGCATCAACCAGATCGACGTCGCCACCGTCCTCATGGAGGACTACAAGATCTCCAAGGAGGAAATCGGCCGCGCGCTCGCGCAGTTCTTCAACACCCCCTTCGCCGACCTCGCCGGCCGTTCCATGCCCGCCGACCTGAAGGAGCGCCTGACTGTCGACTTCCTGAAGAAGAACGTCTGCGCGCCGCTCGAAAAGAAGGAAGGCACGTTGGTCGTGGCCGTCGAGGATCCGTACGACCTCACCCGCCTCGACGCCATCAAGGCCATGAACCTGGCTCCCCGCCACGACTTCGTGGTCACGCTCAAGAAGGACATCAACGACTACATCAACCTGAGCTACGGGGTGACCACCCCGTCCGCGGAAGAGGCCGACCTCGGGCGCATCATCACCGAGCTCGGATCGGGCGAGGAGGACGAGGTCGAGGAGGATCCGAACGCCCAGCCCGAGGTGGACGAGACGGACAGCGGCATCGTCAAGCTCTGCAACCAGATCATCATCGACGGCTACAACCGCGGGGCCTCGGACATCCATGTGGAGCCCTACGGCAAGCACGCCCCCTGCCAGGTGCGCTTGCGGATCGACGGGGACTGCAACAAGTACCTGGAAATCCCCTCCGCGCATCGGAACGCGGTCGTGCAGCGCTTCAAGATCATGTCCAAGCTGGACATCGCGGAGAAGCGCCGGCCGCAGGACGGCAAGATCCGCTTCAAGGGGCCGATGGGGACGATCGAGCTGCGCGTCGCCACCATCCCCACCCAGGGCGGAAACGAGGACGTGGTCATGCGCATCCTCGCCGCCAGCAAGCCGCTACCCCTCGAGAAAATGGGCTTCTCGGACCGCAACCTCACCGAGTTCAAGAAAATCCTCGAGAAGCCGTACGGCATCTGCCTGGTGGTGGGGCCGACCGGGTCCGGCAAGACCACGACCCTGCACTCCGGCCTCGGCTACATCAACACCGTGGACATGAAGATCTGGACCGCGGAGGACCCGGTCGAGATCACCCAGGCCGGGCTGCGCCAGGTGCAGGTCCACCCGAAGATCGACTTCACGTTCGCGGTGGCGATGCGCGCCTTCCTGCGCGCGGACCCCGACGTGATCATGGTCGGCGAGATGCGCGACCACGAGACGGCGGCCACCGGCATCGAGGCCTCGCTCACCGGCCATCTCGTGTTCTCCACCCTGCACACCAACTCGGCGCCGGAGACGATCACCCGTCTCCTCGACATGGACATCGATCCTTTCAACTTCGCCGATGCGCTGCTCGGGATCATGGCGCAGCGCCTCGTGCGCACCCTTTGCAAGGACTGCAAGGAGGAGTACCCGCCCACCCAGGAGGAATTCGCCGAGCTCATGGAGAGCTACGGCCTGGAGCACTGGGACACCCTGGGCATCCGGTACTCGACCTCGTTCAAGCTCTACCGGCCCAAGGGATGCCCGAAGTGCGGGGGCACGGGCTACAAGGGGCGCATGGGGATCCACGAGCTGCTGGTGGCCACGGACGAGATCAAGCGGAAGATCCAGAAGCGCGAGCCCATCGAGCAGCTTCGCATCCAGGCCCAGAAGGACGGCATGACCACCCTCCTGCAGGACGGCATCAAGAAGGTGATCAACGGCGTGACCGACTTCAAGCAGGTCCGCGCTGTGTGCATTAAGTAGCTAGGGTTTTCGCGCGGATTCGATCGTCTTGCGGGCCGAGTCCACCGCGGCGCGGGCGCGCGGCTCGCCTTCCACCACCGCGCCGTAATCCTGCTTCTCGTAGGCCAGGAAGAGCACGCCGGTGGACTGGCGCGTCACCTTCATGAGGGACAGGAGCCGTCCCGTCTGCTCCTTCTCCAGTCCGGGCGCGACGGACTCGTACCGCTTCTCCAGGTCGTTGATCTGCCGGTCGAGGTCGTTGTAGACCGACTCCGCCTTCTCCCGCAGCTCCGTGCTCGCCACGAGGGCGAGCTTCTGCGCCTCCACGGCCGAGGTCGTGGCCGCGACGGCGGCGCGGCGCGCCTCGCGCTCGTGCCCATCGCGGGCCAGCGCGGTCGCGCGCGTCACTCCATCCTCGGCCGCCGCGAGCGGCGCTTTGCCGGGGGTGCTCCCATACGCGCGCGCGGTGGCGATCGCGCGCCGGGCTTCGTCGATCCGCTGCTCGGCGGTCGGCCCGATCACGCCGAGCTCCACGAGGACCCGCGGCACCGCCCAGAGCGCCAGCGCGAGAGCAAGGGCGAGGATGGCCAGCCGTTGCAGGAGGCGCAGGGCGAACTGATGGCGGTCCGGCCGCCGGCGCTCGACGCGCTCTTCCATACGGCGACTATAATCGACCGGTGGCAAGCTTCATGGGCGGCAGCGCGGCCGCGATGGCGTCGCAGATCGCGGAAGGATTCATCCTCATCAACCCGAACACGCTGCGCGGGTACTCTCCCGGCGACCTCGCCGCGCTGAAGCAGGAGATGGAGCGGCTGCAGCGCGACACCCGCGCGCAGACCCCCGCCTCCGACGACGCGCTCGCCAACCAGGCCAAGAGCCGCCGGATCACCCGGCTCAACTCCGGGATCATGACCGTCGCCAACAAGATGTCCGCCAAGCGCTGACCGAAGCCCCTTCCCCGTCGTGAAGCTGCCCTTCTCGGCCGTCCTCGTGCTGGCCTTGTACGTGGTAGCCATCACCGCGTTCGGGACCTGGCTCGGACGGCGGGGCCGGTCCGTCAAGGACTACTTCCTCGGCGGGCGCAGCGTGCCGTGGTGGGCGATTGCCGCCTGCATCGTCGCGACGGAGACGAGCACCCTCACGTTCATCGGCGCTCCCGGGACGGCCTACAACGGGAACTGGACGTTCCTGCAGCTCGTCGCCGGCTACGTCATCGGGCGCCTCGTGGTCGCTTGGCTCTTCATCCCCGCCTATTTCCGCGGCGATCTGTACACCTCGTACGAGCTCCTGCAGCGGCGCTTCGGGGGCGCGGTGCGGGGGACGTCGGCCGCGATCTTCCTGCTCTACCGGACGCTCGGCGACGGGATCCGCCTCCACGCCGCGGCCCTCGTGCTGTCGGTGGCGGCCGGGGTGCCCGAGTGGTGGTGCATCGTCCTCCTCGGCGCGGCGATGATCCTCTACACCGAGGAAGGCGGGGTCACGGCGACGATCTGGACCGACACCATCCAGATGTTCGTGTACCTCGCGGGCGCGATTGTGTGCCTGGTCGCGGTGATCCAGGTGCTGCCCAACGGCGTCTCGGGCGCGATGGCGGCGGCCGACGCGGCCGGCAAGCTGCGCGTCTTCGACTTCTCCTTCGACGTCACGCGGCCGTTCACGTTCTGGGCCGGCGTCATCGGCGGCGCGTTCCTCACCCTGGCTACCCACGGAACCGACCACTATCTCGTCCAGCGGCTGCTGGTGGCGAAGAGCCAGCGCGACGCGGCGGTCGGCCTCACCCTCTCCGGCTTCCTGGTGATGGCGCAGTTCGTCCTCTTCCTGTTCCTGGGGACGCTCTTCTGGGCGCACTACGGCGGCCGGCCCTTCGCCCGCGGCGACGAGGTGCTGCCGACCTTCGTGTCCACCGAGCTTCCCGGCGCGCTCGTCGGGTTCATCCTCGCCGCCGTCGTCGCGGCCGCGCTCTCGCCGTCGCTCAACTCCATGGCCTCCACGACCGTCCGCGACTTCTACCTGCCCTACTTCCGGCCCGGGGCCACCGACGCGGAGCAGATGCGCATTGCCCGCGCCTCGACGGTGCTGTGGGGCGTGCTGCAGATCGGGGTGGCAGTGAAGGCTCAGCACATCGACTCCGCCCTGCAGGACGGGCTGGCCGCGCTCAGCTACGCGTCGGGGCCGATCGTAGGGGCGTTCCTGCTCGGCGTGCTCAGCCGATCGGCCAACTCCGCGGGCACGATGACCGGGATGATCGCCGGCCTCGCCGTCAGCCTTTCCGTGGGCGCGCTGGCCGCCCCGCGCTATTTCGGCTGGCCGGGCGTGGCCTGGACGTGGAACGTGGCCATCGGGTCACTCGTCACCGTCGCGGTGGGGCTCGTGGTCAGCCGGCTGATGTCCAACGGAATTGCCGACCCTAGTACAGCAGCGCCTTGAGGCGGTCCTTCCGATAGGCCGCGATGGCGTCGGCGTCGGCGGCGACGATCGCCTCCGGCGTATCTCCCCGGTCGAGGGCGGCGCGCAGCTTCTTCGTCCCCACCAGCCGGTCGATCGCCTCGCCCTCGCGCAGCCACTCGAACCCCGGCTGCGTCCGCAGCGCGTGGAGCAGCGTCACCCCGAGCGTGTACGGCTTCGCCCCCGCGGCGTCGGTAACCTTGATCCGCAGGCCCGGCGAGGCCTTGCCGGCGTGCTTGGGCGCCGGCGCGGACGGTGACGCGGCCGGCGTGAACGTCGTGGGATCGAGCGTGAACCCCGGCACCTTCACCGCCGGCACCAGCAGCTCCGGCTTCACGAAGGGCGCGCCGATGAGGAGAAACGGCGCATCCGTCCCCCGACCTTCGGAGACGCTCGTCCCTTCGAGGAGTGCGGTTCCCGGATAGGCGATCGCCGCCTCCGGCGTGCGCAAGTTCGGCGACGGCGGCACCCAGGGGCGGCCGGTGTCGCTCCAGGTCATCGTCCGCCGCCAGCCCCGCATCGGCACCACCGTGAGCTTCACGGGCTTGCTGCGCGTGGCGTTGACGAAGCGGGCCATCTCGCCGGCGGTCATTCCGTGGACGAGCGGGCCCGGCGTCATGTTCACGAGGCTCTCCGGCACCACGTCGCGCGCATCGCTGAGGGGCCCCTCGACGCGCTCGCCGCCCAGGGGGTTGGGCCGATCGAGGACCACGTAGTCGATGCCGGCCGCGGCCGCCGCGTCCATCGTGATCATCATCGTGGCCAGGTACGTGTAGAAGCGGACGCCGGCATCCTGCAGGTCGAAGACGAAGACCTCGAGCCCGGCGAGGTCGGCCGCGGACGGGGCCCGGTTCTCGCCGTAGAGGCTCACCACCGGCAGCTTGGTCGCCGCGTCCTTGCCGGAGCCGACGGTCTCCCCGGCGGCCGCGCTCGACGCGATCCCGTGCTCGGGGCTGAAGAGGCGCACGACGTTCACGTCCTTCGCGCGCAGCGCATCCACCGTGCGGCGGCCGTCCGCCGTGGTGGAGGCCGCGTGCATCAGCAGACCGACCTTGCGGCCGCGCAGGATCCCGCCGTTGTCGAGCTCGATCTGGTCGATGCCCGTCTTCACCATCCCGGGCGCCGCCGACGCCTTCTTGTCGGTGGGAGAGGACGGCGTCGCGTTCGGGGCCAGCGGGTTGTTCTCCCCGCAGGCGAGCAGGATGACGATCGCGGCGAACGTGCACCCGAGGCGGACGGCCCGCACGTGCGCCCTCATGGCTGGGCCAGCCCGCGCACCACCGCATCCGCCACCGCGCGCCGCACGTCGCGGATGGCGTTGTTCTCCCGGGTCGGGTGCACGCGGTTGGTGAGCAGGACGACGAAGAGGCCCCGGTCGGGGTCCATCCACATCGAGGTGCCCGTGAAACCGGTGTGCCCGAAGGACCGCGGCCCAAACAGGTCGCCCGCGGACGAATTCTCGCTCGGCGTATCCCAGCCGAGGGCGCGCGAGGAGTCCGGCACCAGCCCCGCCCGGGTCGTGAACTTCTCGACCGTCTCCCGCGACACGATCCGCTGGTGCTCGAAGACGCCGCCGTAAAGGAGCATCTGCGCGAAACGCGCGACGTCCCCCGCGGTACCGAACAGGCCCGCGTGCGGCGCCACCCCGCCCATGGCGAAGGCGTTCTCGTCGTGGACTTCCCCGCGCACCACGCGTCCGCGCCAGGGATCGTTCTCCGTGGGGGCGATCCTCGGCAGCAGCGCGGGAGCGGGGCGGAAGGTCGTGTCCGTCATCCCCAGCGGCCCGAAGATCCTCTCCTTCGCGAAGGACTCGAGGTCCTGTCCCGCCACGCGCTCGAGAACCTCGCCGAGCAGGATCTCGCCAAGATCGGTGTAGAGGGTCTTCGTCCCCGGCTCGTAAAGGAGATCGAGGCCGGCGATGTACTTGACGTACGCCTCCTTGCCCTTCACGTCCTTGTACAGATACGTGACGCCCCCGGCCTGCCCGCCGGAGTGCGTCAGCAGATGCCGCACCGTCACCTTGTCCTTCAGGCCGCCCTTGAAGGCGGGGATGAAGGCCGACACGGGCTTGTCGAGGTCGAGCTTGCCTTCGTCGACGAGGATCATCGCCATCGTCGTGGTGACGATGACCTTGGTGAGGCTGGCGAGGTCGTAGATGGTGCGCTCGTCGACGGGCGTCGCGTCCGCGTCGTAGGTCTGCTTGCCAAAGGCGGCCAGGTGCGCGAGCGCGCCCTGATGCCCGACGGCGACGACCCCGCCCGGGAACGCACGCCGTTCGACCGCATCCTTTACGACCTGGTCGACGGCGGCGATCGCGTCGGGACGAAAGCCGGCCTCTTCCGCACGCGCGCGGCGCAGCGTCATCTCGCGGCGCGGAATGTCGAGGCCTTGACCATGCTCGAAGAACCCGGGAATCGTGACCGGCAGCTTTCCCCCCACAGGATACTCGCCAAAGAGCGCGCCGATCGCCGCGCGCTGGCTCGACTCCGGCCCCCCGTACGCGCACAGGTAGACGGGCACCTCGGGCACCTGCCGTAGCAGGTAGGGGCTCCCGAAGGAGATGAGGATGACCGGCTTCCCCACCGCCACCAGCGCTTTCAGCAGCCGCGCGTGGCTCTGCGCCATGTCGACGTTTCCGCGATAGGCGCCGACGCGGACGAAGGCCGAGGCGACGACGTGGGTGAAGCGGTCCGCCATCGCGACCACCTGGGCCTCCGTCTCCGCCGACACCTCGGGACCGAGGGCGACGGTCTGCGTCGCGATCCTCCGCGCCGCGAGCTCGTCCTCCGGCCAGCCCTGGATGAACTCGTTCCGCAGGTCGCTGGACATCACGAGGTGCAGCACCTTCAGCGGATCCTCGGCGCGCAGGGGCAGCACGCCGCCGTCGTTCTTGAGCACCGTGATCGACGCGCGCGCGACGTCCATCGCCTGCGCGACATCCTCCGGACGAGCCAGGGCATCGCCGAGCCGCGCGGGATCGACACGGCGCTTGCGATGGAGATCGAGGCGCTCCTTGGCGGCGAGGATGCGCAGGACCGACTCGTCGACCCGCGCCTCCGTGATCTGCCCCTCGCGGACGGCGCGGACGAGGGCCTGGATCGCGATGCCGGGATCGGGCGGCAGCAGGATCAAGTCGGCGCCGGCCTGGACGGCGCGGATGGCCGCTTCTCCTGTCCACGCCGCGCGGACACCCGACATCTCCATCGCGTCGGTCACGATCAGCCCGGCGAAGCCGAGCTCGTGGCGCAGGAGGTCGGTCGACATCGGGGCAGACAGCGTGGCCGGAGTGTTGGTGGGGTCGAGGGCGGGGACGGCGATGTGACCGGTCATGACCGCGTCGACACCCGCCGCCACCGCGTAGCGAAAGGGCAGCAGCTCGACGGCATCGAGGTGCTTGCGATCGGCGGTCACGGTCACGAGCTGCATGTGGCTGTCGAGCGCGGTGTCACCGTGGCCGGGAAAATGCTTGGCCGTCGTCATCAGTCCGCCCTCGCGGGCGCCGCGGACGAACGCCGCCATCAGCCGGCCCACCATCTCCGGGTCCTCGCCGTACGAGCGGATGTTGATGACCGGGTTGCCCGGGTTGTTGTTGACGTCGACCACCGGCGCGAACGCCCAGTGGATGCCGAGGGCGCGCCCTTCGCGCGCCGCCACCACGCCCGTGAAGTGCGCGGTCTCCTCGGACCGCGTCGCGCCGATCGCCATCGCGTACGGAATGGGCACCACGCCGCGCCGGATGCGGAACGAGATCCCGCGCTCCATGTCGGCGGCGACGAGGAGAGGAATGCGAGCGGCGTCCTGCAGCTCGTTCAGCAGCGGCGGCAGCGACTCCGCCTCCGACTCGAACACGACGACGGCGCCGACGCCGAGGCGGCGCACTTGGTCGAGCAGCGCGCGGCGCTCGATCGCGCGGCGGTTGCGAAGGAGGCCGAACGTGCGCACGCCGATCATCTGCCCGACCTTGTCCGCGAGCGTCATCCGCGCGAGGGTCTTGCGCGCCCACGGGCCGGGCAACGCTACCGGAACGGTCGCGGGCTTCGAGGCGGCCGCGGCCGGAGGGGCGGGAGCGGCGGGATACCAGGCGGCGGCGGCCAGGACGAGCGCGCCGGCGGCGGCCAGCGCTTTCAACGGTCCTGCGCTCCCGCGGACGGCGCCGCTGCGCTGCCCGCGGCGTCGCCGAAGGCCTCGGCGCGCAGCCGATCGAGGTTCGACGAGACGAGCATGTCGCTCGAGAACAGGACGACGCCCGACGCCCCCGCGTCGCGCGACGCCCGCACCTTCGCGATGACGCTCTCCTGCGGCAACCGATAAGCTCCGATCCCCGCCCACAGCGTCGCCTGCGGTCCGAGCCGTTCGCGCAGCGCCGCGATCTGTCCGCGGAACTGCGGGGTATCCGGCGTGTAGGCCATCACGCAGGCGGCGTCGATCAGCCCGCGACCGACCCAGGCCGGCCACATCTGTCCCTTGTCGCGCATCGCCGTCGCCTCGGGGACGACCGCCGCGGAAACGACGATGGATGGCCGTGTCGCCCGCGCCGTCCGCGCCAGGCGCGCCACCAGCGCTTCGACGGCGGCCGACCGTTGCCCCGCCCAGCCCGCGGGATCCGCCTCCGGGCCGTCGAGGAGCCACCCGTGCCCACGCCGTGCGCGGAACGCCGTGAGCGCGGCGCGGGAATGGTCGTAGTCCGCCGCCGGATAGCGGATGAAGTCGAGGTGGAGGCCGTCGACGGCGTACGCGCCCACGAGCTCGCGGACGACGGCGTCGAGGTGGGCAACCGCCTCCGGCGCGGACGGCGAGAGATAGAAGCCCTCGGCATCGGGGCCATGACGCGCTTCGATGAGGAACGCGAGACTGCGGCCGCGCGTGTCGAGCGCCCGTGCCGCCGCCGCGCGCGGAACCATCAGCCAGTCGGGATGCGTGACCACCACGTGGCCGGCGGGAAACGGCACGCCGAAGCCGCCGGCGAGCAGGACGTTGATCCAGGCGTGCACCTGCAGGCCGCGCGCGTGGGCGCGGGCCAGGACGCGGGCCAGCGGATCGAACTCCGGCGGCTGGCCGCGCAGCACCTCGCTCCGCGGCACGATGCGGGACGCGTAGAGCGCATCGCCGCGCCCGCGGACCTGGACGAAAAGCGCGTTCAGCCCGGCGCGGGCCGCGTCGTCCACCGCGGCGTCGGCCGTCTCCGGCGTCGCGAGGGCGGTACGGACGACCCACACCCCCCGCATCTCGCCCGCCCCGGCCAGCAGGGTGGAGACGGCGGCGAGGCCAGCCAGGAGGAGAGTCACCCGCGTTTTCCGCAGCGGAGCGTTTCCTCTGCCGCCGAGCGGAGATTCTCTCTCCGCGAGGCGCTCATCGATGGATCACGCGGAGCGAGGACGCCAATCGTGAAGATCGTACCATCCCGCGCCGCGCTCACCGGACCGGAGCCACGGCGACGCGATCGACGCGGACGCCCTGCTCCGCGGGCTCGCCCAGGCGGTTCCACGTCGGCGCGTCGATGCGGATGACGAGGGTGCCGGAGGCCGGGGCGGCGGTCTCGAGGGTGTGCCGCTCGATGGCACGCCCCGCCTGCATCCACGCCTCGGCTCCCCCATCGATGGTGACCCTCACGCGTCCGCCGTCGCGTGGGGACGGATCGGGGTACCCCATGTCGATGGAGACGACGTACGCGGCGGCCCGTACCGTCGGCAAAAGCCGCACCCACCCCCGCGCCATCGACCATCGATGGTCGCGTCGCGGGAGCGTGAACCCGCGGACGGCGCCGTAATCGCCGCGGCCGAGGAGGATCTCGTCGGTTCGCGGCGCGGGCAGGGCGTCCCAGGCCGTCTCGAGGGCCAGCCACGGATCGACGTGCCACGAGAACGAGTCCGCTTCGGCCTGCGCGACCGCGGTCGCCTGACCCGCCTCGGCGAGAAGCCGCGGACGCACGAGCCGCGGCGTCCAGACGTACGCCTTGCGCTCCTCCGCGCGCCGGAAGGCATCGAGGGCACGCTCCGGCTGATCGACGCCGGCCAGCGCAGATCCGAACACGAGCCATGGCCGTGCCGCGACCGGGTCCGCGCGGGCGGCGCGGAACGCGATCCCTTCGGCGCCGCCGAGATCACCGCGCGCCAGCGCCGCGTGCAGGCCGCGGAGTGCCCAACCGGAGCGGACGGCGCGGACCCCCGGCAACACGTACGGCGAGAGCATGGCCACGGCGCAGGCGAGTCCGACCAGCGCCGTCCCGCGCACCGCGTGCCGCCTGCGCGCGACCGGGTCCACCAGGAGCGCCAGGCCTCCGGCGGCGCCCGCCAGCGCGAACGGCATCAGCGTGCTGCGATACCGGATCTCGTTGTGGAATACGACCACGACCATCAGGAGGTAGTAGCCGGACCACAGGAGGATCAGCGACCGGGTGGGCGACCGGGCGCCGCCCACCACGAAGACGAGGAAGAGCGGGACGGTGACGACCAGCACCGTGTCGTCGAGCAGGATCAACGCCGCGTGCCGCCACGCCGGATGCGGCTCCTCGATGCGCAGCAGCAGGTGGAGGCCGTCGAGGCGAACGATGTGCTGCAGGTTCCGCCACGCCTTCTCCGCGAACGGCCCGGGATTGCGGGCGATGCCGCGCCACCCGAACCACATCGCCTGCGCGCGCTTCGCGGCGAAGGTGGGCTGGCCGGCGATCGCCCCTTCCTGGTGGCGGCGCCGGTCGCCCTCCACGAACGCGTTGTCGTCCCAGAAGTTGTAGGCGGAGATGCTCTCCACGGGGACGAGGTCGCCGATGAGGAAGACGTTGCGCGCGGTCCAGGGAAGGATCGCGGCCGCCGCGGAGAGGACGATCACGGTCGCGGCCTGGATCCCCTCCCGCCGCCTGCCGGCCAAAGCGCCGCGCCACACGGCGATCAGCGGGACGAACGCCGTGGAGACCGATCGGGCGAGGCCGGACAGCCCGAGCAGGAAGCCGCCGGCCGCCATCCGCTTCCAGCGCGGGGTCAGCGAGGTCGTCGCTTCGCCGGCCAGGATCGCCAGCGCGCCGACGAGGAGCGGAGAGTGGAGGTTCTCGGTGAGCGTCGAAGCGGACTGCTCGATGGCGTGGAAGTTGAGCGCGTAGACGACGCCGGCCCACACCCCGCGCGGGCCCGCCACCCGCCGGCCGAGCGCGGCGGCCGCGACGGCCACCCCGGCGTCGAGCACGAACTGCAGGATCTGCAGCGGGAGCAGGTGACCGGTCACGCCGACCACCGCCGCCACCAGCAGGTAGTAAAGGGGAGCAATGGTCCACGGACCCAGCCATTGGTGCCAGGCGTCGCTGGTCAGGACGAACCGGAGCGGATGCGGATTCTCGAGGATCCGCAGCGCGCCGTGGAAGTAGTTGTAAGGATGAGCGAAGAGGAGCGGCTCGTCGGCGGCGAAGCGATAGAGGAGCCGCGCGGCCAGGGCGAGGGCCCCGACGCCCAGCTCCCAGGGCACGCGCCGGCCCGGCGCGGACGGCGGGAAGCGGATGGACACGCGGCGGTGATGCTATCATGGCCACGCGGTGGAACTCTTGATGGCTGTTGGCTTAATGGGCGCCCTGCTCGTGCCCGCCCCCGCCGTTTCCGGCGCCCCCGCGGCCACTCCCGCCGAGGACCTGGCGCGGCGCGTCGAAGCCCGCCATCGCACCCTCGTCGACCTCACCGCCGACTTCGTGCAGACCTACCGGTCGGGGATGCTCGGCCGCGGGATCGTCGAAAAGGGATCGCTGGCCCTGAAGCCCCCGGGCCGCATGCGCTGGGAATACCGCGATCCCGAGAAGAAGACGTTTGTCTCCGACGGAAAAACCTTCTACTTCTACGTCCCCGCCGACCGGCAGGTGATCGTCCGCGCGCAGGCGGACTCGCGCGGCATCCCCGCCCTGCTGATGTCCGGCCGCGGCGAGATCCTGACCACGTTCGTGGTGACCGAGGAAGAGGCGCCGAAGACGGGCCTCCGGCGGCTGCGCCTCGTCCCCCGCGAGAGCGATCCCGAGATCGACTACGTCCTCCTCGACGTCGACGCGGCGGCGCGCATCCGCGGCATCGCCGTCCTCGACGCGCAAGGCAATCGAAGCCAGTTCGCCTTCGACCACGTGAAGGAGAACGTCGGCCTCCGCGATGCGCTCTTCCGCTTCGACGTTCCGCGCGGGGTCGAGGTGGTCTCCGGATGAGGGCCGCCGGCGTCCTGCTCGCGCTCGCCCTCGCCGGCTGCGCGACATCGTCCGCCTTCCGTGCCGGCGAGAAGGCGGAGCACGGCCGCAACTACGACCAGGCGGTGCTCGAGTACTCGAAGGCGCTCAAGAACGATCCCGACAACCGCCACTACCGCGCGGCCCTCGACCGCGCGCGCCTGCGGGCGTCGGACGAGCACGCGTACGCGGGCCGCCGCCTCCTCGCCCGCGGGCAGCACAAGGAAGCGCTCGACGAGTTCAAGCTCGCCCTCGACCTGAACCCGGGATCGGCCACCCTCGGGCAGGACATCGAGGACGCGGAGCGCCACCAGCGCGGCATCGGCCCCGGCGCGTCCGTGCAGGCCTTGAAGGACCGCGTCCGCGAGCGCACCCTGCCCGGCCTGAACCTCGGTCCCGGCGCCGACGAGCCCCTCGGCCTGTCCTTCCGCAACGCGAGCCTGCGCGAGACCTACCTCGCCCTCGGCCGCGCCGCGGGCGTCAACTTCGTCTTCGATCCGCAGTTCCAGGACCAGACGATCAGCATCGACCTGCGTGACGTCGCCTTCGAGCAGGCGCTGAGCGTCCTCGGCAGCGTGGGCCGGACGTTCCACCGCGTGCTGGACGCGCGGGTCGTGCGCGTCATCCCCGATACCGCCGCCAACCGCCGCGACAACGAGCAGCAGGTCGTGCGGACCTTCTTCCTGTCCAACGCGGACCTGAAGGACACGATCGACCTCCTGCGCATCGTGCTCGGCGCGCGGCGCGTGGCGCCGCTGCCCGGCGCCAATGCCCTGACCATCAACGACACGCCGGACAAGGTGGCGGCGGCGGAGAAGCTCATCACCATCGTGGACAAGCAGCGCGCGGAGGTGATGGTCGAGGTCGAGATCCTGGAGGTGAACCGCACGCGGCTCAAGGAGTACGGGATCGAGATCACCTCCGGGCTCGCGGCCGGCGTGGCAGGAGCGATCTTCCCGCGCGAGACGATCGAGGAGACGGTCCGCGACGCCGTCGGCAACCCGGTG
>JANMPI010000465.1:0-6156 GCA_031369785.1 Acidobacteriota bacterium
CGGTGCTCGACGGCGGCGCGCGCGACCACACCGCGCGCGCGGTCACCGCCTGCCGCCTCGTCCGCATCGACGGGCCGACGCTGGCCGCCCTCGTGCGCGAGCAGCCCGATGTCGCTCTGCACATGATGCGGGGCCTGTCGCGAAGGCTTGCCGCCGCGTACACGGCTCCGCAAGCGATCCCCGCGGTGACGCCGGCGGTGGCGCCGACGGTGGCCCGGCCGCGGCTCGTGCACGATTCGGGCGCGGAGTTCGTCCTCGCCGATGAGGGCGAGACGATGGTCGGACGTTCCGATCGCTCGAGCCGCTTCACCCCGCCCATCGACCTCGCTCCCCTCCTCCCGGTGGACGCCCCGCGCTCGGTGAGCCGCCGCCACGCCGTGCTCCTGAAGGACGGGGGCTCTTTCCAGGTGCGTGAGCTGCCGCGCGTCGCCAACGGGACATGGGTGAACGGCGCCAAGCTCGCCGCCGACGTGGCGACTCCGCTCGCGGAGGGGGACGTCATCTCCTTCGGGCCCGTGAAGCTCGTCTTCCGGAAGGGCTGATGGAAATCGAGGAGACGCGCGACGGCGAGGTCATCGTCCTCGCCCCGCACGGGAAGCTCGACACCAAGGGCGAGGCCGCGTTCGAGCGGAAGCTGAAGGAGCTGGTCGCGGGACAGGCCCGGTACCTCGTGGTCGACTTCGCCAAGGTGGACTACGTGAGCGGCGGCGCACTGCGCGCGCTGCTCCTCATCACCCGGCGCCTCGGGCCGCGCGGGGGAAGGCTCGTCCTGTGCCGGCTGAGCGACGTGGTCCACCAGGCCTTCACCATCGCGGGGTTCGACACCGTGTTCGTCATGGCGTCGAGCCGCGCGGAGGCGGTGGAGCTCGCCGGCCCCGCCCGTGACGACACCGCGGAAGCCGCGCCGGCCGACGACCCCGTCGCGCGCATCGCCGCCCGCCTCATTCCCCTCCTCGCCGACGGCGGCCACGGGCCGGCCTTCGGCGCCCCGGCGACCCCCTTGCGCGCCGGAATGGCGGACACGGTGACGCGCCTCCTCGCGGAGGCCAACCGCTAGGCGGCGGCCGGAAACGCTTGCGCTATACTGCCGGCGGTTTCCGGGCCGCTGACAGCTCCCCCTCCAGGGACGCGTTCTGTCCATGCCAACGGGGCCCGGAGGAGGCACAGTGCAGGCGAATCTCTTCCGCAAGGCGGCGCTCGACAAGGCGACGTCTCCCGAGCAGCTCGACCTCGTCATGCAGGTCACGTCGCCGATGGGGTGGCTCGCCCTCGCCACCATCGCGGCCATGATCTTCATGGTCGGGATCTGGAGCATCGTGGGGAACATCCCCGACCTCGTCGAAGGCCAGGGCGTGCTGATCCGCGGCGAGCGCCTGGCCGAGATCAAGGCCCCGGTGCCCGGCACGCTCGCGCGCCTGACCGTCGCGCCGGACACGATGGTGACCGCCGGCCAGGTCATCGCCATCATCAACCGCGACCGCTCGGAGATCGAGCGCAAGATCGCCCTGAAGCAGGACCAGCTGAATCGCCTCGCCGCCCAGCATCAGAGCGAAGGCGCCTCCGACGAGATGCTCGCGGCCCGGAACGACGCGCTGATCGGAGCCAAGGCCAGCCAGGTTCAGTCGCTGCGGCGGCAGCGGGTCACCCAGCAGGACCTCGTCCGCCGTGGATTGAAGCCGGAGAACGCGCTCTTCGAGTTCGACCGCCGGGTGACCGACACCCAGGGTGAGCTCCTGGCGCTGCAGAAGGAGAACGAGGCGATCAAGAGCCGCCTGGCCCCGCGCGTGAACGAGCAGCGGAACCTCGCGGGCGAGATCGAGTACCTGCGCGGCGATCTCAAGCAGACCGCGGCCGAGGTGAAGAGCCCCGAAGCCGGGCGGGTGGTCGAGGTGCTGAAGAGCGCCGGGGACAAGATCGGAGAGGGCGAGCCGCTGGTCCGCCTCGAGCAGTCGCGTCCAACGGGGGCGAACGCCGCCCGCGGCTTCTGCGACGGCAACATCCACGCCGTCATCTACGTCCCCGGGCAGGAAGCGGGCAAGGTGCATCCCAAGCAGCTCGCCCGCGTGTCGCCGGCCGACGTGAAGAAGGAAGAGTACGGCTACATCATCGGCACCGTGGAGTGGGTGTCGGACTTCGCGGCGTCTCCGGACGACATGAAGGAGAAGCTGAAGAACGACCGGCTCGTCCAGTCCTACACCGAGAAGGGGCCGGTCTACGAGGCGCGCGTGTGCCTCTCCTTCGATCCCGCCAACAAGTCGAACGGCCTCAAGTGGTCGTCCTCCACCGGCCCCGCGAAGAAGATCGGCAGCGGCGGGCTGTGCCAGTCCTCGGTGGTCGTGGACCATAGGAAGCCGTACACGTACGTGATCCCGAGCATCAAGAGGACGCTCGGGGTCTAGTGTCCCTCCGCGAAGGGTGTCCCAGGTGACGGAAGTCGAGGAACAAGCGGAGGAGCCGAAGCCGGCCCCGCCCCCGCCGCCGAACCGCCGGGTGGCCACGCCCACGCTCCTGCAGATGGAGGCCGTGGAGTGCGGCGCGGCGGCGCTCGGGATCGTGCTCGGCTACTTCGGCCGCACCGTTCCCCTCGAGGAGCTGCGCGTCCAGTGCGGCGTGTCCCGCGACGGCAGCAAGGCCAGCAACGTCCTGAAGGCGGCGCGCAAGTACGGGCTCACCGCCAAGGGGCTGAAGTACGAGCAGCTCGACAAGCTCTACGACCTGAAGCTCCCCGTGATCCTGTTCTGGAACATGAACCACTTCCTCGTCCTCGAGGGGTTCAAGGGCGGCAAGGCGTACCTGAACGATCCCGCGCAGGGGCCGCGCAAGGTGACGATGGAGGACCTCGACTCCTCGTACTCCGGGGTCGTCCTCACCTTCGAGCCGAGCGCCGAGTTCAAGCCCGGCGGGGACAAGAACACGATGCGGGCGGCGCTGGTGAGCCGCCTCGCCGACTCGCAGGTGGCGCTTCTCTTCGTCACCTGCGTGGCGCTCCTCCTCGTCGTGCCCGGCCTCGTGATCCCGACCTTCACGCGCATCTTCGTGGACGACTACCTGATCGGCGGCCGCGAGTGGATGGTGAAGCCGCTGCTCTGGAGCATGGGGCTCACCGTCTTCCTCTTCGCGGGCCTCACCTGGCTGCAGGAGTACTACCTGCTGCGGCTGGAGACCAAGCTGGCGCTCCTCCACTCCAGCCGGTTCTTCACCCACCTGCTGCGGCTTCCCATCCCGTACTTCGTCCAGCGCTACGCCGGGGACATCGGCTCGCGCGTCGCCATCAACGACCAGGTCGCGAACGTCATCGCGGCCAAGCTGGCCATGACCGCCATCGACATCCTGGTGCTGGTCTTCTACTTCCTCCTCATGCTGCGCTACGGCGTGGTGCTCACCCTCGTGGTGGCGGCCATCGCCGCCTTGAACATCGTGGTGGTGAAGCTGGTGGCCCGCATCCGCACCGACGCCGCGCGGCGCGTGCTGCAGGACAAGGGCAAGATGATGGGCACGGCGATGGGCGGGCTGCAGATGATCGAGACGCTGAAGGCCACCGGCGGCGAGGCCGAGTTCTTCAGCCGCTGGGCCGGGTACCAGGCCAAGTCGCTCCTCGGCGAGCAGGTGCTCGGCCGTCTCCAGCACACGACCGGCGTGGTGCCGGAGATCGTGGCCCTCCTCTCGGTGAGCGCGGTCTACGTGGTGGGCGGGCTCTACGTGATGAGCGGCGATCTCACCATCGGCATGCTGGTCGCGTATCAATCGCTGGTCTCCTCCGTGAACCGCCCCCTGGGCAACCTGGTGAGCTTCGGCGGCACCCTGCAGGAGCTGCAGGGGGACATGAACCGCCTCGACGACGTCATGCGCTACCCGGAGGACCCGCAGTACAAGCGCGCGGCCAAGGCCCCGAAGGGCGGGAACGCGAGCCTGAAGCTGAACCCCAAGGTGACCCTGCGCGACGTGAGCTTCGGGTACAGCCCGCTGGAGCCGCCGCTGATCGAGAACTTCAACCTCACCATCGAGCCCGGCCAGCGCGTGGCCCTGGTGGGCGGGAGCGGCAGCGGCAAGTCCACCGTGGCCAAGCTGGTGAGCGGCCTCTACGAGCCGTGGCAGGGGGAGGTGCTGTTCGACGACGTGCCGCGGAAGAACCTGCCGCGGAGCCTGATCACGAACTCGCTGGCCGTCGTCGACCAGGAGGTGTTCCTCTTCAGCGGGACGATCACCGAGAACGTCACCATGTGGGACACGACCCTGCCCCCCGCCCGGGTGGCCACCGCCTGCCGCGATGCCGCGCTGCAGGACGTCATCGAGAAGAGGGAGGGCCGCTACGACGCGCTCATCGCGGAGGGGGGCGGCAACCTCTCCGGCGGCCAGCGGCAGCGCCTGGAGATCGCGCGCGCCCTCGTCGGCGAGCCCACCATCATCGTCCTCGACGAGGCCACGAGCGCGCTCGACCCCAACACCGAGTCCGTGATCGACGAGAGCCTGCGCCGCCGCGGCTGCTCGTGCATCATCATCGCGCACCGCCTCTCCACGATCCGCGACTGCGACCTCATCGTGGTCATGCAGCGGGGCAAGATCGTGCAGCAGGGGACGCACGACGAGATGAAGGACCAGGACGGCCCCTACCGCGACCTCATCTCTCACGGATGAGCACGGTGGCGGAGGCGTTCCATCTCCGCATCCTCTCGTCGGATCTGGAGGGCCTCGCCGGCAAGGAGATCCCCGCCGCCGCGGGGACGACGACCATCGGACGCGGCGATGACTGCACCGTCGTCCTGAAGGACAAGCGCATCTCTCGTCTGCATGCCCGCATCGAGCCCGCCGGCGGCGGGTTCCGCCTCGTCGATCCGGGCAGCGGGAACGGGGTCTACGTCGGCGAAGGGCGGGTGCAGGAGCTGCAGCTCCGCCACGGCCAGAAGTTCCGGATCGTCGGCACCGAGTTCGAGTTCGTCGCCCCGGTGCTGGCCGAGCCCGAGCCCCCGCCGCCCGCGCCGACGGTGGAGGACGACGCCACCATCATCCCGCAGCGCGCGACGCGCGGCGCGTTCCTCCTCCGCGTCATCTCCTCCAAGGGACACGTGCCGGCGGGCAAGGAATTCCGGGTGGCGGGCGGCCGCGCCACCATGGGCCGCGGCGAAGCCTGCGACATCATGCTCGAGGACGACAGCGCCTCGCGGAACCACGCCTCCATCGAGAGCGGGCCGAAGCCCGGGACCTTCCGCCTCGTCGACAACGAGAGCTTCAACGGGACGTGGATCGAGGACCGCAAGGTCCAGGACGAGCTGGTCTCGGTCGGGCAGCGCTTCCGGGTCGGGGACACGTTCCTCGAATGCCACCTTCCCGTCGTCCGCTTCGACCAGACGCAGAGCATGGAAGGCCTCGGCGACCTCCTGGCCAAGGAGGCGGCGCGGCGGTTGGGCACGGTCGGGGACCCGGTGCCCATCGGCGGCAGCCAGGTCATCCTGCTCGACGATCCCGCGCAGGCGTACTACATCGTCTCCGGCAAGGTGGACGTTTTCACCGTGACGGTGAAAGACGGAAAGCCGCTCGGCGCGCGCAACCACTTCCTCACCCTCTCTCCGGGCGAGGGATTCTTCGGCGTCGACCCGCAGTACATGCTCGACTCCGGGTTCGTCGCCACCGCCAAGGGGGGGACGGAGATCAGGCGCATCCCCCGCACCGAGCTCCGCCGACGCGCGGAATCCGACCCGCAGGTCGCGACCGTGATCGCGGGCCTCATCGACGTGTGGATCCGCGGGCTCTCCGCGCGGCTGACGCGCGACATCTTCCCGCGCCCGCTGGCCGACGCCCTCGTGGCCAAGGGCAAGGACACCGTCCTCGAGAAGGGAAGAAAGGCGCGGGCCGACGAGGGCGTCCTGTGGGTCGACGTCGAGCCCGATCGCTTCGTGTTCATCGGCATGTCGACCCTCGCTCCGGCCACGCGCGGAACGCGGTTCCCGGTGACGCCGCAGACGTGGATCGAGCTCGCGGGCGAGATCGAGGCCGCGGAGACGCTCCGCGGCCGGTCGACCCTCGAGCTCATCTCCAAGGGCGACCCGTGGGCGGGAATGGACTTCTTCCACGAAGTGCTGTGCGAGTGCGAGTTCATCAACAAGCGCCTCGCGGTGGTGGACGAGTACCAGCGCCTGCAGAGCAAGGCCCGGCACTCGG
>JANMPI010000184.1:0-10117 GCA_031369785.1 Acidobacteriota bacterium
TGTTCACGCCTTCTGACATCGGAAGACGCCTGGACGCCGAAGGTCCCTGCCCGCCCACCTGTCCAAAAGAGGATCAAATGACTTTGAGCCGCTTCGCCGCCGCCACGGCTGCCGTCCTGCTCCTCGCCCTCGTGCCCGCCCGCGCGACTTTCGCGCAGGCCGTGTACGGGAGCATCGCCGGTACGGTCGAGGATCCGAGCAACGCCGCCCTTCCCGGCGTGACCGTGACCGCGACCAGCGTGGAGCGCAAGACCGTCCACTCCGCCGTGACCAACGGCGACGGCTTTTACCTGATCGAGCGCCTGCTCCCCGGCACCTACGAGGTGAAGGCGGAGCTCGGCGGCTTCAAGGCCGCCGTGGTCTCCGCGGCCCGGGTGAGCGTCGACACCCAGACCAAGGTCGACCTCGGGCTGGAGCTCGGCGCCCTCACCGAGGCGGTGACCGTCACCGCCGCCCAGGGGCAGCTCCTGAAGACCGACCGCGCGGACGTCTCCACGACGTTCGACGCGCGCCAGGTCACGGAGCTGCCCATCCTGGACCGCAACTTCACCAAGCTCATCCTGCTCACCCCCGGGACGCAGCAGCAGAGCTGGGGCCACGCGGCCAGCGAGAACCCCCAAGGCTCCGTCCAGACCCAGGTCAACGGGCAGAGCTTCGCCGGCACCGGGTATCAGCTCGACGGTACGGACAACCGCGACCCGATCCTCGGCATCATCGTCATCAACCCCAACCTGGAGGCGATCGGCGAGACCAAGATCACCTCGCAGAACTACGACGCCGAGTTCGGCCAGGCCATCGCGGGCGTCGTCTCGGTGCAGACCAAGTCCGGGAGCAACGATCTGCACGGCAGCCTGTTCGAGTTCGCGCAGCGCGATCGGTTCCAGGCCCGTAACCCGTTCTCGCAGCCGGACCGCCCCGACCCCATCACGGGACGCGTCCTGCCCCAGACCAAGCGCGACCAGTTCGGCGGCTCCATTGGCGGCCCCATCACCCAGAACAAGTTCTTCTTCTTCGCCGACTATCAGGGCACCCGGGCCAACGTCGGGGGCTCGCGCCTGCTGACCGTGCCCACGGCGGCGGCCCGCGCCGGCGACCTGAGCGCGTATGGCGTGAACATCTTCGACCCCCGGAGCGGGGCGCCGGGGGCGAGGCCGCAGTTCCCGGGGAACGTCATCCCCACCAACCGGCTCTCGCCGCAAGCGCTGCGCATCCTGAGTCTCATCCCGCTGCCCAACGCGCCCGGGACCAACAACGGCACCCGCGACAACTTCATCGCCCAGGGATCGGAGAGGTTCAAGTCCGACACTGGCGACGTCCGCCTGGATGGACGGCTGAGCGACCGGGTGAACACGTTCGTCCGCTACAGCGCCGCGCGCTACGACATCAACGGGACGCCGGCCTTCGGGACGGGCGGCGGGTCCGAGCTGGTCTCCCTGGGCGGCGTTTCCGAGGTCCGCAATCACAGCCTGGCCCTCGGGGCGGACTTCACGCTCAACAGCACGACGGTGCTGGACGTCCGCTTCGGCTTCTTCAAGTACGGGGTGAACGTGCTGCCGAACGACTTCGGCACCACCCCGGCCGCGGACGCCGGCATCCCCGGGTTGAACCTCGGCGACGACTTCACGTCGGGCCTGCCGGCCATCGAGATCAACGGCGGAACGGAACGGATCGAGTTCGGCTCCGGCCTGGAGGTCAACCGCTGCAACTGCCCGCTGTCGCAGCAGGAGAAGCAGGGGCAGGTCGTCGCCAATTTGACCAAGCTGCTCGGCAACCACTCGGTGAAAGTCGGGGGCGACATCCGCCGGGCCTACAACCTGCGGGTCCCCAGCGACTCCCACCGGTCGGGACAGCTCTACTTCGACTCCGAGGGCACCCAGGGCGCCAGCGGCGGCGGCCTCGGCGTGGCCACCTTCCTGCTCGGCAACGTGTCGCGCTTCAGCCGCTACGTCAGCCCCAACACCAACGCGCGTGAGCGGCAGTGGCGCCAGTTCTACTACGCGCAGGACACCTGGCGCGCCACCTCCAAGCTCACCCTCAACTACGGCCTGCGCGCCGACATCATCCATCCCCAGACCGTGAACGAGGCCGGCAACGCCGGCTTCCTCGACCTCGACACCGGGGACATCCTGGTGGCGGGGGTGGGCGACGTGAACCTCGCCGGCAACATCAAGAACAAGATCAACTGGGCGCCGCGCCTGGGCGGGACCTATCAGTTGAACCAGAAGACGGTGGTGCGCGCCGGGTTCGGACGCAGCTACGACATCGGCGTGTTCGGGTCGACCTTCGGCCACTCCGTGACCCAGAACCTGCCCGTCCTGGCCGTGCAACAGTTGAACCCGCCGAACAACTTCGACAGCGTGTTCAACCTCGCCCAGGGCCCGTCGCAGCCGGTCTTCCCCGCCGTGCCCGCCAACGGCCGCTTCCGGCTGCCCAACGGCGTATTCGCGCGCGCGCTCCCCAGCACGCAGCACCTGTCGCACGTGGACGCCTACAACGTCACCGTGCAGCGGGAGATTTCCTCGACGGTTTCCGCGGAGATCGCCTACGTCGGCAACACGGGCCGCGGATTCATCGGCGACGGCCCCGCATCCAACGTCAACGAGGCGTCGCTGGTGGGCTTCCCCAACGTGCCGCGCGATCAGCGCCGTCCCTACTTCGCCCGCTACGGCTGGACGCAGGGGATCGACTTCTACAGCAACACCGGCAAGAGCCGCTACAACGCCCTGCAGGCCAAGCTCACCAAGCGCTTCTCGGAAGGGTTCTCGCTCGTCACCCACTACACGCTGCAGAGCCACAAGAACAACGACGGGGAGTACTTCTTCGTGGACCCCGACGTCAACTACGGGCCGGCGAACTTCATCCGCAAGCACGTTTACGTCCTGGCCGGCCAGGCGGAGCTGCCCGTCGGGAAGGGGCGGCGCTACCTCTCGGACGCCGCGGGCGTCACGGACGCCCTCCTGGGCGGCTGGCAGCTCAACGCCGGCGCCACCGTCATGAGCGGCCTGCCGTTCAACGTCGGCTACCGGGATTCCGGCCAGGATCGCGACACGGGACCCGGCCGGCCGGACCTCATCGGTGACCCGGCGCCGGGGAGCGGGGATGGCCTGACCACCCCGTACTTCAACGTGACGCCGATCGGCTCGTCGGGCAGCGCCTTTGGCCGGCCGGCCCGCGGTACCTTCGGCAACCTGGGCCGCAACGAGTTGCACGGTCCCGGCTTCTGGAACGTGGACGCGTCGCTGCTCAAGCGTTTCCACATGGGCGCGGAACGGAACCTCGAGTTCCGCGTGGAGGCCCAGAACGTCTTCAACCACGTGAACCTCGGCAACCCCGACTCGGAAGTGGGCGTGGTCGGGAACCTGAACCCGAACGCGGGCTTCATCACCGGCACGGCGCCCAACTCCCAGCAAAGAAACCTGCAGTTCGCGCTCCGATTCCTGTTCTAGGATCACGTATCCTCTACGGCGCCCCCGGGAGCGATCCCGCGGGCGCCGTTTTTTTTGGCTGTCTCCACGGGTCCCGGCCGGATGCGTGACGCCGCCCGCTACACTGCAAAGGTGAGCAAGGACAAAAAGAAGACAGACTCGAGCGACCACGACTACCCGTGGTGGATGAACACGCTGGCCGGCATCGGCGCGGTGGCTGTCGTCGGCATCATCGTGACCCTGTTCTTCAGCTTCGGCCGGCGCCCGAGCGACATCAACATCCCCTTCAACCCGCCGGTGGAGTCGCCGGACTTCATGCTCAGCCTGGCCGGGGTCGCGGGCTCGCCATTGCGCAGCGGCGGTACCGCCAAGCTCCTGAACAACGGCGACCAGTTCTTCCCCGCCCTCCACGAGGCCCTCGCGGGGGCGAAGCAGAGCATCAACTTCGCGGTCTACATCTGGGAGAAGGGGCAGGCCAGCGACCAGGTCTTCGCGGACCTCATCGCAAAGGCGAAGGCCGGCGTGCAGGTGCGCGTCCTCCTCGACGGGCTCGGCGGGATGCACGTGCCCGACGAGGGCGTGAAGGCCCTCGAGGCCGCGGGGGGCAAGGTGAAGATCTTCCGCAGCGCGCGCCTCGGCGCCCTGACCCGCTTCCACAAGCGGAACCACCGCCGCGCCATCGTCATCGACGGCAACGTCGCCTTTGTCGGCGGGATGGCGGTCGCCGAGAAGTGGCTGGGCAACGCGCAGGACGAGGAGCACTGGCGCGACAGCATGACCGAGGTGACGGGCCCGCTCGCGGAGACCGTGCAGTCGGCATTCGTCGATACCTGGGCGCACGTCCCCGACGACAACGGCGACAAGGCAGGCGAGATCCTCGAGGGCCCGGCCTTCTTCCCCCAGTTCCCCGCTCCCGCGGGCACGCCCGGCGAGCCGATCGCCCTCCACACGGGGCTCGCCAGCGCGCCATCCAGCGAGAACCACCCCATCCGCATCCTCTTCCTGCAGTCGTTCTCCGCCGCGCGCCAGAAGCTCTACATCGCGAACTCGTACTTCGTCCCCGACGAGACGATCCGGAAGGCGGTGATCGAACGCGCGAAGCAGGGCGTCGACGTCCGCATCCTGCTCCCCGGGGAGAAGACGGACGCCAAGCCCATCCGCCAGACCGGCCACATGCACTTCGAGGAGCTGCTCGCCGCGGGCGTGAAGATCTACGAGTACCAGCCCACGATGATGCACGCCAAGACCGTGGTGGTGGACGGGAAGTTCGCGGTGGTGGGGTCGAGCAACATGGACGTGCGCTCCAAGGAGCTGAACCAGGAGAACGTGCTCGCCATCCTCGACGTCGGCTTCGCGAAGCAGGTCGAGGACACCTTCATCAACGACCTGAAGAGCGCCCGCCAGGTGAACCTCGCGGAGTGGCGCGAACGTGGGATCGTGAAGAAGCTCACCGAGCGGATCTGCTCGCTGTTCTCGGAGCAATATTAGCGGGGACGAGATCGGCCCACAGCGGCCGGTGGTCGCTGCTCCCGAGGTTGTTCGCCACCCCGCGGCGATCGAGCGCCACCAGCCGCAGCCCGCGCGCGAAGATGTGGTCCCAGGTGAACACGTGCGCGACGGTCGCCGGCAGGTCGCGGCTCACCCATTCGTAGCCGGCGGACTCGAAGATCGACCCCACGGCGGCGCGATCGTTGAAATCGCCCGCCACCACCACCGCCGGGTGCGAATCGGCCTCCGCGATGAGCGCCCGCAGCTGGTCGAGGCGCTTGGGCCGTGACATCTCGGCATCCGCCGAGAGGTGCAGGCTGTACATCCGGAAGCGCACGCCGTCGACGTTCACGTCCGCCCACACCGCGATCCGCTGCATGGCCCGCCCGCGGCTCAAGTGGGGCAGGAAGACCTTGCCGTCGGCCTCGATCCGTCCGCGGACGAGGACCGCGGGCCCGAAGTCCTTGCCGCCCGTGGGGTGCACGGCGGCCGGATAGTAGACGGAGCTCATCCCGAGGCCGCGGGCCATGGCTTCCACCCCGGGGGCGTCCATCTCCTGGAGCGCGAGGACGTCCGCGCCGCGGAGGTGCTCGTCGGTGCGGATGGCGGAAAGCGCGCCGGCGATGTCGCGGGCATAGCGGATGTTGAAGGTGGCGACCCGCAGCCCCGGCACGGGATCGGCCGCGGGGGGCGCGGCGGACGCGTAGCGCGGGCCGGTGTTGCTCTCGTAGTTGGTCGCCGGCTTGCACGAGGCGGCGAGGGACAAGGCAAGAGCGGCCGTCGCGCGCAGCGTGATCCCCATTTCTCCATCGTCACACGCGCGCTCAGCGGGCGAGGAGAACGCCGTCCGAAAACTGCAGCAGGACGTCTTCGCCGGAGGCGCGATGCCGCGCGCCCAGCGAGGCCGACTCGTCCATCGCCACCGCCTCGCGCACCGTCACCCGCTCCTCGCCGGTATCGATCTCGAACGGGCCCCAGGCCGCGGCGCCGCGAATGAAGTTGAACGCGCGGCGGACCGGCCACGTCGCGGGAACGACGCGCGCGTCCTCATCCGGCGCGGCCTGGCGCGACGGAGCGCTGGACGGGTCGGCGGGACCCACGGTTTTTCCTCCCGCCAGCCAATCCGCGAGGAGCTGCGCGCCCGCGCGCGCGGTGAGCGTCTCCGCGGCGGTCGTATCGATGCCGTCCGCGAACGGCACCGCCGCCTGGGCGATCAGGCTCCCGGTGTCGGCCCCGCCGTCGACCGCGTGAAGGCTCACGCCCGTCCGCGTCTCGCCGCCGCGAAACTGCCAGAACAAGGGCGAGGGGCCGCGATAGGCGGGGAGCAGGGACGGGTGGAGGTTCACGCACCCCCGCGGCGGACGATCCCGCCAGGGCCGCGGGAGGAGCCACGGGAAGCAGGCGATCGCCACCACGTCCGGCTCGAGGGCGTCGAGGGCGCGCAGCCCCGCCGCATCGACCCAGCCCACCTCGAGCACGGGCAGACCGGCATCCCAGGCGATCTCCACCGCGGTCGGGCTCTCCGCGGCCAGCACGCGGCGCGGCTCGAGCCGCCGCCAGCCCGATCCGCGCGGGCCGGCGACGATCAGCCCGCTCACCCCGCAGCCGGTGGCGACCGCGGCCCGGAACGCCTCCGCGGTGAACGTGCCGCGCATCCCCAGCATGATCGTCCGCAATGCGGGCATCCGGCCGTTATACTCCCTGTAGATGCCGCCCCGCATGGTCCAGTGCGCGAAGCTCGGCCAGGAGCTGCAAGGCCTCGACGCCCCGCCGTTCCCCGGGGCGCTCGGCCAGCGCATCTTCGAGCAGGTCAGCAAGCGCTCGTTCGAGCTCTGGCAGGAAGAGTCGGAGAAGCTGATGAAGGCGCGGGGCTGGAACATGGGCCAGCCCGACCACCGGAAGCAGCTGATGGTGGAGATGGAGAAATTCCTCTTCACACCCGTGGTGGCGGCGGAGACGCCGCGCGCGGCGGGGACCGTCTTCTGCCTGAAGATCGGCCGTGACCTCCCCGCGATGGCGAAGCCGCCGTTTTCCGGCGCGCGCGGCGAGCGCATCTTCAAGAGCATCTCGCAGCAGGGGTGGGACCTGTGGGAGAAGCAGGCCACCATCCTCATGAACCATCACGCGCTGAGCATGGCCGATCCCGAGCACCGGCAGTTCCTGATGGAGCAGATGGACGAGTTCTTCTTCGGCGAGGGCGCGCAGCTGCCCGCGGACTGGGTGCCGCCGGGACAGGGCGGCAAGGGCGGCGGCGGCGGCGGCAAGGGAGCGCCCGCGGCCCGCAAGAAGTGACCCCGCGCGTCCTCCTGATCGCGTGCTACGAGATGGGGCACGCGCCGCTCGGCATCGCCTGGCCGCTCGCATTCCTGCGGCGGGCGGGGCTCGACGCGGACACCATCGACCTCGCCGTGGAGCCTTTCTCGGTCGAGCGCGCGGCCGCGGCCGACATCGCCCTCATCTCCGTTCCCATGCACACCGCCCTGCGCCTCGGCGTCCAGGCCGCGTCCCGCGTGCGCGCCGCAAACCCGCGGGCTCACGTCTGCTTCCACGGCCTCTACGCGTGGCTGAACGCGGACGCATTGCTGGCCGGCGCCGCGGATTCGATCGTCGCCGGCGAATCGGAGGACGTTCTCGTCGATCTGGTCCGCGCGCTCGGCCGCGGGCGTCAAGCGTCCACCGTCGCCGGCGTCACCACGCGCGAATCACGTGCCCGGCCGGTGCGCGCGCGGCTCTCGTTCCCGGTGCCCGATCGCTCGACGCTTCCGTCGCCGGCGTCGTACGCGGCGTATCGCCACGACGGGGATACGGACGGCGCCGCCTACGTGGAGGCCAGCCGCGGGTGCCTGCACCTTTGCCGGCATTGCCCGGTCGTGCCGATCTACGGCGGGCGGTTCTTCGTCGTGCCCGCGGACGTCGTGCTCGCCGACATCCGTGGGCAGGTCGGGGCGGGCGCGCGGCACGTCACCTTCGGCGATCCCGACTTCCTGAACGGGCCGGGCCATGCCATGAGCGTCGCGCGGCGCCTCCACGCGGAGTGGCCGTCGGTCACGTTCGATTTCACGGCCAAGGTCGAGCACCTGCTGCGGCATCGCCATCTGCTGCCGGAGCTCGCATCGCTCGGCTGCACGTTCGTGGTGTCGGCGGTCGAATCGCTGAGCGACGAGGTGCTGCGCCGCCTGGACAAGGGACACACCGCGGCCAATGTCGTCGCGCTGCTGTCGGTGATGGACGCGGCCGGCATCGTCCTGCATCCGACGCTCGTGGCCTTCACGCCGTGGACGACGCTCGACGACTACATCGAGACGATCGAGCTCTTCCGCGCGCACGCGCTCGTCGCCTATGTCCCGCCGGTGCAGCTGGCGATCCGGCTCCTCGTGCCGCCGCATTCCGCGCTGCTGGCGGATCCGGACGCGGCCTCGTGGGTGGGCGCCCTGGACGGCGACGCGTTCACGCATCGCTGGTCGCATCCCGATCCCCGGATGGATGTGCTCTACGAGCAGGTGGCCTCGTGCGTGGAGGCGGCGGAAGACGCGGGCGAGGATCCGCGCGCGACGTGGGAGGCCGTCCGGGCGCTGGCGTATACGGCGGCCGGCCGCGCGGCGCCGGACGAGGCGATGCCTCCCGAGTTCCGTCCCGACCCGCCGCGGCTCACCGAGCACTGGTTCTGTTGAGCGGAGCCACGGCGAGGTCAGGTTGACCTCGTGGGTCGGTGAAGCGTGACCGGACCCGTTCCGGAACGGGCGTGATTCGGCCGGAAACAGCGTAATTCTCACGCGCCTCGCGGACGATCGACGCGTCGAACCGACCGAAGGCCAATTCGCTCTCGTAAATGTTATGGGCCCGGCACCGCAGCGAGATGTTGGTCACCGTGGCGAGGCCCTCGTGTCCGTGAGGCACGACGTGATGAAGTTCCAGATACCGTCGCTCGGCGCATCGGCCGCCACTGCCTTCGAAAGCGCACTGCGCGGCGTCCCGCTTCCAGACGGCCCTCCGCACCTCGGCTGGGATGTAGCGCGAGCCTTGCTTCGTGGCCACCGCGGCGCGCGGTCGGGTAGTCGCCGCCTGCTTCTTCTTCGCGACCTCGGCCTGCAGGGCATCGAGCGCGCGATCGAAGATGACCGCCGGGTCGCCGTCGGGGACCTCGCGGCAGAGCAGATCCTGCATGTGCCGCAGCTTGTCGTGAGTCGCCTTGGAAACGGTGAACTGGACTCGATAGCGCTCCGGCGCAAGTGGAGCCACGATCGCGCGGGGCGGCGGTGGTGGCGGTGGTGGTGGTTCTAGTGGCATGGAAGCCGGTGCGCCCCCCGCGGATTGCTCCTGCGGGGTCGTCACGAATGGAAGGCTTGCCGCAGGCGTGCTTGCGATGGGAGCCGAAATCCTTCGGATCGTCGAAACCACGTCTGGCTTAGGATTGACGCGCGCGACGATGACGTCGACTTCCTTCCGGCTTCGATGCCGGGCCTCGGTCAGGATCGCGAGGTGATTGTCGGCCGTCAGCACCGGCCGAAGGACGCGCACGGTCGTGACGTTCAACGAGCCATCGATCAACCAATCCAGTATGACCGGATACCGGCGCACCGCGCCCGCGGTGGCGGCGCGGTTCCACGCCGCATCCTCGGAGAAGTGGAGCCGATCCCGGCAATAGAGATACAGCGAGCCCGGACCTTCACCGACATGGATCTGCCGCGCCTAGAGCACGGCGAGATGTGCTACGAGCTCGACAGTCGCGTCGCGCTCGCGAACGACGAGGGTCTGGATCCGCGCCGTGAGCGCGTCATCCGAGAGTTGCGATGCGATGGTCAGGATGCTTTCGTGCATGCCCTCTTGTAGCAGCAGGTCATGCACGGGATTTTCGAGGGCCCTGAGCGGCCGTCAGGCGGTCGAACGGCGGACCCTTCTTTCGCGATCATTCCCAATGCCGACGATCGTCGTGTGCGGTCAAACTGGCGCGCGAGACAGCAATCGTGGTTTGCGTCCGTGATCACTCGAGACACGCGCGTGGCGAGTTCGAAAAGATAGAAAAATAAATTCGAGAATGGGGACCGCAGAGGACAGGAATCCCTCGACGGCGAAGACTGGATCGATTGGGGCTCGCGCGATGAACGAACGCCCTACGCCGGCACCATCCGCATCTCCGGCACGATTTCGAACCCCAGGCACCGATGCGACGCGCGGAGCGCCGCCTCCACCTCCTCCGGCGTCTC
>JANMPI010000197.1:0-30880 GCA_031369785.1 Acidobacteriota bacterium
CTTCCTCTGGGCGGCGTTCAGCCTCATCGGAGAGCCCTAGCCCTCTTCCGGGGTGGAACAGCGGGCGACGACGACTGTCCAAGAGCCGAGGTGGGTCCTTGGACATGAACGTGTGGCGGGCGGCGCGACGGACGGTCCCCATGGCGGCGGCGATGGCCCTGGCCTGCACGGCCGCGGCCTGGGCGCAGACGCCGGCGGGGCCGGAGTTCCGTGTGAACAACTACACCGCCGGTGATCAAGTCCACGCGCGCCCGGCCATGGAGCCGGACGGGGACTTCGTCGTGGTCTGGCGGAGCTACGCCCAGGACGGCAGCGGCCCCGGCATCTTCGGCCAGCGGTTTGCCGCCTCGGGGGCGGCGCGCGGCAACGACTTCCAGATCAACACGTACACGACGGGTGCCCAGGACCGGCCCGTCGCGGCGGTGGGGAGCGCAGGGGATTTCGTGGTTGTCTGGGAAAGCGACCAGGACGGTTCGGTCGCGAGCGTCCACGGACGGCGCTTCGATGCCGCGGGCACCGCCGTCGGCGGCGAGTTCCTGGTCAACTCGTACACCCCGGGAGCGCAGACCGGGCCGCAGGTCGGGCGGGCCGCCGATGGGCGGTTCGTCGTGCTCTGGGAGACGGACGATGGCGCCTTCAGGGGGATCGCGGCCCGCCGGTTCGATGCGTCGGGCAACCCCGTCGGCGCCGAGTTCGTGGTGAACACGTTCACCACCGGACAACAGATCTACGGCGCCCTCGCCGTCCAGGCCGACGGCAGCTTCGTCGCCGCCTGGCAAGACAACAGCAACCGGGATGGATCCGGCTCATCGGTCTTCGGCCAGCGTTTCGACAACGTTGGCATCCCCCTCGGCAGCGACTTCCAGGTGAACACCTACACAACGGGGACCCAGCGCTTCCCTTCGATCAGCGTGTCGCCGGTAGGCGGCTTCGTGGTGACGTGGAGCGGTCCCGGAGACGGCAGCGGCACCGCGATGTTCGCCCGGCGCTTCGACGCCGCGGGGAACCCGATCGGCAACGACTTTGTCGTCAACACCTATACGCCGGGGTACCAGTACGGGACCTTCGGGCAGGTCGCGCACGACGCGCGCGGGAACTTCGTCGTCACTTGGAACGGCCCCGGGGACGGCGGCGCGTACGGCGGCACGTTTGGCCAGCGCTTCAACGCTTCGGGTGCCGCGCGCGGCGCCGAGTTCCCCGTCAATACCTTCACCCCGGGCACGCAGAATGCGCCGGCGGTCGCCTCCGATGCGGCGGGCAATTTCGCCGTCACCTGGTGCAGCCAGGGACAGGACGGGCAATTCGGCGGGATCTACGCCCAGCGCTACGGAGGCCTCGCGCCGGCCGCGCTTGCCGTCGACAGCACCGGCAACCAGGTCCTCGAGCCCGGGGAGACGGTCGCGTTTCGCCCCAGCTGGCGGAACCAGAACGGCGTGGCCCAGACCTTCGGCGGGGCGCTTTCAAGCATGACCGGTCCGGCGGGGGCCACGTATGCCGTCACCGACGCGGCGGCCGATTACGGGACCGTGGCCAACGGCGCGAGCGCGCAGTGCACGGACTGCTATGCCGTCTCGGTGTCCAACCCGGTGGCGCGTCCCGTGACGCACTGGGACGCGTCGGCGGTGGAGAGCATCCTCCCTGATTCCCAGGGCCAGCAGAAGCAGTGGCGGCTCCACGTGGGGCGCAGCTTCTCCGACGTGCCCATCACGAGCCCCTTCTATCGGTTCATCGAGACGCTGCTGCATCACGGGGTGACGAGCGGCTGCAGTGCGACCCAGTACTGCCCAGGCACCGCGACGACGCGCGAGCAGATGGCGGTGTTCGTGCTGGTGGCGAAGGAGGGAACCGGATACCTTCCGCCGGCGTGCACGACTCCCGTGTTCAACGACGTCCCGGCGAGCAGCCCGTTCTGCCGGTGGATCGAGGAGCTCGCGCGGCGGGCGGTGGTGGGCGGCTGTGGCGGCGGAAATTACTGCCCCGCGAACGCGGTGACCCGCGAGCAAATGGCCGTCTTCGTGCTGCGGACGCTCGACCCGACGCTCGCGCCCCCCGCCTGCATCACCCCCATCTACGGTGACGTGCCCGCGAGCAGTCCGTTCTGCAAGTGGATCGAGGAACTGACGCGCCGCGCCGTCGTGAGCGGCTGCGGCGGCGGCAACTACTGCCCGTCCGCGCCCGTCACCCGGGAGCAGATGGGCGTCTTCCTCGGCGTGACCTTCACCTTGACGCTGTACGGGTCATGAAGGCGGCGCTGGCGGCTCTTGCCGTCCTCCTGGCCGCGGCCGCCGCCGCCTCCGCCCAGACTCGCGCGGGCGGCGAGTTCCGGGTGAGCACCTACACCACCAACAATCAGTACCTCGCGCGCACGGCGACGGAGCCGGACGGGGACTTCGTCGTGGTCTGGCAAAGCGCTACCCAGGACGGAGATCAGTCCGGGATATTCGGCCAGCGGTACGACGCGTCGGGGCTACCCCGGGGCAGCGAGTTCCGGATCAATGCCTACACGACGGGGCAGCAGATGCGGCCCGCGGTCGCGGTCGGGCGCAAGGGCGATTTCGTCGTGGTCTGGGAGGACGTTCAGGCCTTGTCACAGGAAATCAAGGGCCGGCGCTTCGATGCCGCGGGCAGCGCCATAGGCGGCGAGTTCCTGGTCAACACCTCTACGCCCGGCATCCAGTACGAGCCCCGCGTCGGCCGGGCCTCCGATGGCCGGTTCGTCGTGACCTGGAGGGGCACCGATGGCAGCGTCGGCGGGATCGTTGCGCGCCGGTTCGACGCGTGGGGAAGCCCGATCGGCAGCGACTTCGTGGTGAACGCGTACACGACCGGCCTCCAGTGGTACGCGGACCTCGCGGTCGAGGCCAACGGCAACTTCGTCGCCGTCTGGCAGGACGCGACGGGACGCGACGGCTCCGGCTCCGCCCTCTTCGGCCAGCGCTTCGACGCTTCGGGCACCCGGCTGGGCAGCGAGTTCCAGGTCAACACCTACACCACCGGCAACCAGCTCGCCCCTTCGGTCAGCGCATCCCCGGCGGGTGGATTCGTGGTCGCCTGGCACGGCCCCGGGGACGGGAGCGGGGATGGAATGTTCGCGAGGCGCTTCGATGCTTCGGGGAACGCCGTGGGAAACGACTTCGTCGTCAATACATACACCACGGGTTTTCAGTTCGGCCTCTTTGGGGAGGTGGCCCACGACGCCCGCGGTAATTTCGTCGTCAGCTGGCTGGGTCCCGGGGATGGCAGCGCGTATGGGTGCTTTGCCCAGCGCTTCAGCGTTTCGGGCGCCCGCCGGGGGGCCGAGTTCCGGGTCAACACCTACACCACGGGCTCGCAGCGTCAGCCGTCGGTCGCCTCCGACGCGGTGGGCAACTTCGTCGTCAACTGGGACAGCTGGGGCCAGGATGGGAGCAGCTACGGCGTCTTCGCCCAGCGCTTCGGCGGCCTGGGGCCCTCCGCGCTCACCGTCGACAGCCTTGGCAACGACGTGCTGGAGCCAGGTGAGACGGTGGACGTGCGGCCCGCCTGGCGTAACTTCAACGGCGCAACGCAGACCTTCAGCGGCACGCTGGCCAACATCACCGGCCCTTCCGGCGCGACCTATGCCATCGCCAACGCCGCCGGCGACTACGGGGCGGTAGCCAACGGCGCCACCCAGGCCTGCTCCGACTGCTACGCGGTCTCCGTGTCCAACCCGGCCACGCGCCCGGCCACGCACTGGGATGCCTCCGCGGTCGAGAGCATCGCTCCCGACACGCAGGGCCAACAGAAGGAGTGGGCGTTGCACGTCGGCCGCAGCTTCACCGACGTGCCCCCGAGCAGCGGGTTCTACCGGTTCGTCGAGACGCTGCTGCACCACGTCCTGACCACCGGCTGTACCCCGACCCTGTACTGCCCGGCCAGCTCGACGACGCGCGAGCAGATGGCCGTGTTCGTGCTGGTCGCGAAGGAAAGGACCGGTTACGTCCCGCCGGCCTGCACGACCCCCTTGTTCAACGACGTCCCGGCGAGCAGCCCGTTCTGCCGGTGGATCGAAGAGCTCGCGCGGCGGGCAGTGGTGGGCGGCTGCGGCGGCGGGAATTACTGTCCCACGAGCGCGGTGACCCGCGAGCAGATGGCCGTCTTCGTGCTGCGGACGCTCGACCCGACGCTCGCGCCCCCCGCCTGCACCACCCCCATGTACGGTGACGTGCCTGCGAGCAATCCGTTCTGCAACTGGATCGAGGAGCTGACGCGGCGCGCCGTCGTGAGCGGGTGCGGCGGCGGCAACTACTGCCCGTCCGCGCCCGTCACCCGGGAGCAGATGGGCGTCTTCCTCTCCGTGACCTTCGCCCTGACCCTGTACGGCGTGTGAGCGTTTTCTCGCTCGAGAGAGAGGTGCTTGTGGGAGTTCGAATGGACCGCCGACGCATCTTCGCGATGGTGGCGCTCGTCGTCGCTCCGTCGGCGGCGTGGGCGCAAGTCCCCGCCGGCGCGAATTTTCGCGTCAACACGTACACCACGGGCGCGCAGGAGGCGACCTTCCCTGCGCGCGCCACCGCGGCCGCCCCGAACGGGGACTTCGTCGCCGTCTGGACCTCGTTCGGCCAGGACGGCGGCGCGGGCTCCGGCATCTTCGGCCAGCGGTACGATGCTGCGGGCGCGCCGCGGGGCGCCGAGTTCCAGGTCAACACGTTCACCCCCGGGACACAGATGTCCCCGTCGGTAGCCGTCGGCGGACGCGGCGATTTCGTCGTCACCTGGCAGAGCGCGGCCCAGGACGGCAGCGGCTTCGGCATTTTTGCGCAGCGTTATGAACGCGCGGGGGCGCGGGCCGGCGGCGAGTTCCTCGTCAACTCGACCACGGCGGGCAATCAGGAGCGTCCTGCGGTCGGTGCCGACGCGACGGGGAACTTCGCCGTCGCCTGGTCCGGCGGCGCGGGCGCCGACGTGTTCGCCCAACGGTTCGACGCCGCGGGGAACCGCCTCGGGGCGGAGTTTCAAGTGAGCTCGTACACCACCAACGCCCAGCAGACGCCTTCCATCGATCTCGACGGAGCCGGGAACATGGTCGTGGTGTGGGAGAGCTTCGGGCAGGGTCCGTCGGGCAGCCCGAGCGTCTTCGGCCAGCGGTTCTCCGCCGCGGGAGCCCCTGTCGGCGGCGAATTCAGCGTGAACTCGTCCGGGAGCGGCTACAACGCGCGCGTCGCGGTCGCTCCCGCGGGCGACTTCGTCGTCGTGTGGGGCCTTGGGTTCGGCGTCGGCGACAACCAGGGCATCTTCGGGCGGCGCTTCGACTCCGCCGGCGCGCCCCTGGGCGGCGATTTCCTGGTGAACAGCTACACCACCGGCACCCAGTACAAACCCGACGTCGACATGGATGCCACCGGGCGATTCATGGTCACCTGGGGTGACGGCCAGATGTCGAACGGAAGGATCTTCGCAAAGCGCTACGACGCCGCGGGAGCGCCGCGAGGCCCCGAGTTCCAGGTCAACACGACGGGATTCGGCATCTATCCGAGCCTGGCTTCGGACCCCGTTGGCAATTTCACCGTCACCTGGGCGGGCGATGACGGAAGCCTGCTCGGCGTCAACGGCCAGCGCTACGGCGGCCTCCTACCCGCCGCCCTCGCCGTGGACGCGGCCGCCTCGCCGACATCCAACGGCAACGGAGTGCTCGAGATCGGCGAGACCGTCGGGGTCGCGCCCACGTGGCGCAACGTCAACGGCGCCGCGCAGGCCTTCGACGGAGTGGCCGGCGCCTTCACGGGACCAGGCACGCCGGCCAATCCGACCTACACGATCGCGGACGGCGCGGCCAGCTATGGCGTCGCCCCCAACGGCGCCACCGCCAGCTGCGCGAGCGCGGCCAACTGTTACGCGGTGGCCGTGTCGGTCCCCGCCTCACGTCCGGTCACCCACTGGGACGCCACGCTGCGCGAGGACATCGTGCCCGCCGCCCACGGCCAGTCGAAGCCGTGGAGCCTTCACATCGGCGACAGCTTCGCCGACGTCCCGCGCACGAGCCTCTTCTATCGCTTCGTGGAGACGATGCTCCATCGCGGCGTCACCTCCGGCTGCACGGCCTCGCAGTACTGCCCCGCGAATCCCACCTCGCGCGAGCAGATGGCCGTCTTCGCCCTGGCCGCGAAAGAAGGCATCGGCTACGTGCCGCCGGCGTGCGGAGCCACGCCGATGTTCGCGGACGTCCCAGCATCCAGCCCCTTCTGCCGCTGGATCGAGGAGCTGGCCCGGCGCGGTGTCGTCTCCGGCTGTGGTGGCGGCCTGTATTGCCCCACGGCCGCCGTGAGCCGCGAGCAGATGGCGGTCATCGTCCTGCGCACCCTCGATCCCACCATGAGCCCCGCCGCCTGCGCGCCGCCCAACCTCTATCCCGACGTGCCGGAGACGAGCCCCTTCTGCCGCTGGATCGAGGAGCTGACGCGGCGCGCGGTGGTCACGGGGTGCGGCGGCGGGAACTACTGTCCGTCGGCGGCCGTGACGCGCGAGCAGATGGGCGTCTTCCTGAGCGCGACGTTCGGCCTGACGTTGTACGGTCCCTGAACGAAGGGATCCGGCCCCTTTTCTGAGGGGAGCCAGCGGTCGCATTGACATGCGCCCCGCCGACCGCTAGCGTCGCGCGACCCTGGGAGGCACCCATGTTGAAGCAGGCCGTCGGCGCGTGTGCGGTCGCCTTGGCCTTGGCGTCGGGGGCCTCGGCCCAGGTTCCCGCGGGGGGGGAGTTCCGGATCAACACCTACACCACCGGCAATCAGTTCTTGGCGCGCCCGGCGATGGAGCCGGACGGCGACTTCGTCGTCGTCTGGCAAAGCGATGGCCAGGACGGAAGCGGCACCGGGATCTTCGGCCAGCGGTTCGCGGCGTCGGGGACGACGCGCGGCGGCGAGTTTCGGATCAACACCTACACGACGGGACTCCAGGCGGAGCCCGCCGTCGCGGTTGGAAGCAACGGAGACTTCGTTGTGGTCTGGGAGAGCGTCCAGGACGGTTCGTACCGGAGCATCCAAGGCCAGCGCTACGACGCCTCGGGCAGCGCCCTCGGCGGCGAGTTCCAGGTCAACACCTTCACGACGAGCTACCAGCGCTCGCCGCACGTCGGCCGGGCCTCCGATGGTCGGTTCGTCGTGAGCTGGGGGAGCAGGCAGGTCGACGGCAGCTCCTACGGGATCGCCGCCCGCCGGTTCGACGCCTCGGGCGATCCGATCGGCAGCGAATTCGTGGTGAACACCTACACGACCGGCGACCAGTTCTGGGGCGATCTCGCGGTCGAGGCCAACGGCAACTTCGTCGCTGTCTGGCAGGACAACAACATCCGCGACGGCTCCGGCACCGCCATCTTTGGCCAGCGTTACGACGCCTCCGGCAACCGGTTGGGGAGCGAGTTGCAGATGAATGTCTACACCACCGGCGACCAGAAATTTCCTTCCGTCAGCGTGTCCCCGGCAGGTGGCTTCGTGGTCGCCTGGAGCAGCCTGTTCGGGGACGGAAGCGGGTACGGAATGTTCGCCAGGCGTTTCGATGCTTCGGGGAACGGGGTGGGGAGCGACTTCGTCGTCAACACTTACACCACGGGCTACCAGTACGGGATCTTCGGGCAGGTCGCCCACGACGCCCGCGGCAACTTCACCGTCACGTGGAACAGCCTCGGCCAGGACGGCAGTTCGGGGGGCTCCTTTGCCCAACGCTTCAGCGCCTCCGGTACCCGCCGCGGCGCCGAGTTCCGGGTCAACACCTACACCACGGGCGGGCAGCGCCGGCCGTCGGTCGCCTCCGATTCGGTGGGCAACTTCGTCGTCGCCTGGCTCAGCGTTGGCCAGGACGGGAGCGGCACCGGGATCTTCGCCCAGCGCTACGGGGGCCTGGGGCCCGCCGCGCTCACCGTCGACAGCCTCGCCAATCAGGTGCTGGAGCCGGGCGAGACGGTGGACGTGCGGCCCAGTTGGCGGAACATCAACGGCGCCGCGCAGACCTTCAGCGGGACGCTCACCAACATCACGGGTCCCGCGGGCGCCACCTACGCGATCACCGATCCCGCGGGCAACTACGGCACGGTGGCCAACGGCGCGACCGCGCAGTGCACTGACTGCTACGCAGTCTCGGTGTCCAACCCGGCCACGCGGCCCGCCGTGCATTGGGACGCCGCGGCGATCGAGAGCATCGCGCCCGACACCCAGGGTCAGCAGAAGCAATGGCTGCTGCACGTAGGCGGCAGCTTCACCGATGTCTCCGCCGCGAACCCGTTCTACCGATTCGTCGAGACGTTGCTGCATCACTCCATCACCGGAGGCTGTGGGCCGACGCAGTACTGCCCGGCCACCTCGACGACGCGCGAACAGATGGCGGTGTTCGTGCTCGTGGCGAAGGAAGGAACCGGATACGTCCCTCCGGCCTGCACGGCGCCGCGGTTCGCCGACGTCCCGGCGAGCAGTCCCTTCTGCCGGTGGATCGAGGAGCTGGCCCGCCGGGCGGTGGTCGGCGGGTGCGATGCCGTCAACTACTGCCCGTCCAGCGTGGTCACGCGGGAGCAGATGGCGGTCTTCGTGCTGCGCACGCTGGACGGGGCGCTGAACCCACCGGTCTGCACGACGCCTCTCTACAACGATGTTCCCGCGAGCAGCGGCTTCTGCCGTTGGATCGAGGAGCTGACGCGGCGCGCGGTGGTCACGGGGTGCGGCGGCGGGAACTACTGTCCGTCGGCGGCCGTGACGCGCGAGCAGATGGGCGTCTTCCTGAGCGCGACCTTCGGTCTCACGCTCTACGGGGTGTAACCGATATCCTTCCGCCGTGGCCGTCGATCCGCCGTCGGAACGCAGCGTTCGCTTCGGGGAGCGGGAGGTCACCGTCTCCATTCACGGAGACGGTGACACCGCGTTCGTCCTCGCCCCCGGGGCGGGCGGCAACCGGAAGACGCCGTTGCTCGTCACCGTCGCCGAGGGGCTCGCCGCCGCCGGCCATCGAGTCGTCCTCATGAACTTCCCGTATACCGAGGCGAAGAAGCGCGTCCCCGATCCGCCCGCCTTGCTGGAGGCGGCGATCGACGCCGTCGCGACGTACGCGGAGAAGACGCTCGGGGCCCGTCGCGTGATCCTCGGGGGCAAGTCGATGGGCGGGCGCATGGCGTCGCAGCTCGTGGCGAAGGGTCGAAGCGCCGCGGGCCTCGTGTTCCTCGGCTATCCGCTCCATCCGCCGGGACAGATGGAGAAGATGCGCGACGCGCACCTTGCCGCCATCGCGCCGCCGATGCTCTTCATCCAGGGGACACGCGACGCCTTCGCGCGCTGGGACCTGATCGAGGCCGTTACCACGAGCCTGCCTCGCGCGACGCTCCACCGCATCGAGGACGGCGATCACTCGTTTCGCGTGCCGCAGCGCGCCGGCCGCACGCCGGGCGAGGTCGAGGCCGCGATGGTGTCCGCGATCACGACGTGGGTGGCCGTCGTGCGATGAGGTATCATCACCCCGTCCAGTGAATCGCCTCCCCCGTGACGCCGCCCTCGTCGAGCTTCGCGCCGACGCCCTGACCTTCCGCACCCGCGAGTGCATCCTGCCCGATTCCGTCGTGGCCTTCGCCCTCGGCCTCGAGGGCCAGCCGCTCGAGCTCGAGGCGCCGGTGAGCGCGTGCTTCGTGATGTCGCGCGACCGCAGCGGGTTCACGTACCACATCCAGTGCGACCTCACCGTCCTGCCCAACGCCGATCGGCAGATCCTGGCCCTGTTCATCGGGAAGGGAAAGGGCGCGCCCGAGCTCAACCCGCCGGCCGCCGCCGGTCGTTGAGCCTGGAAGGCCGCGTCGTCGCCATCACCGGCGCGTCCGCCGGGATCGGCCGTGCGTCGGCGCTGGCTTTTGCCGCCCGGGGCGCGCGGCTCGTGGTCGGCGCGCGGCGCCTCGACCGCCTGGAAGCGCTGGCGGGAGAGATTCGCTCCGCCGGCGGCGAGGCGCAGGCCATGGCCCTCGACGTCGCCGATCCCGAGCAGGTGAACGCGTTCGTGCGCGGCGCGGTCGAGCGCTACGGGCGCCTCGACGTCCTGGTCAACAACGCGGGATACGGAGTGCGCGGCCCGGTGGCGACGACGCCGGCCGACGTCTTCGATCAGCTGATGCGCGTCAACTACCTGGGCACCGTGTACGGCTGTCTGGCCGCGGTGCCGGTGATGACGCGGCAGGGGAGCGGCGTGATCATCAACGTCTCGTCCATCGTCGGCCATCGCTCGCTGCCCACGGGCGGCGCGTACGCGGCGACCAAGGCCGCGCAGATCAGCCTCACCGAGGCGCTGCGGGTCGAGCTCCGGGGGACCGGGGTTCACGCCTGCACCGTCCATCCGGTGGGCACGGAGACCGAGTTCGGCCTCGTGCAAGCGCGGCTCTCCGGCGACGCCGCGCCGAAGCCCTTCGGCCCCCAGCAATCGGCCGAGTCCGTGGCCGCCGCGATCGTGCGCTGCGCGGAGCATCCCCGCCCGGAGATCTACCCCTACTGGCCATCGCGGGCGATCGTGTGGGTGAACGCGCTGGCGCCGGGCCTGATCGACTTCTTCGCGGGACGTGCCGCGCGGAGCGCCGGCCGGATCTGACTTCGCCCTAGCTCTTCACCTCGACCGTGGTTTGCAGCGACTCCCACTCCGACATCAGCGCGTTCACCTCGTCGAGCAGCTTCTGGCGGTTGGTGACCGCCTCTTCGGCGCGCGCGCGATCATCGTAGAAGCCGGGGCCCGCCATCAGCCCCTCCACGTCCTTGACCTTCTGCTCCTTCTCGCCGATCTGCTTTTCGAGCTCGGAAAGGCGGGCCCTCGCCTTGCGCGCGGAATTGTCGCGGGCGCGCGAGTCGGCCGCGGCCGGAGGACGCAGCCGCGGCGCGAGAGGATCGTAAGACGGCGCCGGGGCAGGCGCAGCGCCCGCTCGCTTCTGGTCGACTTGCCGGGGCGGCGCCGCCGGACGCGCGGGCGGGGCAGGCGCGGCTTTGGCCGCCGGCACCGGCTTCGGATGCGAGACGTGCGGCCGCGGGGTGACCGGGAGGGGCGCGGCCAGCCCGAGCTCCTGCTGCTTCTTCCAGTAGAGGAAGTCCTCGTAGCCGCCAGGGTAGAGGAGGGCCTGGCCGGCCCCGACCTCGACCACCTTGGTCGCCAGCTTGTCCACGAAGTAGCGGTCGTGGGAGACGAACACCATGGTGCCGCCGTAGTCCGCCAGCGCTTCCAGCAGCACTTCCTTGGAGTCGAGGTCGAGATGGTTCGTCGGCTCGTCCAGCACCAGCAGGTTGCTCGCGTTCAGCAGCATCTTGGCCAGCGCCAGACGGTTGCGCTCGCCGCCGGAGAGGACGCCCGCCTTCTTGTAGACGTCGTCGCCCGTGAACAAAAAGCCGCCGAGGATGTTGCGGATCATCGGGACCATGGTGGTCGGGCTGGCCGCGGTCATCTCCTCGTAGACGGTCCGCGTCGTGGTGAGCACCGAGGCCTGGTCCTGCGCGAAGTAGTCGATGACCACGTTGTGCCCGAGCACCCGCTCGCCGGTCGAGGGTTGATCGACCCCGGCGAAGATCCGCATCAGCGTCGACTTGCCGGCGCCATTGGGACCGACCAGCGCCACCCGGTCGCCGCGCTCGATGAGCAGGTTGACGCCGCCGAGCACCACGTTGTCGCCGTACGTGCGGCGGACGTTCTTCAGCTCGGCCACCACCCGGCCCGGCTTGGGCGCGTCGGGGAACTTGAAGCGGATCTTCTTCCGCTCCGGCGGGATCTCGATGACGTCGACCTTGTCCAGCATCTTGATGCGGCTCTGGACCTGACGGGCCTTGGTGGCCGTGTAGCGGAACTTGTTGATGAACGCCGTCTGCTTCTCGATCTCTTCCTTCTGCCGCCGATGCGCCTCGCGGAGGTTCTCCATGCGCGCCGCGTGCTCGACCACGTACTTCGAGTAGTTGCCGTGGTAGTCGGTGAGGGTGCGCAGGCCGACCTGGGTGATGCGCTTCACGGTGGCGTCCAGGAAGTAGCGGTCGTGGGAGACGAGCACCACCGAGCCGGGGTACTCCGACATGTACTCCTCGAGCCAGTTGCGCGCGGGGAGGTCGAGGTGGTTCGTCGGCTCGTCGAGGAGGAGGAGGTTGGGGCGGGCGAGGAGCAGCTTGGCCAGCGCGATGCGCATCTGCCAGCCGCCCGAGAACTCTTCGGTCTGGCGCTGCTGGTCGGCGAGCGTGAAGCCGAGCCCCTTCATCACGTCGGCCACGCGGGCGTCGATCTCGTATCCGCCGAGGTGGTTGTAGCGCTCCATCACCTCCGCGTAGCGCTCGAGCAGCGCGCCGTGGTCGCCGCCGTCGTCGTGGGTGGCGTCGGAGAGCCTTTCCTCGATCTGGTGCTGCTCCGCCTTCAGCCGGAGGAGCTCCTCGAAGGCGAGGACGACCTCGTCGTACACCGTGCGGCCGTGATGGACGATGCCATCCTGGGGCAGGTAGCCGATCGTGGTGTCCGACGCCATGCGGATGGCGCCCTCGTCCGGCTCCTCGAGGCCGGCCAGCATGCGGAGAAGCGTCGTCTTCCCGGACCCGTTGGGCCCGGACAGGCCGATGCGGTCCTTCTTCTTGACGTGCCAGGACACGTCGTCGAAGAGGACGCGCTCGCCGTAGTACTTGGTCAGGCCTTCGACATGGATCATCGGTTACCGTGCAAACCGTTGATTATACCCGCTTTTGGCGCGGATTTCGCGGCACTCCGGGCCGCGCGCGAGAGGCCGCACGCTCGGGAAAGCATCACAACCGCCTCGTTGCCGTCCCCGCGCGAGCCGACAGTAGGCGTCACGGAGGAGGACATGAAGGCAAAGGGACGGATCGTCGGATTGGCCATCGGCGTCGCGGTCGTCGGCGCATCGCCGACGGCCCGGGCCGGGGAGCCTGCGCACTCGATGGCGGACCTCGGCGCCCGCCTGCAACCGGGGACGGAGGTAGACGTCGTCGATAGCGACGGCAGGGTGATCCGCGGCGAGCTTGCTCGGGCCGACGAGCACGGCATCCTGCTCGCCGGCTTCGGGGGTACCGAAGGCACTCTCGTGCCCGCGGCGCGCGTGCTGAGCGTCGCCCGCCTCGGAGACTCCCTGAAGAACGGCCTGCTCTTCGGCGCCGGGTTCGGCGTGCTGTCCGCGATCGCGGTGGCGACCGACGACACGGGGGAGAGCGGGTGCACCACCACCGGTTGCAAGGCTGGACTCGGCATCGTGATCGTGCCGATCTACGCGGGGATCGGCGCGCTCGTCGACAAGGCGATCAGGGGCCGACAGGTCGTCTACCGCGCCCCCTCGGACCGAGTCTCCTGGTCGGTGGCTCCGCATCCCGTCCCTCGCGGCGCGGCGGTACGGCTGGCGGTGCGGTTTTGAGCCGCCTCGGGGTGTTGATGGTCGCCCTCACGATGACCACTGGCCGGGCGGCGTTCGCGAAGGACCTGGCCGCCACGATGGCGGAGCTGCAAGACCGCGTGAAACCCGGCACGGAGGTCGACCTCGTCGATCGCGCGGGCCGGACCGTGCGTGGCCAGTTCGTCCGCGCGGACGGTGAAGGGGTCCTGGTCGCTCCCTACGGTCGAGCCGAGAGCCACCGGGTGCCCGCCGGCGATGTCTACACGGTCAGCCGCCCCGGCGACTCGGTCGTGAACGGCGCCTTGATCGGCGGCGCACTGGTCGCGGTGCCCATAGCCCTTCTCGCCGACGGACCGCGCGACTTCGCCTCCCGTGAAGTGGTGTCGATCGTCGCGACGTACGCGTCCATCGGCGCGCTGATCGACCTCGCGTTCAAGGGTCGGACGCTCGTTTACCGAGCCCCCGGGCCTCGCGTTTCCTTGTCGGTGACTCCGCATCCGGTGGCGGGCGGCGCTGGCGTGCGGGTGGCCGTCGGGTTCTGATTGCGGCGTTTGCCGCCATAATGGCACCGTGGAGATAACGACGACCCCGACGAAGACCTTCGCCACCCTGAACCTGTCCGCCGAGACTCTCTCGAGCCTCGACCAGATGGGCTACAAGGGGCCGACCGACGTGCAGTTCGAGACCGTCCCCAAGGCTCTGGCCGGCAAGGACCTCGTCGTCCAGTCGCGGACGGGGACGGGGAAGACGTCGGCCTTCGGGATACCGATGGTGGAGCGGATCGACACGTCGAAGGACGCGATCCAGGCCGTGGTTCTCGCGCCGACGCGGGAGCTCGCGATCCAGGTCGCGGAAGAGATCACCCAGCTCGGCCGGGCCAAGGGCGTGAAGGTCGTGTCGATCTACGGCGGCGACTCCATGGACCGCCAGCTCGACGAGATCCGGCGCGGCGCGCAGGTCGTCGCGGGCACGCCGGGCCGCGTCCTCGATCATCTCCGCCGCCGCACGATGAAGTTCGACGCGGTGAAGATGCTCGTCCTCGACGAAGCGGACCGCATGCTCGACATGGGCTTCGCGCAGGAGATGGCGCAGATCATGGAGTACATGCCGCCGGAGGGGCGGCAGACCCTGCTCTTTTCGGCGACGATCCCGCTCGGTATCCGCGGGATCATCTACCACTACCTGACCGATCCGGAGTGGGTGCTGCTCTCCGAGGACCAGATCTACGTCAAGGAGGTCCAGCACCTCTACTGCCTGACGCCCCGCCTGCACAAGGAGGCGACGCTCTACAAGCTCATCGAGTACGAGAACCCGGCGTCGTCGATGATCTTCTGCAATACCAAGGAAGAGACGCGGCTGGTCTACACCTTCCTGGCCGGCAAGGGGCTCCCTTCCGCGATGCTCTCGTCCGACCTGCCGCAGAAGAAGCGCGAGAAGGTGATGGCGAGGTTCAAGGCGGGAGAGATTCGCCACATGGTCACGACGGACGTCGCCTCGCGCGGGATCGACATCGAGGACCTGTCGCACGTCTTCATCTTCTCGACCCCCGACTCGCCCGAGCAGTACATCCACCGCGCGGGGCGCACGGGGCGGGTGGGGAAGAGCGGGCGCGCGATCAGCCTGGTGTCGGCCCACGACCTCATGAACTTCAACCGGCTGGTGAAGCGCTACCACGTCGACGTCGGCGAGCTGTCGGTGCCGTCGGACGACGAGGTCAACGCGCGGAAGGTGGAGCGCATCGTCACCAAGCTCGCCGCCGAGGGGCAGGCGATGCCGATGGAGGACTTCGCGGAGTTCGCGCCCGTCGCGGCGCGGATCGCCGAGCACGAGCATCGCGACCGCATCGCGGCCCTGCTGCTGCGCAAGTTCTTCGAGGCGCCGCCGCCGGAAGAGGTGGACCTCGACCTGGAGCCGATGCCCCCGCCGTCGCGCCCGCGGGAAGGTGGCGGCAGCGGGGAGAGAAGCCGCGGTCCCCGGCGCGGCCCGCGCGGTCCACGAGGCGCCCGCCGCTAGCCGATCGACTCGTTTCGAAACGAGTCGACGGCTTCAGTGCGCTCGTTCCGGAACGTGTCGAAAAGGCAACGCGGCTAGGTCAGCTTGCCCTTCGCGATCGCGGCCTGGACGGTGTGCAGCGTCTTGTCCATCATCGCGCGCAGCTCGTCGTCCTGCTCGGCCTTCGGCAACCCCCGCGCGAGGATCTCCGCGTAGGGAATCCGCTTGTGCCACAGCACGGCGCCGCCGTCGTAGACGCGGACCTCGAACAGCGCCTGCTCGACGCCCAGGTCCTCCGCCTGGATGTGGTACTCGCGCCCCTCGTGCTCGACGACGCGGTTGACCCCGCCGATCACGTCCGCGCCCCCGCCATCACGCGGCGCAGCCAGCGGTCGAAGAACCAGTTGCCGATGTGGAACGCGCCGTCCTTCTCCGCGAGGTAGCCCATCTTGCCGAGGCCGTAGAGCAGTGGCTCGGTGGCGTCCTCGGTGCGGCGGATGCACTGCGCGAGCTCGCGCCGGCTGCCCCCGCCGTCGCGCGCCACCTCCTCCAGGACCGAGCGCTCGTCGGGATCGAGGGTCTGGAAGTCGACGGAGAAGAAGTTCGCCACCATCTCGTCCGACGCGACCTGGTCGAGGGTCGCGGCCAGATCGTGGGTCTCGAACAGGCGGCTCGCGATCAGCTGGACGAGGAACGGGTGGCACGCCGTCCGGGCAAGGACGAGCTCGATCTCCTCGCTCGCGAACCGCCCGCGGGCGAGGAGCGTCCGCGCCTCGTCGGCGGCGAGCGGCGTCAGGTACACGGGCGGGATGAAGCCGAGGAGAAAAGGCGAGGTCGCGAAGTCGGTGCGCTCGTCGATGCGGGCGAGGCGCTTGGTGGACGTGAACACCGTCCGCATCTCCGGCCCCTTCTGGAAGATGCGCCGGAGGCGGGGGAGGACGAAGGCGTCGGTGCGCGCCACGGCCAGGAACTCCTCCGCCTCGTCGACGAGGAGCAGCAACCGCCAGCCGCTCCGCACCGTCCGCCGCACCAGGGTCGTGAGCATGTCGGGTACGGCCAGCCCCTCGAGGTCCTCCACGCCGATGTCCGTCGCGCGCCGGAAGGCCTCGCTGTCCTCGACGCTCCCCAGCAGGTTGTCGGCCAGGCCGCGCGCGTCCGAGCTGCCCTGCAGGTCCCAGTAGAGGGGAACGAACGGCGTCTGCGGGCTCGACTGCACGCGCCGCTCGAGCTCCTTCAGGAGGCTCGTCTTCCCGAGGCGCCGCGCGCCCACCACCCACAGCGAATCGCGCGCGCCCTCCAGGATGTCGCGCAGGATGTCGCCGCGCCCGAAGAAGTTGTCGCCGCGCACCCAGCTGCCGGCGATGAACGGGTTGCGCATCCGGTCGCGGCTCACGCCGACGCGCGGTCCCGGACGACGTCGCGCACGTCCTCGCGCCCTTCGAAGTGGACGACCTCGCGCACGGCCTCGACGTCCTCCGCGGTGATCGTCGTGCGCCCGTCCTCCAGCATGTGGTTCACCGCGTGGATGCAGAACTTCTGGATGACGTACGGCTTCAGGCTGCTCGCGGACAGGATGCGCTCCACCGCCTCCGCCTCGTAGCGGAAGATCCCCTCGACGGGATGGCGGACCAACGCCTCCGCCTCCTCGGGCGTGAACGCGGTGAGCTCGATCTCGTCGAAGAAGTTGTACCAGGGGCTGCCTTCGCTGTTCCAGATCCGCTTGATGCCGACGCCGCTCATGATCGCCACCAGGTGCTCGGAGAACGTCTTCATGAAGATGCTGCGCAGGCGCTGGTTGATGCGCTCCGAGTACTCGTTCAGGACGTCGACCTCGTCGATCAGGAGGGCCAGCTTCACCTTGCGGTCGGTGGTCGTCTTCAGCTGCTCGATGACGCGCTGGAGGTCGTGGCTGAAATCGCGGCCGTCGTAGCGGTCGTCGCCGCCGCGGTAGCGCAGCGCGGCCAGGGTCTCCGGCGTGAGGCGCAGCGTCTCCACCACGTCCGTCATCACGGCGTGGAAGAAGCCGGCTTCGGGCACGCCCTGCAGGTCGGTCGACACCGGGAAGAACCTGTACTCCGTTCCCTCGTCGCGCTCGAGGGCGTTCTTCAGGTGATGGAGGAACGTCGTCTTCCCGATGCGGCGCTCGCCGGTGATCATCAGGCTGTTGTGATGGAGCACGTTCATGATGCGGGTGAGCAGCTTCTGGCGCCCGAAGAACATGTCCTGGTCGCGCACCGGCGCCCCCGCGATGTAGGGGTTGAAGCGCTTGCGCACCGCCCGCCGCCGCCGCAGCCGCTGCGCGCCGTACCCGAGGCCCACGAGCCCGGCCGCGCTCGCCACCATCGCCGGCCAGAACGCGGGCGTCTGGTAGAAGGCCAGCCGGCGGGTGACGTGGAACGCGGTCTCCTGCGCGACGCCGGAGCTGTCGACGGCAATGACGCGCACGTCGGCGGGGCCGGGCGGAAGCTCGATCTGACGCTCGAAGCGGACGCTGCGCGACGGCTCGCCGGTGGCCGGATCGGCCGGCCCGTCCTGCTCCGCGACCAGCGCGCCGCCCACCAGGAACCGCAGCTTGGCGACCCCGCGATCGTCGGTGGCGACGCCGACGACGTCGATCTTCTTCGACCAGGTCTCGAACGACGATCCGAGGTCGTTGAGGCGCGGCTCGAGGAACGTGAGGAGCGGCGGCTGGTTGGGGAAGAGCTTGCCGAAAATGTCGTCCGCCATCAGGCGCTCGGCGACGCGCAGCCGCTCCCCCGCCTTCACGTGATTGCGGTCGAGCTCGAGCACGGACTGGAGGCGCACCCACGAGTCCGCGTACTGGCGGGCGGACATGAAGCGCTCGGCCTCGTCCAGGAGATCGCGGATCCGCTGGGCCAGGTCCTTCTGGCGGCGCAGGCCCTCCGACATCTTGCGCGCCTTCTCCAGCATCACGCGGGCCTCGACGTTCCCCGGATCGGACGCGGCGTCGGCGAGGGGCCGCAGCGCGTCCTCGTACCGGCCGGCGTCGAAGAGCGCCTTGCCGCGCAGCAGCTCGGCCTGCCGGCTGGCCTCGGTGGTCGAGGCGAGGATCATCACGTCCGCGCGCTCGCGCCCGGCGACGGCGGCGGCGTTGGCGGGATCGGCGGCGAGGACGCTGTCGAAGCGGATCTTGGCTTCCGTCGCCTTACCCGACTCGAGCAGCGCGCGCCCTTCCGCGAGGTCCCTCTCGATGCGCTGGGCGCGATCCGTCACCGCCTCGGCCTTGGAGGCGTCCTCGCGGATGCGCTGGATGCGCTCGTGGATGTCGCGCTGCGTGCCGGGGTCGAGGGCTTCCGCGGCTTTTTGCGCGAGGGCCAGGCGGGAGAGCGCGTCTTCGTAGCGGCCGGCCTTGTGAAGCTCGCCGCTGTCCTTGCGGAGGCGGTCGACCTCCTCCTTCAGCTTCTTGATGCGGATCGCGCGGTCGACCTCGTTGCGCGCGGCCTGGGCCTCGTTGCGCATCCGGATGAGGTCCCGGTAGAGCGGCCGCTTCTTGATCGCCCCCGCCTTCTCCTCGATGTTGAACATGAGGATGGCGCTGTCCCACTCCTGCGTGTGGTGGTAGGCGAGGCCCTGGTAGTAGTAGGGGAAGTAGTCGACGAAGTCCATCCCGTACGTGCGCTCGTCGACGCCCGGGTCGGGCTTCAGCTTGACCGCCTGCTTCAGGCTGGCGAGGGCGGCATCCCACTGCTGGGCCGGGATGTGCTTGTCACGCGCGTCGAGGTAGTAGTCGTACCAGGTGCCCACGGCGCCGGAGGGGACGGCGGTGGCCAGGACGAGCAGGGCCACCCCGGCGATGCGAGCGCGCATGGGCGAGTGTACCGCCCTAGACCCTACTTCTCGTAGAGGGCGGCGATCAGGGCTCCACGAGCGGTCGCGGACAGGGGGTCCTTGGCCATGCGCACGCCGGAGATCTCGATGGGCAGCGCCGTGTCCTTGAGCGCGCGCTCGAACAGGTCCTTGAACCCCTTGGGCTTCGCGGTGCCGCCGGCGAGCACGATGGGCAGCGGGCGGTCCGAGCGCGGGAGGCTGCTGGCCTTGGAGATCGAGCGCTTGAGGGCGGAGACCAGGGTCTCGACGAGGTCCTCGTAGTAGATGCGCAGCGCTTTTTCGAACTTGTCGCGCGGCGCGCGCGAGAGGTCGAGGCCTTCTTCCTTGGTGACCTTCACCCGGGTCGCGTGCTCGTTCACCACCGCGCCCACCGAGCGGTCGATGAAGTCACCGCCCTTGTTGATGCTGAACATGATGGACGGTATCGACAGGTAGGCGAGGGTCGCGTTGCACATGCCGCCGCCGCAGGAGATCCCGATGCCGGTGAAGTTCTCGTCCTCGAGCTCGGAGAAGATCACGGCCAGGCCCTCGTTGATGGCCACGGCCTTGTATCCCATCGCCTCGAAGTGGCTGCGCAGGGTGGCCTCGTGGTAAGTCAGCTCCGACTCCTTCCCCTCCATGGCCGCGGGGACGGAAAAAGCCAGCACCTCGCCCTTCGCGCTCGCCTTGGGAACGAGGTCCTGCAGGATGGCCTCGATCACGGGCATGGCGAGCTTCTCGCGCGGGTTCAGCACCCCGTCCGCCATGGGGCGGCGGACGTCGGCGTTGAACATGTTGGCGAACTTCTCGGTGGCGCTGCCGTAGATGACGAGCTCGTCGCCCTCGTGGAAGTAGGTGACCTGGTTCTGGTCGAGGGTGCGCTGGGTGAACTTGGAATACGGGACAGGGATGAAGGCGTTCAGCTGGTTCGCGGTCTGGATCTCCTGGTTCTTCCCCCGGCGGCGGGCGGCCACGATCTTGCTCGTTCCGACGTCGAGGCCGACGGGCGCGCCCGGGGCGTCAATGTCCTGCATCCGGGCCTCCGCGTCCGGCGAGACCTTCCACAGGTGATCCTTGTCCTCGGCCATTTCCATGCCCTCCGGTCAAATGCCGTCCATCCGGCTGGACGGGTGACCCGCACACTAACCCCAGAAGGCCCTGATGGTCAAGAAAGAAAAGGAGTTGGCTGCGAACCCCGTCAGACCCGGGGAGGGTGCGCAGCTCCGGCCCGGGCCTGCTCGTCGCGGCCCTGGTCGGCAATCCAGGCGTCGTAACGGGCGCGCTTTTCCCGCCGCAGGTCGTCGACCGTCCGCCCCAGGCGCACCGCTTCGCGGGACAGGGCATCTTCGCCCCGCGTCACCCCCGGCCAGAGCTCCGGGCCCATGACCGCCAGCAGCTCCTCGCCGTATCCGAACCCGAAGCGCTCGACGCTCGGAAGCGGGCGGGCGTACTGGTCGGGCAGCCCGAAGGCCTCGAACGGGAATCCCCGCGCCCAGTCGACGTGATGGCCGATCTGGTACTTCTTCGGGTTGACGCTGGTGAGCCCGTGCGTCACGCACATGCCGGGCGCGATCGACCACTTCTGGCGGAGCTCATCGGCCAGATCGCGCCCCGCGGAGAACTGCGCGCGCGTGATGGGGAGCGCGCGGCCGCCTTCCCAGCGCGTCTCGAAGGAAACGCCCAGGAACGCGTGGTTCAGGTTGAGGACGACCCGTCCCTCGTCCTCCCAGATCGAGTGGCCGGCGTGGTTCGCCTTGGCGTCCTCCGCCACCACCCGATAGACGCGGCCGAAGCGGTCGATCACGTAGTGGTAGAGGCGGTTCTTGCGCACGTAGCGGATGAGGTTGTGGCTGCTCCCGCGCAGGCTGTCGTTGAAGGACGCCTCCAGCGGCCACACGTCGCTCTCCGACGTGTGGAAGAGGATGCCGATGGGCCGTGTCTGCAACTCGGGCAGCAGGCCCTCGGGGCCGAAGACCCTGAACTCCCGCGGGGTGCCGGAGATCGTCTCCGTCGTGTCGATGCGCAGCCCGTTGCTGTACTGCTCGTAGCCCTTGCCCTTCTCCACGAGCCAGATCGCGGCCGGCGCGATGCCCCGGGCGGCGATCGGCGCATCGGGATCGGCGGGAACGGGCGGCGCGGTGATGACGGTGACGGGGGGGCGGGTGATCTCCGCCGCCGCCATCGCGGGCGGACCCTCCGGCCGGGCGGCGCGCCACCCGACCGCGGCCGCGGCGAGCACGATGACCACGGCCGCGACCGCGACCAGGGCGCGGCTGGCCGCGAGGCCCGGGGCGGGGCGCGCAGCCGCGGGGGGAACGCCGAATCGCCGTCCACTCGCCCCCGGCCCAGCCGGCCGGGGGCCCAGCCAGCGGAAGAGGCGCTCGCGGACCGGTTCCCATGGAACGTGCCGCATCCAGCCGTCGTACTGCTGCTGGCGGCTCAGGGACGCGCGGAGGAAGCGCAACTTTTCCACGGGATCGTGGATGTCCTTGCTGGCCCTCTCCACGGCGTCCACGAAATCGCGCGGCCGCTTCTGTCTCATGAGTCTTTTCGGGCGCTGAGTATACGCCCGCGCCCCGATTACGACGGAGAGGCGCGGGGGTGGAGGGGGAGCCGCACCTCGAAGGAGGCCCCCTCGCCCGCTCGGCTCTCCACGCTGATCGACCCGTCGTGGATCGCCACCACCTCGCGGGCCAGGTACAGGCCGATGCCCGCCCCGCTCCTCGACTTGGTGGCGCCGCCGTCGACCATGTAGAACTTCTCGAAGATGCGGTCGTGCAGGTCGGGGGCGATCCCGATCCCGCGGTCGCGCACGCGGAGGAGGATCCCGGCCTCGCAGCGCCCGAGATCGATGTCCACCCGGCCGCCACGGGACGAGAACTTGAGCGCGTTCTCGAGCAGGTTCATCACCAGCAGCTGGAGCAGCCGCTCGTCGCCGCTCAGCACGGGCAGCCCCTCCTCGAGGTGGGCATTCACGGCGATGCCCTTGAGGGCGGCATCCTGCCGGAGCGTCTTGACCACGAGCCGCACCGTCTGCGCGAGGGCGACGGGCGCCCACTGCAGGTGGCGTTGCGCGACGCCGTGCTCGAGGCGCGACACCTCGAGCACCTCCTCGATCATCCGGCCGAGCTTCTGGGATTGGTCCTGGGCGATGCGCAGGTACTGATGCGCCTGGTCGGCGCCGACCCCGGAGAGGAGCGCCTCGATGTAGCCCTGCACGACGGTGAGGGGCGTGCGCAGCTCGTGGCTCACGTTCGACAGCTAGGCCTGGCGCTGGCGGACCATCTCGAGCATGCGCTGCAGGCGGAGCGCGTTGCCGATGGCAATCGCGGCCTGGTGGGACAGCGTCTCCGCGAAGCGGAGGTCCTCGCCGTGGAAGGCGTCGGCGGCGGTCGCGCTCTCGAGGAGCAGGACGCCGAGCTTTTCCTGGGGCAGCGAGATCGGCACGCAGAGCGCGCTGCGGCGCACCACGCCGCCCGCAGCTTCGAGGAAGGTGGCGCTGTGGCGCCCATAGTCCTCGGCGGTCGAGCGGATGAGGCGTCCCTGCCCGCTCACGAAGACGCTCCCCGCCAGTCCCTCGTGGAACTCCATCCGCACGCGCGCCAGCGCGGCGTGGTTCGGGTAGCCGAAGCTCGAGCGCACCACGAGGCAGCCGGCGTCGTAGAGGAGCACCGCCCCCATCTGCGCCGGCCGCAGCGCCTCCACGCTGCGGCGGGCGATGCGCTCGAGGAGCGCGTCGAGATCGAGGTCGCTGTTGAGGACGTTCGTGATGTCCTGGAGGATCTCGAGGTTTCGCAGCGCCCGCACCTTGTCCTCGAAGAGGCGCGCGTTGCGGATGGCCGAGGCGACCTGGGCCGCGATGCCGTCGATGGCCAGCAGGTCGCCGTCGTCGAACGCATCCAGCTGGTCGCTCTCGACGTTGATCACCGCCACGACGTCGCCGGCCAGGCGGACGGGGACCACGAGCTCGGACAGCGTCGCCGTCATGTGGGCGGCGAAGAAGCGCGGCTCCTTGCGCACGTCGTTGGCGACGAGGTACTGGCCGTGCTCGGCCACCCAGCCGATCATCCCGCGGCCGAACTCGATGCGATGGGCGAGCGGCATCACCTGCGCCGCGACGCCCGCCGAGCCGGCGAGAACCCCCGACCGGGTGGGGCGGTCGACGGCGTACACCGACACGCTGTAGTACCCGAAGGACTGCTGGATGTAGCGCGCGACCGCGGACAGCATCACGTCGAGGTCCAGGGTGGAGGCGGCGATCTCGGAAGCGCCGGCGAGGAGCGCCAGCTGGCTGGCGCGCCGCGCCTCGGTCTGGCGCGCGTCGACCTTCCCGAGGGCCACGGCGCAGCGGCGCCCGAAGGTGGTGAGAAGCGCGGCGTCACCGTCCGCGGGAGCCCCCGTGCGCACGACCACGAGCCCGCCCGCGATGCGATCGCCGGTGTGCAGCGGGACGACGAAGGCGCGCGAGGTCTCGGAAAGGGGGACCGTGACCGGCGCGCCGCCGCGCAGCAGCTGGGCGATGCGCGTGTCGCCGAGGGTGAGGTGCGGCCCGAGCGCGGCCCGCGCCAGGGGCCCCCGCGCCGCGGCAATGCGCGCGTCCCGCTCGCCGTCCAAGAGGACGAGCACGGCATCGCCGCCGCCGAGGCGCGCCGCTTCCCGCGCGATGGTCTCGAACACCTCCGCCGGCTCGCGCTCCTCGACCACCGCGCGGTCGATCTCCCAGAGCGCCTGCACCTGCTCGAGGTGCCCCTGCGCGCGCACGGCCAGCCGATCGTTCTCGATGGCCGCGCCGAGGATCCCCCCCAGCGCGCCCAGCACCTGCAGCTCCTCGGCCAGGAAGTCGTGCGTGCCGTAGGCCCCCACCGCCATCATCCCCACCGCCCGCCCGCGCGCGTACAGCGGCACGAAGGCCATCCCGCGCAGGCCGATCTCGCGCGTCGCGTCCCGCACGCCGTCGAGGGCGGTGATATCGCGGACGGCGATGGGGGTGACGGAGTCGAGGGCGCGCCCGATCGGGCCTTCCCCGCGGCGGAACCGCGCCACCTTGGCCGGATAGTCCGGCGGCAGGCCGCGGTGGTGCCGCGTGGCGATCAGACCGCCCGTCTCCTCGTCCACGATGTAGATGCCGCCGGCTTCGAGGCCGAGGACGTCGATCGTCGTGGCCAGGGCCTGCGCGAGGGCAGCGTCGATGTCGGGGGAGTGGGCGACGGCGGCGGCGACCGACGCGAACGCCTCCAGTCGCCGGACATCGGCGCTGGAGAGGCCGGGAGGGCTCGCGCTCGTTTCCATGGTGTCGCGGTCGGCGCGGATCGTATCACGCGCCCGCGGGCGCGTTCAGGGCCCGAGGAGGGGGCGGGCGAAGAGCGACGAGGCCTCGTCGGAGCGCAGATACGGAAAGAGCAGCAGGCAGGACGGGATCTGGTAGAGGCTCTGGTAGACCAGGGACGGGGGGAAGCGGAACGGCGCGCCGGCGTACGCGAGGGCGATGGCGGCGGCGTAGGTCGGCACGACGGCCAGGCAGTAGACCATCGCGATCGAGCGGCAGACCGCGATCCTCCGCCATAGCCCGGCGGCGACGAGGAAGTGCATCACCGCTCGCCCGAGGGACTCCCAGAGCGGCCAGAAGGCGGACGGCCGCGGGGTCTCGTACACGGCGAGAGCGATCTCGAGGACGCCGCCGGCGGCGAAGAAAGCCGCCGGCACCCAGATGCCTTTCGGGACGTCTTCCATTGCTTCGATTCTAGTGCCGGCCGCGCAGGCGCTAGAATGACGGCGGCAACACGTGATGATCACCCGTTCCCCGCAGGCGCAAAAGCGCCGCCGCGCACCGCGGCTCTCGATGCATCTCCCCGGCCGGCTCGACGGAAGAGTCGCGCATCCGGTGACCATCATCGACCTGAGCGCCACCGGCTGCCTCGTGCAGTGCGGCCGGCTCCTCGACCCCGGCGCCATCCTGAGCCTGGCGATGGAGATCGGCGGCCCCGCGCTTCTGGCGCGGGTCAAGGTCGCCGAGTCCTACGTCGACGGGACGGCGCCCCAGCCGGAAGCGCGCTACCTCGCGGGCCTGGAATTCCTGGGCCTCATCCCGCAAGCCGCGGACCGTCTCCGTCGGTTCCTGGACGAGGAGAGGAGAAGCCGCCGCGGTGCGGATGCGCCCGCTCAGTGAGGTCTCGACCCGTGAGCTCAGGCCCCTCCTCGAGGAGGAGTCGGACCATTGGGCAGGCGAGCTGCTCTGGGACTATCGCGACGTCTCCATGGCGGTCGCGAGCGGCGTCGAGCGCCGCGCGCTGACCGGCTTCGTCCTTTCGGACGGGCTCCGCGCCACCGCGTACTGCTACTCGATGATCGACGCCGGCCGCGCCATCGTCGGGTCGGTGTTCGCGGCCAACGGCTTCCGCGGGCAGGGGCTCGAGGAGCAGCTCGTGGAGGCGGTGATCCAGGATGCGCAGCGGCATCCCCACAACGAGCGCGTCGAGTGCCAGACCCTGTTCTCGACCGCGCCCGCCGCCGACCAGCGCTTCACCCGCGCCGGCTTTCAGAGCCGCGTCCGTCACTATCTCGTGCGCCCGCTCGACATGCCGGTCGAGACGGTCCCGCCCCTGTGCACGCTGCGGCCGCTCCGCCGCGAGGACCTGGCCGCCGCGGCCCAGATCATCCACCGCAGCCATGTGGGGAGCCTCGACGCCGCGCTCAACCTCACCTACGCGACGCCGAGCTTCTGCCGCGGGTTCGTGGAGACGCTCGTCCTGCGCTCGGGATGCGGCCGGTTCGACCCCGAGGCCTCGTTCATCGCGGAGTCGCCGGCGGGACACGTGGGCGTCCTGCTGGCCAGCCACCTGTCGCACACCAACGGCCACATCTGCCAGGTCTCGGTGTCGCCGGAGGCGCAGGGACAGGGAGTGGGGCGCACGCTCATGACCGCGGCGTTGCGATCGTTCCGCACGCAGGGGCTGCAAACGGCAAGCCTTTCCGTGACCCTCGACAACCATCCGGCCTACGCCCTCTACCTTTCCCTCGGCTTCCACCTGCGCAAGGAGTTCGCCGCCCACGCGTGGGTCCGCCCGCCCGCGCGCATCCCGCTTCCTTCATAAGCGCCTTCGGTCCCCTCCCATGCTCGTTCTCGCCGCCCTCCTCGCCGCCGCGCAAGCCACCCTGCTCGTCCTTCCGCCCGAGGCGCCGCCCGGGCGCCCGGAGCCGTGGGTGGCCGAGCTCGTGGCCGAGCAGCTGCCGCGCTCGCTCGCGTTCCTGGGGATGCCCGCCGTCGACCGCGCGGACCGGCTGCAGGCCCACGTCGCCCTCGAGATCCCGCTCGTCGCGCTGACCCGCGCGACGTCCATCCGCATGGCGGAGGCGCTGGGGGCGACCCGGATCGTGACCGGCGCCTATGCCATCGACGGCGCGACCCTCTCGGTCTCCCTGCGGCTCCTCGACGTCGAACGCGGGGTGCTCGGCGCGCCGCTCGAGGCCCGGGGGCCGCTGGAGACGGCGCCCGACATCGTCGACGCGCTGGCGTGGGACATCGTCCTCGCGACCGCGCCACCGCCCCTCCGCACCCGTGACGAGCTCGTCGCGCAGCGCAACGGCGTGTCTTTCGCGGCGGCGCGAATGCACGCGGAGGGCCTCGGCGCGCGGGGCGCCGCGGCGCGCATCCGGACCGTGCGGCGCGCCCTCACCCTCGCACCCTCCTTCCACGCCGCGCGTCTCGCGCTCGGCCGCCTGCTCCTCGACCAGCGCGAGTTCTCGGCCGCCTACGAGACCCTCGGGCGGATCCCCACCGAGGCGCCCCTCTGGCGCACCGCGCGCTTCGTGCAGGGCACGGCGCTGCTCGAGGTCGGCCGCTACCGGGAAGCGGCCGCGCTCTACTCCGCGCTTGCCGCCACCGAGCCGACCGCCGCCGTCCTCAACAACCAGGCCCTCGCCCTGCTGCGGGATGGCGACCGCGCGACGCGCGCCTCGGACGTGCTGCGCCAGGCGGCCGACATCAGGCCCGACGCGCTCGACGTCGCCTTCAACCTCGGCTGGGCGCTGATGGTGGAAGGCGACGCGAACGCGGCCGTGGCGGCGCTGCGCGATCTCGCCACGCGGGCGCCCCTCGACCGTCACCTGCGCCTTCTGATCGCCTGGGCGCTGGGCCTCGCCGGCCGCACCTCGGAGCAGGAGGAGGAATGGAAGGCGGTGGCGGCCCTCGCGCCCGGGTTCGAGAGCCAGATCCGGCCCGATCTCACCCGGCGCTTCGAGCGGATCTACCGCTCCGAGCGGGGCTTCGAGGCGGAGAAGGAGACGCGCCCACCGGCCGAGGTCGCGGCCTCGCTCGAGGCCCGGGCGGAGCGCCTTCGCGATTCCGGCGACGCGGAGGCGGCGCTCAGGGAAGCGCTGCGCTCGGTCTATCTCGACCCCTACAACCGCAAGACCCATCTCCTCCTCGCGCGCCTCCACCGGGCGCGCGGCGTCCACGAGGAAGCGCTGTCCGAGTTCCGCGTGTTCCTCTGGTCGAACGACGATCCCGTCGTCCGCGTCGAAGTGGCGTTGCTCCTCCGCGAGATGGGACGGCCCGAGGAGTCCCGCGCGGAAGCGGAAAAAGCCCTGAAGATCGACCCCGTCAACGAGCAGGCGCGCAAGCTCCTCCAGGGCCCCGAGTAGTCCCTATAATCGAAGGATGATGGTTGCCGGCCTGTTGCTGACTGCCGCCCTCCTTTCCGGCGCGGATACCCTGCCGACGGCGCCCCGCGGCGGCCTCGTCTCCTGGGACCTCGCCAACTCGCTCACCCGGAAGCTGGAAGCGATCGAGAAGCGGCGCCTGGAGAAGCGCAAGAAGCGCGAGACGGTCCTCTTGACCCAAGGCGAGCTGAATTCGTACCTGAACCTCGCGTATGCGGAGAAGCTCCCCAAGGGCGTGCGCGACGTCGAGGTGCGGCTCGATCGCGACCGCATCCTCGCCAAGGGGATGGTCAACATCGACCGCGTCAAGGGCAAGGTCGGGGAGAGCGGCGGGTGGGGCCCGCTGTCCTTCCTGAGCGGCGACGTGCCGGTCGAGATCACGGGAAAAGTGGTGGCCAAGGACGGCTTCGGCCAGGTGGTGTGGGAGACCGTTTACCTGTCCTCGATGCGCCTCCCGACTTCCGTCCTCGAGCAGCTCGTCCTTTCCGCGACGAAGACGGCCGCCAATCCCGAAGGCGTCGACATCAGCGCGCCCTTCCGCCTGCCGTATTCCGTCAACCGGCTCCGCCTCGAGCCGGGCCGTGCTCTCCTCGACTTCTAGACCCCCCGCGCGCCGACGGCACGTATCATCGGTCCCCGATGGACCTCGCGTCGTCCGTGCAGTTCGTGAAGGGGATCGGACCGCGAAAGGCGGAGGAGCTGGCCGCGTGCGGGATCCGGACGGTAGAGGATCTCCTCTTCCACCTCCCGATGCGCTACGAGGACCGCACGCAGCTCGTGCGGATCGCGGACCTCCGTCCCGGAATGAAGGTCGCGGTGACGGGGACGATCACCGTCGCCGGCCTGCGGCGCGCCCGGCGAGTGTCGATCTACGAAGTCCGCATCGACGACGAGACCGGGCGACTGAAGGCGCTGTGGTTCAACCAGCCCTTCCTGAAGGAGAGCCTGGCGCGAGGGGCGCGCGTGACCCTGTTCGGCGAGGTGGCGCCGGATTCGTACGGCGGGCGGCAGCTCATGATGTCGTCGCCGCAGCACGAGGTGCTGGACGAGGAGGCCGCCGCCGTCCACACCGGCCGCGTCGTTCCCGTCTACGAAAAGCTCGGGCCCCTCACCGGCAAGATGCTGCGGCGCATCCTCACCGGCCTCGCGCCGGCGGCCGCCGCCGCCCCGGAGACGCTCCCCGAGGACGTGCGGGCGGCGCTGGGCGTGATCGGGCGCGGCGAGGCGCTGCGCCGCGTCCATGTTCCCGACGAAGCCGATGCCCTCGATGCGCTGAACGCGTTTCGCAGCCCCGGCCATTTCCGCCTCATCCTCGAGGAGCTCTTCCTCTTCCAGGTCGGCCTGGCGCTGAAGCACGAGGCTCGCCGTGAGCGTCCGAAGCGGACCGCGTTCGCGGTCAACGAGTCCGCGCGGGAGGCGGTGAAGCGGATCCTGCCCTTCCGGCTGACCGAGGCGCAGAAGCGCGTGCTGCGCGAGATCGCCGCCGACCTGCAATGCCCGCACCCGATGAACCGCCTCGTGCAGGGAGACGTGGGTTCGGGGAAGACGGTGGTCGCGCTCCTGGCCATGGTCGTGGTGCTCGAGAACGGCGCCCAGGCCGCGTTCATGGCCCCCACGGAGATCCTCGCCGAGCAGCATTTCCTGACCTTGCGGCGCCTGCTCGCGCGCTGCGCGTACCAGGTCGAGATCTTCACCTCCGCCACCAAGGGCGCGGAGCGCGCGCGGGCCGCGGAGCGGCTGGCCTCGGGGGAGACGCACATCGCGGTCGGCACCCACGCGCTCATCCAGGAAGGCGTGAAGTTCCATCGCCTCGGGCTGGCGGTGGTCGACGAGCAGCACCGCTTCGGCGTGCTCCAGCGCGACGAGCTGCGGCGCAAGGGGCTCGACGTCGACGTCCTGGTCATGACCGCGACCCCGATCCCGCGCACCCTCGCGCTCACCGCATACGGGGACCTCGACGTCTCGCTCCTCGACGAGCGGCCGCCGGGGCGCACGCCGATCGTCACCCGCCACCGGCCCGCCTCCGATCGCCGCGCCATCGTCGAGACCGTGCGCGATGCGGTCGCGAACCGCCGGCAGGCGTACATCGTCTATCCCCTGGTCGAGGAGTCGGAGAAGCTGGAGGACGTCCGCGCCGCGACGTCGATGGCGGCGGAGTGGGCGCAGGCGCTGCCCGAGGTCCGCATCGGCCTGCTGCACGGGCGGATGAAGTCCGCGGAAAAGGACGCGGTGATGGCGGCCTTCCATCGCGGCGAGATCGACGTGCTGGTCTCGACCACCGTGGTCGAGGTCGGCGTGGACGTGCCGAACGCGACCTTGATGGTCATCGAGCACGCAGAGCGGTTCGGGCTGTCCCAGCTCCACCAGCTGCGCGGCCGCGTGGGGCGCGGTGCGGCGGCGTCGTCCTGCCTGCTGGTCACCCACGGCCATCTCTCCGCGGAGGCGCGGGCGCGCATCGACACCATCGTGCGCACCGAGGACGGCTTCGCCATCGCGGAGAAGGACCTCGAGCTGCGGGGGCCGGGCGACTTCTTCGGGACCCGGCAATCCGGCCTGCCGTTGCTCCGTGTCGCGGACCTGATGCGGGACCGCGATCTTCTCGAGGATGCGCGGCGCGAGGCGTTCGCGCTGGTGCGCCGCGGCGCGGAAGGGACGGCGTCGCTGCGCGGGCTGCTGGGCGAGGAGGGATGGGAGCGGCGGTTCGGGCTGGCCCGCGTCGGATGAGCCCGCGCATCATCGGCGGAGCGGGGAAGGGGCGGCGGCTCACGGCGCCGGCGGGGAACGACACGCGGCCCACCGGCGCGCGGGTGCGGCAGACCGTGTTCGACATCCTGGCCCCGGTGATCCGCGACGCGCGGTTCCTCGACGCCTTTGCGGGGGGCGGGGGGGTCGGCCTGGAGGCGCTGTCCCGCGGGGCGAAGCGCGTCGTGCTCGTCGACCAGAGCCGCACCGCCGTAGAGGCCGTCCGCGCGAACCTCGCGCTTTTGCGCCTGTCCGGCGCGGAGGTCGTCCAGAGGGACACGCGCGCCGCCCTCGTCGCGCTACGCGACCGGGGCGAGGAGTTCGACGTCG
>JANMPI010000228.1:0-2533 GCA_031369785.1 Acidobacteriota bacterium
TCCATGCCGCTATCGCTTGCTCGGGTCGTCGGCGGGATTGACGTACGTCAGCGCGAACGGGCCTGCGCCGTCGACCTGGACCGTCGCCGCGGATCTCGCCATCGCGAAGTGGCGCATGTCGGCGGGCAACACCGCGTAGCCACCCGCGGGCAGGTCCTTCATCGCGGCCTTGTCGAACGTGTCGCCCATCCCCAGGGCCAGCGTCCCCGAGAGGACGGTCACGCGCTCATCGGTCGGGTGCGTGTGAGGGGCGATCTTGTAGCCGGCCGGCATCCGCAGGCGCACCACGAAGTGGCCGGCTACGCCCGGGTCTCCGGAAACGACGGTGAACGACATGCCCTTCTCGAAAACCGGGGGCGGCTCGCCCCACTTCAGCTCCCCGGCGGTCACCAGGGTGTGCGCGGGCACCGCCCTTTGGGCCTGCGCCGCTCCGACCATGGGCACGAGGGCGACGACACAACAAACAACGATCCTTCGCATTGAGACCTCCATACCCCCATGGCGTAACGAACGCGGGCGCCGTCGTAACTTCTGCCGTTACAATGGCCGCCCCATGACCCAGGACCCGGCCCGCGATGCCGTGTCACGCGGCGACTGGCAACAGGCCTACGACCTGCTCGTCGCCGCCGACGCGCGCTCGCCCCTGAGCCCGCCCGACCTCGCGCTCCTGGCCGACATGGCGTACGCAGCCGGCCATCTCGAAGTGACGATCGCGGCGTGGGACCGCGCGTATGCGCAGAGCCTGGCCGCGGGTGATCGTCTCGCCGCCGCCGGCGCGGCGGTCAAGGTGGCCCTGCACCTGCTCCTCGACACCGCCCTCATGGCCCCCGTCCGTGGCTGGGCAAGACGGTGCGAGCAGCTCCTGGAGGGCCTGGACGAGACGCCGGTTCACGCCTGGCTCGCCGTGGTCCGCAATTACGAGCGGCTGCTCTCCGGCGACTTCCACCAAGCGCGGCGGTGGGCCCGCCAGGCGATCGCGACGGGTGCCAAGTGTGCCCCCGCCGCCGCCGCGATCGGTCGTGTCGCCGAGGCCCGCTGCCTGATCCTCGATGGCGACGTCGCGCAGGGGCTCGGGCTTCTCGACGAAGCGGGGACGGCCGCGGTATCCGGTGAGCTCGACCCCCTGTCCACCGGGATCGTCTATTGCGAGGTCGTCTGCGCGCTGCAAGCGCTCGCGCAATACGACCTGGCCGACGAGTGGACGGAAGCGATGGAGCGTTGGCGGCAGGGTCAGCCCGTGGGTAGCGTCCACGGACGCTGTCGGCTTCATCGCGCCGAGATCCTTCGCCTGCGCGGCTCGTGCGTGGAAGCGGAGAAGGAAGCGCTGCAAGCCTGCGAGGAGCTGCGCCCGTACCTGCGCCGGGAGCTCGGTTGGCCGCTGACCGAGGTCGGCCGCATCCGCCTTCGGAGAGGCGACATCCCGGGCGCGGAGGCGGCGTTCGTCGCGGCCCACGAGGCCGGGTGGGACCCGCAGCCGGGGCTCGCCCTCGTGCATCTCGCGCAGGGGAACGTAGACGTCGCGCGCGCGTCCATCCGTGACGCGCTCGAGCGTCCCGGAAACGTCCCCTCCAAGGAGGTCCCGCCGAATTCACAGCTGCGCCGGGCGCCTCTCCACGAGGCGCAGGTCGAGATCGAGATCGCCGCCGGGGATCTCGATGCCGCCCGGGCGGCGGCGGAGGAGCTGGCGCACATCGCGGCGTTGTTCGAGAGCAAGGCGCTCTCCGCCAGCGCAGCGCACGCGCGCGGAAACGTACGGCTGGGCGAAGCCGATGCGGCCGGCGCCCGACGGGAGTTCGCGGCGGCAGCGCATCTCTGGAACGAAGTCGGCGCGCCCTACGAGACCTCTCTCGCTCGGATGGGGATCGGGGACGCGTACCGCGCGGAAGGAAGGGAGGCGCAAGCCCTCCTGGAGTTCCGCGCCGCGCGGTCGGTCTTCGAGCAGATCGGAGCGAAGCGGGCCGCCGTCCGCGCGACGCACGCGTGCGGCGACCTTGCCCTGGGCGACGCCGGGCGGACCGGCCAGGCCAACGTCTTCCGTCAGGAGGGCGACTTCTGGTCCATCGTGTTCGAGGAGCACACCGCTCGTCTGCGCGATCTGAAGGGCATGCACTACCTGGCGCGGCTGCTCGCCGATCCGGGAAAGGAGTTCCACGTGGTGGACCTCGTTTCCGGCGCGCACGCGGGGCCCCCGACCTTCCGGGGCGGGGATGCGGGCGAGCTCCTGGATGCCAAAGCCAAGCAGGCCTATCGCCGAAGGCTCGCCGAGATCGAAGAGGACATCGAAGAGGCGCGGACGATGGACGATGCGGCGCGTGTCACGCAGGCGGAAGCCGAGCGCGAGTTTCTCGTTCGCGAGCTTGCGCGCGCGGTGGGACTCGGGGGTCGCGATCGACACGCGGGCTCGGATTCGGAGCGGGCAAGAGTCAGCGTGACCCGGGCCCTCCGCCAGTCCATGGCGCGAATCCGCGAGCACGACGCGAAGCTGGGGGAGCACCTCGAGCGGGCCGTTCGCACCGGCACCTACTGCGCGTAT
>JANMPI010000245.1:0-10214 GCA_031369785.1 Acidobacteriota bacterium
CTCGCGCGGCGGCGGAGATGCTGATGGGACAGAGCCAGGCCCAGACCCTCGATCCCGTGGAGGCCTTTCGCCGCACGTATCTGCTGGCCGGCCGCGGCCTCGCCGCACTCACCGCCGCCGAGCAGAGGGAGATGGGCGCGCTGTCGACCGAGCTCTACGGCAGGGTCCCCGCCAACGACCGGGCGCGGCTCGGACCGTACCTCGATCGCGTGCGCGGCGGGCATCCGACGGATACCGCGCAGGACGCGGAGATGAGCCGGGTCGTGAAGACGGCGGTGCTCAAGCTCCCCGCGGCGCGGCGCCAGCGGTTGCAGGCGCTGTTCGAGAAGGCCATCGGCGTGGCGGTCGCGGCGGCGTTCGGCTAGGCTGTTCTTCGTCGCGCGTTCCGCCGTTCAACCCGCTGGATTTGACGAGGTTCTCTTGCGCCTGATCCTCGCGCTCGCCGTGCTGCTGCTCGCTACGCCGTCCATGGCCGCCGTGAACGGCCCCCCGGAAGCGCGGCTGCTGCGCTTCCCCGACATCCACGGCGACTCCGTCGTGTTCGTGTACGGCGGGGACATCTGGCAGGCGGCCACGTCCGGAGGCGCGGCGCGGCGGCTGACCTCGCACGCGGGGCTCGAGCTCTTCCCGAAGATCTCTCCCGACGGGCAATGGATCGCGTTCAGCGCCGAATACACCGGCACGCGACAGGTCTACGTGATGCCGGCCTGGGGCGGGACGCCGAAGCAGCTCACGTACTACAACGACGTCGGCCCGATGCCGCCGCGCGGCGGGTGGGACGACTGGGTCCTCGGCTGGACGCCGGAGGGCAAGGTCCTCGTGCGCATGAACCGCGTGCCGTGGAGCAACCGCATGGGGCGGTACTACGTGGTCGATCCCGCGGGCGGGCTCGAGACGCCGCTGGAGCTGCCCGAAGGCGGCAGCGCGTCGTTGTCCGCGGACGGCCGGAAGATCGCGTACACGCCCGTCGACCGCGAGTTCCGCACCTGGAAGCGCACCCGCGGCGGGCGCGCGCAGGACATCTGGATCTACGACTTCGTGGCCCATCGCTCCCTGCGGCTCACCGACAATCCCGCCACCGACAACTTCCCGATGTGGGCGGGGAACACCGTCTACTTCACCTCCGACCGCGATCACACGCTGAACCTCTTCGCGCTCGACATCGCCACCAGGGCGGTGCGGAAGCTCACGAGCTTCACCGAGTACGACGTGCTCTGGCCGAGCATGGGCCCGGGCGCGATCGTGTTCATGAACGGCGGCTATCTGCATCGCCTCGACCTGCGCACGGAGAAGACGGAGCGCATCCCGATCACGCTCGGCGCCGCGATGGATACCGCCGCTCCCCAGTGGAAGGACGTGAAGGGCAACGTGGGGCGCGTCGACCTCTCGCCGTCCGCCGCACGCGCGGTGTTCGAGGCGCGGGGCGAGATCTTCACGCTGCCCGCCAAGGACGGCGCGGCGCGCAACCTCACGGAGACGCCGGGTGTGCGCGAGATGTCGCCCACGTGGTCACCGGACGGGAAGTCGATCGCGTACCTCTCGGACGCGACCGGCGAGTACGAGATCTACGTGCGGCCGCAGGCCGGCGGCGCCGCGCGGCGGCTCACCACCGACGGCGGCGTGTGGCGGCTGGACCCGGTGTGGAGCCCGGACTCGACCAGGCTGGCCTTCGGCGATCGCCGGCAGCGATTGCGCATCCTCGACGTCGCGACGGGCGCGATCACCGACGCCGACAAGGGTACGCGCGAGGACCTCGAGATCTACCGCTGGTCGCCGGACAGCCGCTGGCTCGTGTACGAGAAGAGCCACGCCACCCGCCTCCCGGGGATCGCCGTGTACTCGCTCGACCGCAAGCAGGCGACCATGCTCGGCGACGGGCTGACGCCGGACTCCTCGCCCGTCTTCAGCGCGGACGGCAAGTACCTGTTCTTCCTGTCCGACCGCGACTTCAACCTGACCTTCAGCGCCTTCGAGTTCAACTACCTCTACACGGGCGCCACCCGCATCTACGCCGCCGCGCTCACTCCCGAGGTGCCCGCGCTCTTCCCCCCGAAGACCGACGAGGAGAAGGCGGCCGACAAGGACAAGCCGGCGGACAAGCCGGCCGAACCGCCTGCCGACGACAAGGACAAGGACAAGGACGAGGACAAGGACAAGGACAAACCGAAGCCGGCCGTGGCGCCGCCCGCCGTCTCGGTGGTGGCGGAAGCCTTCGTCGACCGCACGGTGGCGCTGCCCGGGGTCAAGGCCGGCGGCTATCGCGCTCTGGCCGCGGCGCCGGACGCCCTCTACTACGTGAAGGTCGACGGGGACGACACGACCCTCCTCCGCTTCGACCTGAAGGAGCGCAAGGAAGAGAAGGTCGTGGACGGCGCATCGAGCTACGTGCTGTCGAAGGACGGCAAGAAGCTGCTCTACCGCGTGAAAGACGACTGGTTCCTGACCGATGCCAAGGCGGGCGTGAAGTCGGGCGACGGAAGGATCGACCTCGCCGCGCTCAAGGTGAAGGCCGATCTCAAGGCCGAATGGGCGCAGATGTTCGAGGACGGCTGGCGGATCGCGCGCGACTGGTTCTACGACCCGAATATGCACGGCGTGGACTGGGCGGGAATGAAGGCGCGCTACGGCGCGCTGGTGCCGTTCGTCGCCCATCGCTCCGACCTCGACTTCATCTTCGGCGAGATGATGGGCGAGCTCGAGGCGGGCCACACCTACGTCGCATCGGGGGACGAGCCGAAGGTCCCGCGCGTCCTCGGCGGCATGCTCGGCGCCGAGCTGGTCGCGGATCCGTCGGGCCGGTACCGCATCGCACGCATCTACCCGGGCGAGAACTGGGACGACAACTTCCGCTCCCCGCTCACCGAGACCGGGGTGAGAGTGAAGGAGGGAAGCTTCCTGCTTGCCATCGACGGGCACGATCTCGTCACCACCGACAACCCTTATCGCCTGCTCGAGAACAAGGCCGGAGCCTCCGTCGTCCTGAAGGTGGCGGACAGGGCGTCCGGGGCCGGCGCCCGCGAGGTCACGGTGCGGCCGGTGTCGAGCGAGCTCGGCCTCCTGTATCTCGACTGGGTGCGGAGCCGCATGGCGCTCGCGGACAAGCTCTCCGGGGGCAAGGTGGGCTACATTCACCTGCCGGACACCTCGACCGCGGGGAACCGGATGCTGCAGAAGCTCTTCTACTCACAGTCGAGCAAGCAGGCCCTCGTCATCGACGACCGCTACAACGGCGGCGGGTTCATCCCCGATCGCATGATCGAGTACTTGACGCGCCGCACCCTCGCCTACTGGGCGCGCCGCGGCATCGAGGGATTCACCACTCCCGGCTTCGCCCACGACGGCCCGAAGGCCATGCTGATCAATGGCTACTCCGCCTCCGGCGGCGATGCGCTCCCGTACTTCTTTCGCGAGAACAAGCTCGGCCCCCTGGTCGGGACGCGCACCTGGGGCGGGCTGATCGGCCTTTCCGGCAATCCTCCGTTGATGGACGGCGGCTCGCTGCAGGTGCCGACCTTCCGCATCTACGACCGCTCGGGGAAGTGGGTGATCGAGAACGAGGGCGTGTCGCCGGACGTGGAGGTGATCGACGTGCCCGAGCGCCGGATCGCGGGCGGCGACCCCAGCCTGGAGAAGGCCGTGGAGCTGCTGATGAAGGAGCTCGAGGAGAATCCGGTCGGCCGGCCCGCGGTTCCGTCCCCGCCCGTGCACGGGAGGCGGCGCTAGGAGGGAGTCGCTCCCGACGCGCGCGCCTTCAGCTTCACGTAGCGCGCCTGCGCGTCCATGTAGTGCAGGTCCTTCTGCATGATCTCGTGGAACGCGTGCACGGCGTCGTCTACCTTGCCGCGGGTCTCGAGCACGCAGCCGAGGAGATAGCCCGCGCGCATCTCCTCCGCGGGCTCGAGCGGCATGTCGGCGGCGACGCGGAGCTCCTCTTCCGCGAGCTCGAGCAGGCCCGTGTTCAGGAAGGCGCGGCCGAGGAGGAGCCGCACCGTCCCCGAAGCGGAGCCGCGGCGCTTCAGCCCCTGGAGGATGCGGACGGCATCCTCGTTGCGGCCGGAGTCGATCATCACCCGCGCCACCACGGAGAGCGTCGGCTCATCCTCCAGTTGCGAGAGCTCCTCCGCGGAAACGCGCGCCAGCATCTCCGCCGCGCGCTCCGGCATGCCGGCGGCGATGCACATCCGCGCCGCCTCCACCGCCCCGGCCGGGGTGGCGGAGAAAGCCTCCAGCGCCTCCTGCTTGCGGCCGAGCCCTTCGAGGAGACGGCCCGCCTTCAGGAAGTCCCCGGCTTTCAGGTGCATCTCCGCCGCCCGGGCGCGGTCGTTCAGCTTGTATTCGTACACCTCGGCCGCGCGGGCGTAGGCGCCGACTTCCTCGTGCACCGCCGCCGCGCGCGCGGGCATTCCCGCCTTCATGTACTGGTCCGACGTCGGCGTGCGCCCCGCCTCTTCCAGCAGGCGCACCACGGCCGGGCGGTCTCCCGCCTTGTCGAGGATCTCCGCCGCGCGGTCGATGTCCCCGAGCTGGACGCATACCCGCGCCGCCGCCGCCCAGGAGCTCGACCGCTCATAGCCGTCGAGCGCCTCCTTCCACATCTGTGCGCGGGAGTACATCTCGGCGGCGTGGAAGTCCTGGCCGTTCAGCTTGTGCAAGCGCGCGGCGCGGGCCCAGTCACCGGCACGCTCCGCCGTCTGCGCCGCCTTCTCCATCTGCCCTTCGCGCTCGTAGGCGCGCGAGGCGAGCGCGTGGCGCCCCTGCTCTTCGAGCTCCTCGCCGCGGGCGGTCGTCGCCGCCGGTTCCTTGCGGACGCCGGCGGCCGGCGCGTCCTGCAGGCGGAGCACGGCCGCGACCGCGATGAGCGCCGCGTAGCACATCGAGTAGATGGCGAGGGGCTGGTTGATCTCACGGCTGCTCGCGACGGTCGGCTCGCGGGTGAACAGGTGGACGACGACGCCGATCGCCATCACCACCGCCGGTCCGTACAGATGGAGCGGGCCGAGGCGCAGGCGCTCGCGGTCGCGATCGGACAGCGCCATCCCGAGGAGGATCGCGGGCGCCGCGATGTAGGCGAGCCGCCACGCCAGCTGCACCGGCACGGGCTGGAGGCCGGCGGCGAGCGAGGGGCGGAACACCAACCAGGCGCCGAGAGCGACGGCGAGGGAGAACGCGGGTGCGGCGGCGAAGAGCCGGAAGGAAAGGACGGGCACCCCGACGATGAGCGCCACGGCGACGATCGTCCGGGCCGGCCCGCCCGCCGAAGCCTGCGCCACCGCCAGCCCCACGAGCGCGGCGACGACGCCGAGGCGCAGCGCCGTCGAGTCGTGCTCCCGGAAGGCCTCGACCGGATTCATGCGCGCTGCTGCTCGGGGGGCAGGATGCGCAGGACTTCCTCGAGCGAGGTGTCGCCCTCCTGCGCGAGGCGGACTCCGTTCTGGATGAGCGTCGTCATCCCCCGCGAGACCGCGGCCTGCTGGATGCGGTCGGGAGACGCGCGCCCCGAGAGGAGCTCGCGCATGGGCTCGTCCACCAGCAGGATCTCGTACACGCCCTTGCGGCCGGCGTAGCCCTTCTGGTTGCAGGCCGCGCATCCGCTGGGCGCGTAATACGTGTGGCCGGCGAGCGGCAGGCCGAGCTTCGCTTCCTGTCCCGGGGTCGCGGGCGCCGGCACCTTGCACTTCGGGCACAGCACGCGCACGAGCCGCTGGCCGATGACGGCGGTGACCGCGGACGCCACGGAGTGCGGGTCGACGCCGATCTCGTTCAGGCGCACGAAGACGCCGGACGCCTGCTTGGCGTGCACGGTCGTGATGATGAGGTGGCCGGTCATCCCGGCCTGCACCGCGATGCGCGCGGTGTCGAGGTCGCGGATCTCCCCGACCATGATCACGTCCGGGTCCTGCCGCAGCATCGTGCGCAGGCCCTGCGCGAACGTGAAGCCCTGCGCCTCCTCGATCTGGGTCTGGTTGATGTTGGCGAGGTCGAACTCGATCGGGTCCTCGAGGGTGTAGATCGAGGAGCCCTGCCCGCCGTGCTCGAGGATGTCGCGGAGCGCGGAGTAGATCGTCGTGGTCTTGCCGGACCCCGTCGGCCCGTTGAGGATGACCATCCCCTGCGGGCGCGCGACGATTTCCTTGAAGAGGCGCAACTGCTCGGTGCTGAAGCCGAGGGTCTCCAGCCCGTACCCGCCCTCGCCGCGGTCGAGGATGCGCATCACGACGCGCTCGCCGTGCATCGTCGGCATGAAGGCCACGCGGAGATCCACTTCGCGGTCGCCGACAGTGAGGTCGAGCCGTCCGTCCTGCGGGCGGTCGTGGACGAAGATGATCACGCGGGAGAGCACCTTCAGCCGGTTCGTCAGCTGCTCGCGGAGCTTGGCGTCGATCTTCGCGATGTCGGTGAGGATGCCGTCGACCCGGAACCGGACGAGGACGTAGTCGCGGTAGGGGACGATATGGATGTCCGAGGCCTGCTGCAGCGCGGCCTGCTGCAGGATGTAGTCGACGAGCATCGTGATGTCCGGCGTCTCGTCGGTGTTGTAGGCCTCGATGACGGACTGCATGCGGCGCGGCGTGTGCGCGCCGTACGCGGACCGCCCGCGCCCGGTCCCCTTGCGCTCCGCGGCCCGCTTCTTCATGTAGGGGACGAGGACGGGCGTGATCACGAGCGCGCCCACCGCGACCGCGCTCGGCACCATGTACGCGGGGATGAAGACCGCCACGCCCACGAGGGCGAGGGTCGCCGCGACGGCCGCTCCGAGCACGGCGGTGAAGCTCATCTTTGTGTGTCCAACCGGAACGCGGTTCGTGCCATTCTATGCAACATCCGACGGAGATGGGATGGAGGATTCATGCGGGCCCTGATCGCGGTATCGATGATCGTCTCCGGCGCGGCGGCCGCCTCGGCCCAGCAGCCATCCGCCGCCTTCGATCCGAAGCCGATGGAGAAGACGTGCGACAAGGGGAGTGCTTCGGACTGCATGACCCTGGCCGGCGCGTATCGGCGGGGCGAGGGCCCGGTGCGCGACGCAAAGAAGGCGGCCGACTTCTACAAGAAGGCCTGCGAGCTCAACGACCCCGTCGGCTGCTTCGAGCTCGCCTCCATCCAGCTGGCCGGGGAGACGGGGAAGAAGGACGTCGAGCGCGCCGTGCTCCTCTTCCAGAAGGCCTGCGACCTGAAGCACGCCGAGGGGTGCCTGCGCGTGGCGACGCTTTTCTACGAGGGCAAGGAGGTCCCGAAGGACCTCGGACGCGCGCGGCTGTCCTTCACGCGGTCGTGCGACGAGGGGACGACGCGGGCCTGCGTGACGCTCGGGGTGATGACGCGTGACGCGGCGGGCGGGCCCGCCGACGTCACCCGCGCCGCCCAGCTCTTCCAGAAGGCGTGCGACTCTGGCGAGGCGGCGGGCTGCGGCGAGCTCGGCGTCGCGTACCGCGAGGGCAGCGGAGTGCGGCGCGACGTGACGCGGGCGGCCACCCTCTTCACGAAAGGCTGCGACGCGGGGAACATGGCCGCCTGCGCCAACCTCGGGTTGGCCCTCGAAGCCGGCTCCGGCGTGGCGCGCGACGCAGCCCGGGCGGCCGGGCTCTTCGCCCGCGCGTGCGAGGCGCACGATCCCGCGGCCTGCCACAGCGTCGGGCTCATGCACAAGAACGGGACTGGGGTCGCGCGGGACATGACGCGCGCCGGCTCGCTTTTCAAAGAATCGTGCGACGGACGCTACGGCCGCGGATGCTACGAGCTCGCCACCGCCCATTTCTCGGGGCGCGGCGCCGCCCGCGACGTCGCCAAGGCGGCCCTCCTCTATCGCGACGCCTGCAACCTCGGCGACCTGCGCGGCTGCGTCAGCCTCGGCGACATGTACGCGACGGGCGCCGGGGTGACGCCGGACGCCGTGGGCGCCTTCAAGCTCTTCAAGGAGGCCTGCGACGGCGGGGATACGAACGCGTGCGTGCGGCTGGCCCCGATGTACGAGAAGGCCGAGGGCACCGGCTTCGACATGCCGATGGCGATGACGCTCTACAAGAAGGCGTGCGACACCGGCAGCCAGATGAGCTGCTATCGCTACGCGCGGCAGCAGCGCCGCGGCCAGTACCTGACCCGCGACGTGCCGGCGGCCCTCGCGGCCTACGAGCGCGCCTGCGAGGGCGGCGTGGGCGACGCCTGCTACGAGCTCGGCGTTCTCTACGACACCGCGGAGGGCGTGCCGCGCGACCTCGCCCGCGCGGCCTCGCTCTTCAAGAAGGGATGTGCCGCGGGGCAGCCGCAGGCCTGCGCGCGATCGAAGGTCCGCTAGAGCGCGGCCCCGCCGGGCTCAGCCCGCCTGCTTCGCGAAGCGCTGGCGCGACTTCTCGCGCGCCTTTTCCTCGAACTCCTGGCGGCTCTTCGGCGGCGCGGTCGTGACCATCGACGCCAGCAGCTTCTGACACGCCGCCGTCACCTCGTCGACGGCATGGTCGAACGCGTGCTCGTTGGCCTTCGACGGCTTCGTCGTCCCCGCGATCTTGCGGACGAACTGCAGCGACGCGTTGCGGACGTCCGTCTCGCCGGCGGGGGGCTCGAAATTGAACAGGGGGCGGATGTTTCGGCACATCCGTGGATGATATCAAGGCGTCGCGGGCAGCTCGATGCCGGCCTTGACCCGGCGGCGCGGGCGCGCTGTGGGCGAGCTTCGCGATGTGCCGGGCGAGTGCGGGGTAAAGCGGGCAAGTCCGCGGTACCCTTCTGCTGCTTGGAACGCCCCCCCGGAGACGATTGGCGGCCCGTAGCGATCGCGCGGGGCCTCGAGGCGTCGAAGCTGACGCCGGTCGAGGGCTATCTCCTCTCCCGGATCGACGGCGCCACCAGCGTGGCGGACCTCGCGCTCATCAGCGGCATGACGCCGGAGGCGTTGGGGCCGATCCTGGACCGCCTGTTGCGCGAAGGAGCGATCGGCCCGCGGCCGGGCGCGGAGAAACCCCCGGAGGTGGTCGTCGCGGCCGAGGAAGCGGCGCCGTCCGCCACCCACCGGCAGCTCTTCGAGACGAAGCTGCATTCACTGCCGGAGGATGCGCGCGTCTCGCGCGCCGCAGCCGCCGTCGAGCCCGAGCTCTCCGCCTTCTGCTTCGATCCGGTTCCCGCGGTGGTCCGCGCGGTGATGGAGAATCCGCGCGTGGGACTGGGTCACGCGCGGCTCATCGTCGCCCACCACGGCAATGCCGTCGGGCTCGACGCGGTGGCGGAGAAGCCGGCGCTGCTCCAGGACACCGAGGTCCAGCGGCTGATCCTCCGCAATCCCCAAACGTCCGCGCCCCTCCTGCAGCGCATCCTGTCCCGCCGCCGCCTCGGCGACATCTACAACGCGACCCAGAGCCGCGAGCTACCCGAGCGCAATCGCCAGGGCGCGATGCAGCTGCTGCGCCGGAGGTTCTCGGAGGTGTCGGCGGAGGAGCGCGTCGAGCTCATCCTGCGCACCGAAGGCCGCGCGCTGCTCGCCCTTTCCGGCCTGTCGCTGGACGGCAAGTCGGCCGCGCTCCTGTGCGCGCGGGCGTTCACCTCGACCCTCATCGTCGAGAACCTCGCGCGCTGGCCGGCGACGCCGCCGCCGGTGATCCTTCATCTGTTGAAGCAGCCGCTGGTCCGTCAGATGACGACGGTCAAGGCGATGCTGAAGCGCCACCCGAACTGCCCCCAGTCCGCGCGCTAGAGCGGGCTGTTGGGCGCGATCTCGAGGATGAGGCGCTGGATCTCCCGGGCCAGGACGTATGAACCCCGCGGATACCAGCGCGGTGGTAGGCTCCGCCCAATTTCGGAATTAGGGAGGCTCGAATGCGCAACCACTCGGGGATCCTTTCCCATGGCGTCATGACGCGCGCGCTCGCCGTATTGCTCAGCGGCAGCCTCGCGCTGCCGGCGGTGGCCGCCGACCCGCCCGGCGAACGGCAGGTCGAGGTCATCGTCGCCGCGGCAAACGTGCGCTCCGCCGGCTCGACCACGTCCGCCGTCGTCTTTCGTCTCGAGCGAGGTGCTATCGCGAAGGTGATCGGCACCGAGGGCGCGTGGTACCTCGTCGAGGATGCGACGGGCCGGCGCGGGTACGTGTCGAGCACCCTCGTGCGCGTGCGGCCGGAGCCGACGACGGCCAAGGTCGAGACGACCGCGGCGCCGTCCGCGCCCGGGCCGACCGCCCTCGAGATCGACCACCAGCCCGTCGGTTGCATCGTCGCCGAGCAGTATCC
>JANMPI010000263.1:0-1662 GCA_031369785.1 Acidobacteriota bacterium
CAGGCCGCTGGCCTTCGCGATCGCGCGGTTCGTCAGGCCAGCGCCGTACTTCAGTGCGATCAGCTCGCGTTCGCGCTCGGGCAGCTCGGCCATCAGCCTTGCCAGCCGCTCGGCATCTGATTTTTGTGCGGCTTCCGTCTCCGGCGTGCCGCTCGCCGCGAGACCGAGGGAGTCATCCAGCGCCAGCGTCGGCTTTCGCGAGCGGCAGTAATCGGCCGCGACGTTGCGCGCGATGCTGAGCAGCCAGGTGGAGAATCCGGCCAGATCGCGCCGGTACCCGCTTCGCGCGCGCCACGCCTTCTCGAACGTGCGCGCGGTCAGATCCTCCACGTCGGCCGAGGCGCCGAACCGGTACCGGAAGAAGTTGTAGACGCGCGGCAGCTGCTCGGCGTACACGGCGTCCCAGTCGGGCTCGGCCGCGGTCAGCCATCGCGCCAGCCGGCCGGGCATCGCGTCGTCGGGGGCCATAACAGCTATATACGTCGCCGGAGCGGAAGTGTCACAGCGTCGAACGGGACGCGACGAAAAGGGCGGCTAGGGCCGTGCCTCCACCGGAAGGGCCATGCCCCGGTATGCGTCCGTGAAGCGCACGTGAATTACGTTCTCCAGGAAGACGGTGATCGCGCCCTGGAAGTCGCCGCTCCGGAGGAGCTGGTATCCGCGCGTGTTGGTGACGGACTCGCTCTCCGCCACCAGGGCGTGAGCGGTCCCGATGCCGAGAGCGAGCGCCAGCACGACCGTGAATGCGAGACGGACCAACATCGCTCGGTCACTCTGACGTGATCGGCGCGCGGAAGGTTCCCTGTTCGGGATACCCTCGGGCCGTCCGAGGGAGCCGACATGCGGTGGGCCATCGTCGTCCTCATGATTCTCGCCCCGGTGAATACCGCCGGGCGCCGCCTTCTCGGCGAGGCCTATGCCATCGGCAGCCGCGTCCGCGAGCCGGGAAAGGAGCACAACTCCACCGTCGGCCGGCTCGACGAGCGCGCGTTCCGCGAGCGCGCGGCCGCGGTCGCGCAGGAGCTGGCGGGGGACCTTCGCGATACCGCCCTCCTGCCGCGCGACAAGAGCGACGCGCTGACCGGACTGCAGCAGATCGGTCCTCTCGCCGCGGGAGTCGCGCCCACGCTGATCGCCGTGCTCCATGACCAGGACCACGCCGATGCGTATGGGCGCGTCGCGTACTTCTGCGAGGTGACGCGGGCGATGGCGAAGGTGGCGCCGCGTGACCCGGCCGTCATCCGCGCCCTCGCCGACGCGCTCCAGCGCGAACCGCAAGGCGGCGGGACGTGCCACCGCTGCGGCTGCGCGTTGGAGGCCCTCGCCGTGGCCGGGCCGGCGGCGAAGGAGATCGCGGGACCCGTGCTCGCGCAATTCGCGCGCGAGCCCTCCCGCGTGGAGCACAACCGGCTGGAGCAGGCAATCGACGCGACCGGCGGAGCGACCGGCATGGTGGCGAGCCTCCTCGCGCGGGCGGGGAACATCGAGGGCGTCGCCATCGACGACCGCGCGGCCAGCCTTCGCGCGCTGGCGAAGAGCCATGCGCAGATGAGCGCCGCGGAGAAGGACGCGGTCCGCGTCGCCGCGGGGACCCTCATTTTCGACAAGTACGTCCAGGTCCGTGTCGCGGCCGCGGAGCTGCTCGGCCTCGCCGGCCCGGTC
>JANMPI010000302.1:0-6258 GCA_031369785.1 Acidobacteriota bacterium
CCGGCATTGCCCGCCGAGGCGCCCACGGGACCCGTGGCCGGCCAGGCCGCAACCGCCCGACGCGCGGGCAGGATCGTCTCCCAGTCGCCTACCGTGGTGAGAATCTGCATCCCGAATTCGATGCCGGCCTCGGCGTTGTAGCGCGCCTGCTCACTCCAGCGATGGTTCGTCGCGATCTGGAGCTCGGTCGACGTCGACGTCGCGAGCGTCAGCCCGAGGAAGGTCATGAGCATCAGGGCCAGGATCGCCAGGATCAAGGCGAACCCGTCTTCCCTTTGCGGTGCGCCGGCTCTTACTCGCATGAATTCCTCTCCTCGGAGACTCATTTGCGTTAGCGCCACACCGGGCACGTCGCGCACTGGGCGGTCGGCGTGACCTGGGACAGGTAGTTCTGGAGCGCCTTGACGCTCGTCACCGTGGTGACGCTGCCGCGGACGGCGTTGGCGCGGCCCGTGGCCTGGCTCGTGGTCTGCCCCTGGAGGTTCTGCGCGTCGGAGCGCACGGAAAGGCTCACGCGCACTTCGCGCACGCCCTTGTTGTATTCGGCCGCGGTCGGAAACTTGCACTGGCCGGCGCAGGTCACCGCGCCCGGGTCGTCACTCCACGGATTGGTGCCGTTGCGATACTGCACCTGCAGGTCCTCGACGCCGCGGGCCAGGAGCTGCCAGCGACCGGTCGCGATGTTCGCCGCCGAGGTCGGCGCAAAGTACCCCCCGCTCACGGGATCGCGGCCGCCGGTCGCGCTGCGATAGAGGCTCGGGACGCCGGTGGGCGCGGGAATGCCGGGCGGGTCGTAACCGATCTCGTACCGCATCATGTTCAGCGGCGACAAGGCGACGGGAATGGTTCCGTCGCCCGGCGCCCATTCCCCGAGCTCGGCCACGCTCGTGATCTGCGAGCCCGTCGGCTGCTGCCCGGGGGGAAAGTTCACCTTCATGTCCTGGGCGTGGATGTTGTGGGCGAGGCCCCATTTCGCGGCGCCGTTGCTGTAGATCACGAGGGTCATGGCGTCCTCGCCGTAGCAATCGGGGATGGAGCCCAGGGTGTTGATGTTGGCTCCGCTCGTCGGATTCGCACGATTGGCGGGCGCATCGGGACAGGTCCCGTCGTTCCCGAACACCTCGAGGACATCCGCCACCTGGCCGGTCGGGCCCGTGAGGACGCCCGTCGCGTTCAGGTTCTGGGTGAAGGACTGGAAGAAGGGCCCCATGTTCACGCCCGCGTTGCCGATGTCCTTCTGGATCATCTCCACGGCGACGCGCGCGTTCTGCTGCCGGTCCGTGAGCTCGGGCTCCCTGCGGAAGGCGTTGTTGCCGCCCGCCATCAGCCCGTAGACCGCGCCGGTGACGGCGAGCGTCACCACCATCGCGATCATGAGCTCGATCAAGCTGAACCCGGACTGTCCCGACGGACGGCTCGAGTGAGGCATACGTTCTCCTCTCAAATTCACGGCGGACGACTGGTTGTGGATCATGTCTAGTTGGGAGGGCAGCCCAGCGCCACGGAAGTGCAGCTGCGGATCGTCGTGAACTCGGCGCGGGAGCGGCGGCGCGCGAGAGCGGACTCGCTCTCCGCACGAACGCGCACGAAGATCGTCTGGCCGTCGATGGGGACGATCTCCCACGTGGTGTGCACGCGTCCCACGCCGGCCACGTCCTTCACGGCCTCGAAGTTGCCGGGCCGGACGCAATTGGTCCCGGTGGTGTTGTCGTCGCACGTCGCGCCGGTCACCGGCAACTCGATCGTGCCCGCCGGCGACGCAGTGAGCAGGTTGAAGGTGATGTTGCGCAGCCTCTCCAGGGTCTCCGTGGCGATGGTCGTGGTGTTCGTCGAATGGTTGCCGATGGTGTTCGACGCCGCGCCCACGACGAGCAGGTTGGTGACCGCGATCAGCCCCACGGCGAGGATGACGATCGCGATGAGGGCCTCGATCAGCGTGAACCCGGCTTCCTTGCTGGCTTGCGTGCTCATCCCTGTCCCTCCCTGGACATCACCCGTCCGCCGGGCGAGATACGAATGAGGCGGCGAAGACCCGTCGACGGCTGGATCAAGCAGACCGACGAGCCGGTCGCGCTGTTCATCAGCACGTTCGGCGCGCCCGACGGATCGGCCAGCGCGCCCGCGCATTCGGCCGCGGTAATGCCGGGATCGCAGGACGAACCGAGGCGCGTGAACCGGACCGCGACGTCGGTGGCCGCAAACGCGCCGTTCGACGTGCATGTGGTGCCGAACTGGACGTCGCCCGGGAGCTGCTTGATCGGCGTCACCTGGTGGGCGGTGTCGGCCTCCGCTTCCGTGAGCGTCAGGGCGCGGGGCGTGCGCGGCGGCGTGCCCGCCGGGTTCTGATCGTCCTCGATGGCAACCCTATAGCACCGGCTCGGGTTGGGGGGCGCGCACTTGCCGGTGCTCCGCGTGACGTAGAAGACGGTGCCGAAATTCACGTTCTTCATCACGGCGCGGTTTCGCGCGGCCTGGATTTCACCGGAGACCTCCCGGACCGCCGCGTTCATCTGGTAGTTGCGGAAGTACCGGCCGATCTTCGGAATCGCGACCGCGAGGAGCGTCACGATGATCGCGAGGACGACGATCAGCTCGACAAGCGTGAAACCCGCGACGGCGGCACTGCGGGTACGGATGCTTCGCCTCATGGGATCCTCCTATGAGCAAGAGACGTACCGCCCGTTGGTACGTCCTTCAAGTTGATGAAAATAAGCAACTTATCTCATTTAAGCATCTGTCGGGATCGACGCTTCCCCCGTTTCGACGCTACCTTCCGTAACACCGCGATCACCCGTTGGGCCCGCGACCGGTAGTCGAACCGCCACCGACGCTCCTCGCGGCGCGCGGTCGCCCATGGTGAGGATGCCGTCGTGGAGGCGGACGATCTTCAGGGTGATCGCGAGCCCGAGGCCGAGGCCGCCGGCCTTGGTGGTGAAGAAGGGGCGGAGCGCCGAGCGCGTCGCGGGGCTGAGGCCGGGACCGTCGTCCGCCACCGTGATCGAAGCCACCGAGGCGTCCCGCGCCGCGCTCACCCAGACGTGGCCACCGGGACCGGCGGCGTCGCGCGCATTGCGCACCAGGTTCTCGAACGCCCGCTCGAGCAGCTCCTCGTCGGCGACGATCGACCCCCCGCCATGGGCGTCGACGCTGACCGGAGGCCCCGGACGCTGCGACTCGCGCGCGCTCACCCGCGACAGCATGCGCGGGAGGTCCACCGGCGCGAGGGTGAGGGTCTCGCGCTTCACGAAATCGACGAACCGCCGGATTACGGTCTCCAGCGTCTCGCACTCCTCGCGGATGCTCCGCGCGCTCTCCTGGCCCGCGGGGGCGGTGTTCTCGATGAGGCGAGCGTGCCCCATGATCGTGCCGAGGCCGTTCCGCACTTCGTGGACGATCCCGGCCGTGAGCTCCCCGGCCCGTGCGAGGGCCTCCTTGTCCTGGAGGATCTCCTCCATCTGCCGGCGCTCGGCCTGGTGGCGGACGGACAGCTCCTCGCCGTGATCGCGCAGGCGCTCCATCGCCTCCTCGTAGGCGACGAGGGCGCGGGGCGGCGCGGGCTCGGCGTCCTCGCGGCGGGGCCCGAGGACGAGGCCGGCGACGAGGAGCAGGACGAGCAGCGTCGCGGCGTGGCCGAGGAACAACTGCTGCCAATCGCGGCGATCCTCGGCGAGCTCCGGCGAAGCGGTCGTGAACCGGAGCACGATCGGGCCGTCGGGAAGCGCCACCAGCGCGTACGCAATCAAACGCTCGCCGTGCCCGCCGGGCTCGGGGCCGACGAGAACGGCGCCCGCCCGGAGCGCGGTCACCTGTTCGTCGGCGAGCCAGCGCGCGGGAGCGCCCGCGGCGGGCAGCGCGGCGAGCCGTTGCCCGTCGAGCGCGAACGCTTCCACCACCTCCGCCGCCCCGTCGGCCATGGCCTGTCGCAGCGCGGTGTCGCGATCGCGCAGGCCGCCGAGCGCGATGCGCTGCCCGAGCGCGGCGCGGATCCCGGACGCGCGCGCGCGGACGGTGGCAAATGCGCTGTCGCGGAACCGCGCGTGGGCGGACACGCTCAGCACGAGGGCGTGGATGTTGACGAGTCCGGCGACGAGGAGCGCGACGACGAGAAGCGGGCGGGTGCGGAGGACGGGCACTAGAGCCCGTTCCGAAGGGCGTACCACCGCCACAGCGGCGCACCGGCGAGGACGACGGCGATCCCGGCCAGGCCGAGGAAGGTGCCGAACGGGATGGCCGTGGTGCGGGTCGCCTTCCGGAGCCCGATGAGCGCCATTCCGATCACGGCCCCGAGGAAGGATCCGATGAAGACGGTGAGGAGCAGGCCCTTGAACCCGACAAAGGCGCCGAGCATCGCCGCGAGCTTCCAGTCGCCGCGGCCGAGCGCTTCCTGACCGTAGTACTTCCGCCCCGCCCACGCGATGAGCGCGAAGGCGGCGTAGCCGACCGCGGCCGCGGCCGTCGCCTCCCACCAGTACGCGCCGCCGAGGAGCTGCGCGCTTTCGTCCCCGGCGGCCCCGCCGCGATGGATGGCGTACGACGCCGCGATGCCGGCCACGATCCCGGGCAGCGTGATGACGTCGGGCAGGATGTGGTGGTCGAGGTCGATCAGGCTCAGGACGAGGAGCGCGGTGACGAGCGGCATGGCGACCGCCGCGGCGAGGGTCGGACCGTAGAGGACCGCGACCGCCCAGTATCCGGCCGCGTTGGCCGCTTCCACCAGCGGATAGCGGGCCGAGATCCGGGCGCCGCACGACCGGCATTTCCCACGCAGGACGAGGAAGCTGATCACCGGGATGTTGTCCCAGGGGCGAATCGGCTGGCGGCAGCCGGGGCAGCGCGAGGGTGGGATCCCGATCGCCTCGCCGAGCGGAATGCGGTGGATGCAGACGTTCGCGAAGCTGCCCACGATCAAGCCGAAAGCCGCCGCCGCCCATTCCCAGAACGGCGGCTGCAGGAGGCCCTGCAGCGAAGCCAGTGGTCCTGCCAAACGCAGCGGATCTTAGTATGATCGCGCCGCTCAATGCAGCATCTGGAAGCGGCGCCTCCCCCGGACGCCGCGACGGACCGCCGCGCCACCGTGCGGCTCCTGGCCGGTGCGGCCGCGGTCGCCGCCCTTTTCGTGGCGTTCATGCTGTTCGCGACCGGGGGCCGGTTCGTTCCCCAGGTCACCGATCTCTATCTCATCTGCCAGTACGCGCGGGCGATGGCGGAGGGTCATCCCTTCCGATACAACGTGGGCGAGGCCGCCACCACGGGGGCCACCAGCCTCCTCCACACCGGGATCCTCGCGGCCGCGCATCGCTGCGGGTTCCGCGGCGAAGGGCTCGTCGCGTTCGCGATCCTCTCCGGCGCCGTCTTCTTCGTGGGGACGGTGAAGATGGCCCGCGACATCGGCGGTCTCCTCGGGGGAAGGCGCGAGGGCTGGCTCGCCGGGGGGCTGGTCGCGCTCGGCGGGCCGGTGGCCTGGGCCTTTCTCTATGGCGCCGACGTGGCCCTCTTCATGTTCCTGTGCACATGGCTGATGCGCTCGCTGCTGATCGCGTGGGCGGAGGGACGCTTCGCGCCCGTGGTCGCGCCGGCCGTGCTCGTAGCGCTCACCCGCCCGGAGGGACTGCCGCTGGTGCTGCTCCTCGCCGCGGGATGGTGGCGCGGGCCGGGCCGGCGCGCGCGCGGCGGAGAGGCCTTTCAGCCCTGGCTGGCGGCGCTCGCCGGGGCGCTCGTCCTCCTGAACAACCGCGCGCTCACCGGCTCCTGGGTGGGGACGTCGATCGCGGACAAGTCGCTCTTCGCGAACTTCGGCTTCACCACCGCCGTCGGCATCGCCGCCGAGTACGGGGTCGACGTGGTCCGCGGCCTGCTGCTCGGCTTCTATCCCTCGTCGGCGACCATCGGCTTCAACCGGGCGTGGGCGGCGCTCTGCTTCCCGCCCCTCGGGCTGTTGCTGATCGGCGCCGCGGCGCTGCGTCGCGGCGCTTTGACCGCGCCGGTCCGGCTTTGGCTCTTCGCGTGCGCGGTCGTCTTCGCGATCGTCGCGCCGAACATGTTCCAGGGCATCCATTTCAACCGCTACCTGCTGTGGGCCTTCCCGAGCCTGCTGGCGCTCGTCGCGGTCGGGGCGGGCGCCATGGCCCGCGCCACGGGCGCCCATCGCGAGCGCGCGGTCTTCTCCGCCGTCGCCTTGCTCTATTTGCTGCTCGGCGGGCTCTCCACTCTCCGCTTCGCCGCGCTCTACGGCGAGATGGCGGGCGAGATCCATCGGCG
>JANMPI010000315.1:0-10734 GCA_031369785.1 Acidobacteriota bacterium
GCGCGCTCGCCGGCGAGCGCCATCCCGACCTCATCCTGCTCGACTTCCGGCTGCCCGATCGCGGCCGGCTGGCCAGCCTGCTCGCCGCCAACGCCGCCACCAGCCGGATCCCGGTCGTCGTCCTGTCCACGGTCCGCGACCCCAGCCTCCCCGGCCCCACCCCGCTCCCGGCGCCGACGGACGGCGGCGACCCCTTCGACGCCGGCACGCTGATCGCGGAAGTGCGGCGCCATCTCGGCGGACACGAAAGGGCCGGCCGCCGCGCCGCCCTGTGAAGGAAAGATGAAGAAGAAGATCCTGGTCGTCGACGACGAGGAGGACATCCTCCACTTCCTCGAGCTCGTGCTGCGCGAGAAGGGGTACGACGTGGTCACGGCCGCCAACGGCCACGAGGCGCTCACCACCGCGCAGATCGAGCGGCCGGACCTCGTCCTGCTCGACATCATGATGCCGCAGATGGATGGGTGGGAAGTGCTGAAGCTGCTGCGGATCGACGACGACACCGCGAGCATTCCCGTCGCGATGCTCTCCGCGCGCACCGAGGCCAAGGACCGCGTGCAGGGCCTGCAGGAAGGCGCCATCGACTACATCTGCAAGCCGTTCTCGCTGCAGGAGCTGCTGGTGAAGATCGAGACCATCTTCGGGACCCGCGGCGAAGGCGGAAAGGACGTGCGGTGACGTTACCCCCGGAGGCGGACTACGTCCGCCTGCAGGCGGAGTGGCTCCGCTTCAGGAACAGCGTCTTCGACGCGAACAGCGACCTCCCCACGCTGGCCGCCGTCCTCGACGACGTGCGGCGCCTCATGGAGGAGCGGGGCTCGGTCGGGATCATCTATCTCGACCTCGGCGGCGAAGGGCAAGCCGAGCTCGTTCACGGATGGCAGAGCTACGACGAGCTCCTGAAGGTGTTCGCGCAGGCCCTCCTCGCGCTCCGCGCCGAGGGGCTGATCGGCGCCCGCGACATCGTGGCCGCGATGGGCGTGCGCAGCGACAAGTTCCTCCTCTTCGTGCGCGGCCAGGATAGCCAGCCCTTCGAGCCCGCGTCCCTCGAGGTGCGCGCGCGGCGGATCCGCGAGCGGCTGGAGCAGGCCGTCCCCGCGCCCCCCGCGTTCCACGAAGGGCACGCGCTCATGTACCGTGACCCGATGCTGCGGGCCGAGCGCTCCATCCACCGCGCGCTCGACGAGGCGATGTTCATGAGCCTCCGCCAGCGCACGCGCGAGGAGGACCGCAAGACGCTCGCCCTCGACGAGATCATCGCCGGCGACCAGATCATCACGTTGTTCCAGCCCATCGTGGACCTCCGCACGCGCGAGGTGCTGGGGCACGAGGTTTTCAGCCGCGGCCCCGCGGGCGGGCCGTTCGAGGAAGCGGAGCGCCTCTTCACCCTCGCGGAGAGGACGGGCCGCCTCATCGACCTCGAGCGCCTCTGCCGGCGCCGCGCGCTCGGATCGGCCACGCGCCATCTGAAGCCGGGGACCAAGCTCTTCCTGAACACGTCGGCCAGCGCGCTGCGTGACGACGAGGTGGCGGGCGAGGCCTTCGTCCGCCAGGTGGAGGCGCACGGCCTCCGCAACCAGGACGTCGTGCTCGAGATCACCGAGCGCCTGGCCCCCGACGAGCGCCAGCCGTACCAGGAGATCCTCCGCAACCTGAAGCGCCAGGGCTTCGGGGTGGCCATCGACGACATGGGCGCCGGCTACGCGAGCCTGCAGGCCCTCGTCCAGGTGGAGCCCGACTACCTGAAGTTCGACATCTCCCTCATGCGCAACATCGACCGCAACCCGATCAAGCGAAGCCTCCTCGAGACGCTCGTCGATCTCTCGCAGAAGATCGGGGCCAAGGTCATCGCGGCGGGAATCGAGGCGGAGTCGGAGCGGGTCGCGCTCCTCGACATGGGCGTCTTCTTCGGGCAGGGGCGCTTCTTCACCGCGCCCGCGCTGGTGCCGGTGGCGGAGCGGTCCTGACGGAAGGGATCCCGACCTACCACGAGCGCGTGCCGGAGCTCGCCGGCGAGCTGGCCGAGCGCGGAAGCCTCGGGGTCATGGTCCTCGACGCGTCCAGCATGGGTGTCGTCGAGGACGAGTACGGATCCGACGCCTACGCCGAGGTCCGCCACCGGCTCTTCAAGATCCTCGGCGAGCAGCGCGGCAAGGACTTCCGCACCGACGATCTCCTCGCCCTCGACCAGGCGCGCGGCCTGCAATTCATCCTCTTCCTCGACCGCAAGCGGCGGCGCACCAACCCGACCACGGTCGGCGACCTGAAGCTCGTGCGATCGCGCCTCATGGCGTCGCTGGCGCCGAACCTCGCGCGGGCGGCGTTCCCTTACATCAAGACGCCGCCGCCGGTCGAGGTCGGATACGCGATGGCGGTCCACAACCCCCTCATCCACGCCGAGCGCATCGTGCGCCGGGCCATGGTCGAGGCCATGGACTATGCCGCGCACTCGCGGCGGGCCGAGCAGCTCCTCGTCCGCGAGCGCCTGCAGGACATCATCCTGCGCGAGCGGGTGATCACCGCCTATCAGCCGATCATGCGGATCAAGGAACGGACCGTCCTCGGCTTCGAGGCCCTCTCACGCGGGCCGCGCGGGTCCGGCCTGGAGGGCGCGGATGCCCTCTTCGGCGCCGCCACCGCGCACAACCTGCTCGTCGAGCTCGACCGCCTCTGCCGCAAGCGCGCGCTGCTGTCGTCGGGCCGCATCCCGTCCAACTCGAAGATCTTCGTGAACACGCTGCCCGCGACCATCCGGGACCCGCAGTTCCGCGGCAAGGCGCTCATCGACTTCCTCGCCCGGGCGCAGGTGTCGCCCGACCGCATCGTCCTCGAGATCACCGAGAAGCTGGTGATCGACAACTACAACCTCTTCCGCGAGACGATGGCGTACTTCACCGACCTCGGGATGTCGTTCGCCGTCGACGACGTCGGCGCCGGCTACTCCGGCCTCGAGTCCATTGCGCGCCTGAAGCCGACGTACCTGAAGATCGACATGCTGCTCGTGCGCGACGTCCACGTGAGCCTCGTGAACCGCGAGATGGTGAAGGCGATCATCGCGCTCGGCCAGGGGATTGGCTCCGAGGTGATCGCGGAGGGGATCCAGACCGACGACGAGGCGCGCGCGCTCAGCGCCATGGGGATCGACTGGGGCCAGGGTTACGTCCTCGCCCGCCCCGACGCCGGCCCGGACGTCTAGGCCAGCTCGAACTTGCACACCGCGCGGCCGAAGCGGACCTCGTCGCCGGGGCGGAGCACGCACTCGGTGATCACGGCGCCGTTCACGCGGGTGAGGTTCGTCGAGCCGAGGTCGAGCACGACGTAGCCGTCACCGCGCCCTTCGATGCGCGCGTGCGCCCGAGAGACCAGCGGCTCGTCGAGGCGGATGTCCGAGTCGTCGTCGCGGCCCACGAGCATCGGCTGCGGCCGAAGGTCGAAGGCCACCGCGGCGCCGCCGTTGGACGGCGTCCACACGAGGCGGGCCGGCGGGGGCACGGGCCGGGCGCCCACGGTCGGGCTCAGGCGTCGAAGCGCAGGAGGAGGACGGTGATGTTGTCCTCTCCTCCGCGGGCGTTGGCGGCCGCCACCAGCGCGCGCCCCGCCTTCTCGACGTCGCCCGAGGCCTCCGTCACCAGCCGCGCGATGTCGTCGTCGGGGATCATCGTCGTGAGCCCGTCGGAGCAGAGGAGCAGGATGTCCCCGGGGACGATCTTGTGCACCTGCATGTCGACCTGCAGGTCGGGCTTGCCGCCCAGCGCGCGCGTCACCACGTTGCGGAGCGGATGGCTGCGCGCCTGGTCGGAGGAGATGACGCCGCTCTGGATCTGCTCGTTCACCCACGAGTGGTCGGAGGTGAGCTGCTCGATCTTGTCCTCGCGGACGAGGTACACGCGGCTGTCGCCGACATGGCCGAGGTTGGCCGAGGCGCCGTCGACGAGCACGGCGGCCACCGTGGTCGCCATGCCCTCGTATTCGCTCTTCTCGCGCGTCGCCTCGAGCACCTTGCGGTTCGCGAAGCGGATCGCCGTCTTCAGCCGGTTGCCGTCGTAGGAGATGTTCTCGTCGAGGCCGAACGGCCAGGTGATCTCCTCGTCGCCGCTGGTCAGGACCACGAACTCGTTGATGGCGTCCACCGCGACCTTGGAGGCGATCTCGCCCGCGGCGTGCCCGCCCATGCCGTCGGCCACCACGAAGAGCCTCTGGTCCGCGTTGACGAAGAGGCTGTCCTCGTTGCCCTTGCGCTTCTTCCCGACGTCGGTGATGGCCTGGTAGGTGATCTTCATCGTGGAAAGGCGCTCTTGTCCGCCGTGAGTAGACACCGAGACCGGGAGCGAGGCAAGCCCGAGCACCTCATGGCTTGCGCCGCAGGAGGCCGTGCAGGCCTCCGCCCTTCTCGTCGGGCGGCGGCTCGTCCTCCCCCACTTCTTCCATCACCTTCAGCGCCACGGGGTGCCTCGGATCGAGGCGCAGCGCGGCCTCCGCGGCCTTGCGCGCGCGAATGCGCAGCCCCTGGCCGGCGAGGAGCGCGCCGAGCTCGGCGTGGAAGGCGGGCTGGCGCGGCGCGAGCTGCACGGCCTTTTCCAGGGACTGGATGCCTTCCCGCACCCAGCGCGGGTTCCGGGCCAGGGCGCGGCCGAGGGCGGCGTGGTACCGCGACTCCTGCGGCATGTGCGTGGCCGCGATGCGGAAGAGCTCCACGGCGTCGAAGTAGTTCTTCGCCTCGTAGAGCTTCTGCCCGCGCTCGAAGGCGTCGCGGGCGATCTCTTCCGGAACGGGCGGCCGCGCCGGCGCCTCGAGGCCGCGGTCGTACTCCGCCCGGCCCTTCTCGCTGGAGAGCGTGTTGAACGCCGCGGTGATCTCCTGGAAAGCCTGCTGCGCGCGTGCCTTCTCCGCGGGATCCGGGAAGCGGTCGGGGTGCCGCTCGCGCGCGAGCCTGGCGTAGGCCTTCCGCACTTCGGCGGTGGGGGCCGACTTGGCGATGCCCAGGAGATCGTAGTAGTTGGCCATCGATCAGTGCTTGCCGCCGCCCGTGCCGCCGGGGCCGCGGATGAACTTCGCGGCGTGCTTGCGGATGACCTCGGGGACGTTGCGGTCGACGGAGATCATCTTGAGGTCGCGCGGGTTCAGGCGCGGGACGAGGTTGAGCGCGATCGGCAGCGGCGAGCGGGGGTTGCGCACCAGGTTGGCCACCACGCCGTAACGCTTGGTCCAGTCCTTGTTGGCGGCGATCGTCCGCAGCAGCTCGGACGAGACGCCCCGCATCCCGGCGAAGCTCTCGATCTCCGGCTCGGTCAGCTTCGGGCTGCCGAGCACGGCGCTGGAGACGATGCGGTTCGGGTCGCGGACGAGGATGGCGCGCATCTCGCGCGACTCCTTGAGGGCGGCGATCACCTTCTCCGCCGTGTTCATGCGGTACACCTTCTGCACCGCGCCGATCTTGGCTTCGTCATGCTGCTCGTCGGCGGAGAGGTTGTATCTCTTCATCGCCTCCGCCTCCGTCATCATCACGTCGTCGGGCGGCAGTGGCTCGAGCGGCGGGAGCTCTTCCTCGGGCGGCGGCGGGGGCGGCGGCGGGGCCGCCTCGGCCGGCTTCTCGCCGATGTGGAAGCTCTCGCGCAGCTCTCGCAGGCGGCGTTTCTGGTCCGCGCTCAACCCCGCATTGCTCTCCAGCGCCACGAGGAGGCTCGTGCGGCGGAGCAGCCGCACCTGGTTGATGACCACGAGCTCGGCCAGGCTCTCGGGCAGCTGCGCGGCCAGGGTCTCGATGGCCTCGTCCGGGGTCGACGAGTTCTGGAGGGCGGCCTCGCGGATCTCCGGCTCCGGCCGGTTGGCGATCGCCCAGGCGAGAACGCCGATCGGAGTGTCGCGATCCCCGGCGAGCGCGAGCATCTCCGACTCCGGAATCGCGCCCAGCGTCGACCCCGCGGTGTCGCGGATCGCCTCGTCGCTGTCGGAGAGGAGGTGCTGCAGCAGCTCGGTGAAATCGACGGGGTTGAGCGGCAGCAACCCCTGGGCCGCCATCAGCCGCAGCTCGCGCGGCACGCTGCCGCGGCGGAACTGGTCGACCAGCGGATTGACGGCGCGCCCCTCTCCCATCAGGCCGGCCTGCCCGATGGAGACCAGGTCCTCGTCCCACCATACGAGGCCTGGGGTCCGGGAGAGGGAACGGCTCCCGCCCCGCCGTCGTCCGGCGTCGGCGCCGGGGACGGACGGCTCGGCCGCGGGGACGAGACGCGGATCGGGGGCGGCCCGCCGGTGGTGCCGGCGGACGGGCCGGCGGCGGTGATGACGACGTTGCGCCGCACCTCGCCCTCGCGCCCGAGCGATGCCGGCGGCCGGCCGTTCAGCGAGTACTCGACGCCGCCCGCGTTCCCGAGCGACAGCGTCACCGCGTCGCGCGCGTCGAGGCGGTGCGTCTCGCCCTCGTCCATCACGCGGCTCAGCACCGTGGTCCCGTCGACCTTGGCCTCGACCCAGCTCTTCTTTTTCACCGTGAGCCCGACGACCACCCCGGAGGGCGTCTCCGGCGCGATGCTCGGCGGCGGGAACAAGCGATCGCTCGGAAAGGCGACAGGCGCCGCGGAAGCAACGGGCGCCTCGGCCGGGGCCGCCAATCTGGACCGCCCCGCGGTCTTCCACAGCACGAATGCGATCACGAGGACCGCCGCCGCTCCGACCATCCACCATCGGTTCGACCCGTCGAGGTGCACCCGTCCGCTCGGCGTGCGGGCCGGAACGGGATCGCCCCCGAACGCGAACACGAACTCCGCGACCAGGCGCTCGGGATCGAGTCCGAGGTACTTGCCGTACTGGCGCACGAAGGCGCGCGGGAAGATTCCGCCGGGAAGGACGTCCACGCGGTCCTGCTCGAGGGCCTGCAGGAAGCGGATGCTGATCTTGGTCGCGTCGGCCATTTCATGGAGGTCGACCCCGCGCAATTCGCGTTCGCGGCGGAGGTTTTCACCGAAGGAGGCCATGGGTTGGAGTCCGGATTGTAGTCGCGTTCACCGGCCCGTGGCCACCCGGCGGGCCGCTAGCTGGACGAGTGGCAGCAGCGCCTCGTCCTCCGCGACGCGGGCCAGATCCGCGGGCAGCAGCGAGGTCATCTGCCCGAGGGCGATGGCCAGCGGCGCCCGCGGCTGCAGCACGATGGCCAGCCGCAGCGCGTAGCGGTCGCGCCACCGCGGCGAGGCCGCGACCCCCTCGATGAGGGCACGGGTGACGTCGTCCTTGCGCAGCGCCGCCGCGAGGTCTTCCTCGCGCACGCGGCCGTTGATGAGCGCGGCCTCGACCACCCGCGGGTCGCCGTCCTCGAGGAGGCGGGCGAGCACGGGAGGGGTGGCGATCTTGGCCAGCGTGATGCGGTCCCCGAGGCGGAGGTCCGGCATGTGATCGAGGAGGAGCGCTTCCGCGCGCACGCGCGCCGCGGGCGCGACGCGGGGAGCAGCGGCGACGTCGGCGAGGTCGCGCCAGAAGAGCGCGCCCACGAGCCGCAGCGCCAGGGCACGGGAGACGCGCGGGCTCAGGACCACGGCGCCCATCAGGCGTTGATCATCCGACCACGGCGGGGTGGTCGCGAGCATCTCCAGGAAGCGCAGCGGCACCGCGCGCCGCAGCAGGGCGGCGAACAGGAGCCGGTCGGGGGGGGCGGCTTCCAGCGCGGCCCGCGCCCGTCGCGCGTCCTCTCCGGCGGCGACCACGGCGGCGAACAGCGCGTCCACGTCCGCGTCGCTCACAGCCCGAAGTAGCTGCGGATGCGATCGAGGATCCGCTGGCTCAAATCGCCATCCTCGGGGTCCGCGCCGCGGTTCAAGCGGGTGGTGAGATCGGCCTCGGCATGGCTGAGCGCCGCGCGGCGCTTCGAGAGGAGCGCCGAGATGTCCACGGCCACGTCCGGGTTCGCGGAGAGGATGTCCTGGAAGCCGCCCTTGTCGATCATGAACACGTCGACGTCGGTGCTCGCGACGACGGTCGCCGTCCGCTGCTGGCCGGTGAGCATGGCCATTTCGCCGAAGCACTCGCCTTCACCGAGGCGGGCGATCTCGCGGGGGGCTCCCCCGAGGCGGCGCAGGACGCGAACCTCGCCCCGGTCGACGAGGAAGAAGCTGTCACCCGCGCTCCCCTCCTCGATGATCTTCTCGCCCGCCGCGTAGTGCAGGGGCTTCAGGCGGGCCGCCACCGTGCGCAGCTCGCCGTCGGAGAGCGAGCGGAACAGGTCGATCCCGCGCACCGCGCGCAGCAGGCGCTCGCCGAGGTCCTCGGCGGGGTTGGTGGCCGCGGGCGTGTGCATGAAGACGTTGCGGACGGGGAACGGGATGTCGATCCCGCCGCGGCGGAAGTGGTACCAGATCATCCGGTAGATCTCGCCCTCGATGGCGCGGTAGTCCTCGTAGGCGCCGAAGAAGTAGCGGATCTCGTACTGGATCGCCGACTCCAGGTAGCCGGCGATGCGGACGTTCGGCGGCGTGCCCGCGCTCATCCCCGTCACCTGGGCGAGGGCGGCGCGGATGATGGCGATCGCGCGGTTGGGCGGGGTCTGGTAGTTGATGCCGACCACCACGACGCGGGAGTGCGGCGCCATGGGGACGCTGTAGTTCAGCATCACGTGCCGCGCGACCTCGCCGTTGGGGATGGTGAGGGTGTCGCCGTCCCACGTCCGCAGCCGCATGGCCCGCCACGAGACCTGCTCGATGCGGCCGTCACGGTCCGCCACGCGCACCCAGTCGCCGACGCGGAACGGCGACTCGGTGTGGAGCGCAATCCCCGCGAAGAGGTTCCCGAGCGTGTCCTGGAGCGCGAGGCCGACCACCGCGCCGACCACGGCGGAGGTGGCGAGGAACGGGGTGAGCTCGAGCTTGAACCAGTAGTGGGCCACCGCGCCCAGCCCGACGCCGTAGAACACGACGGAGATCACGCTGTCGAGGAGCGAGGGCGGGCTCGCCCCGTGCCGCCGCTGGAAGAGCCACTGGAACGCGATCACGTTGCCGCGGACGACGAGGGTGAGAAGCGGGAGCAGGAACAGCAGGGCGAGCCACGGCGACGCGGGGAGCGGGCCGCCCGCGAAAAGGGTGAGGCCGCTGACCACGAGCACGAAGAGCGCGAAGGGGCCGACGAGGGGGCGGAAGGCGGGACGCAGGCGGGCCACCCGCGCGAGGACGAGGAGCGCCAGCAGGCCGGCGGGGATGATCACCCACGGGTCCATCCAGTTCACCGCGCCCCCCGCATTGCCGCCGCGGCCATCGCGACGGGCTGATCGAGGAATGCGCGGATGGCGAGCACGCCGCGCGCGCCGGCGTCCGCAGCCTGCCGCGCGTTCGCGGCCGTGATCCCCCCCACCGCGTGCACGGGAACGGAGACCCGGCGGGCGGCCTCTGCGATCGCCTGGAGGCCGATCGCACGCCCCTCCTTTTCCGGGGTGGCAAACACGGGGCCGAGGACGATCCAGTGAGCACCTTCATCGGCCGCGCGCACCGCGCCCTCCACGGAATGGCAGGAGGCGCCGATGGCGAGATCGGGAAACGCGCGGCGCACCGCGCGCGGCGGGAGGCCCTCCTCGGGAAGCTGCACGCCGGCGGCGCCGGCCAGCGTCGCGAGATCGGGGCGGCCGTTCACGATCAGCCGTGTGGCGCTGCCCAAAAGCTCCGTCGCCACCGCGCGGAGGAGCGCGATGAGGGCCCGATCGCCCATGTCCTTCTCCCGCACCTGCACGGCGTCGAGTCCGGCGGCCGCCGCTTCCGCGGCCAGGGCGGCGAGGCCGCGGCCGGGAGGCAGCCGCGCGCGGTCGGTGACGAGGGTCAAGGCAAAGGCGCCCCTCACCCCGGCTCGCCGCGGCCGCGCAGATGCTGGTGCGCCTCGTCGAGCGCCAGGACGATGTTCACGAGGCCGAGCCCGCTCACCGTGCCGCGCAGGTAGCCGCTCAGGATCAGCGCGCGGACGTGCGGAAAAGGTTGCAGCAGGTAGTTGGCGTCCCAGAGCGCCGTCCAGGGGACGGCGGCGAGAAGGACGCCGACGAGCAGTGTGCTCAGGACCGAGAGTGTCGCGGCCACGCTCAGCCGCGGGCGGCCCTCAGGTCGCGCACCTTGGCCGCCACGTCCCGGAAGTTGGCGTCCTGGCCGTAGAGATCGGTGAACAGCGACAGCGCCGCTTCCGCCTCTCCCGCCGCCTCGTGCGCGGTGGCGAGGTCATAGCGCAGCGCCGAGTACTCCTCCTCGCTGCGGCCGGGCGCCTTCAGCCCCTTGTCGAACCACTTGACCGCGAGCTTCGGCATGCCTTTCTCCATGAAGCAGATCCCGAGCATGCTGCTGCATTCGAGCATGCGGCCCTCGTCCTTGGCCGCGAGCTGGAACTCGGCGATCGCCTCGTCGATGAGGCCCATCTCCTTGTAGGCAATGCCGAGGTTGTAGCGGGTGTCGTAGTCCTCCGTGCCCAGCTGCTTGTCGACGCCCTTCTTGAATTCCTTGAAGATGTCGGCGAGGCCGGAGTCGCCGAGATCCGTGGCCGCGAGCTCCGGCGTCTCCTCCACCGCGGCCTGGGCGCCGAAGAGGTCGTTCAGCTCGTCGCCGAGGTCGAACCCGCCGCTCTCCGGGCCCGCGCCCGCGGATTCGGGGAGCTCGACGCCGAGATCGTCGGAGATGGTGTCGTCGTCCATCGGGTGCGACGGCGCTTGGGCCGGCGCCGGCTCCGCCGCGGCGTCGTCGCCGCCGAGGTCGAGGTCGTCGAGCGGGTCCCGGTCGGGTG
>JANMPI010000321.1:0-1714 GCA_031369785.1 Acidobacteriota bacterium
TTCGCAGATCGCGTCGCTGGCCCCGCACAACGGCTACAAATGGACCTTCCACCCCGGCGCGGCGGCGGCGCCGCCCGCGGACGGGAAGCCGGCGCCGCAGAGCGGCCTCGTGAGCTATGCCTACGTGGCCGTCCCGCAGCGGCCGGGCGTCAACGGCACCCGCGGCTTCTGCGTCGACTCGACCGGCCGCATCTGTTTCACGACCGACGGGTCCGCCCCCGCGGTGGCGGACGGACTATGCGCCGCAACGTGCCAGGATCTCCGGTGAGCGACCACCGATCAAGGAGGACTGATGGCTGACGGATACCCGACGGCGCCGGTCCCTGCGCAGCGGCGCGGGCTCGCGATCACCTCGCTCGTGCTCGGCATCCTGAGCCTCCCGACCTTCGGCTGCCTCCTCTTCGGCGCCGTGGCCGGGATCGTCCTCGGGGTCATGGCCTTGATGCGCGCCAACCGCGAGCCCGCGGTCTACGGCGGCCGGGGACTTGCCATCGGCGGCATCGTGACGAGCGCCTTGTCGCTCCTGATCATCGTTCCGCTCGGGATCGTGGCCGCGATCGCGATCCCCAGCCTCTTGCGCGCTCGAGTCTCCGCCAACGAGGCGGGGACGATCGGCGACATCCGCACCGTCATCTCCGCGGAAGCCGCGTACCAGTCGGCGAGCGGCGGGTATTACGGACCGCTCGATTGCCTGGCCAGGCCGGCGGAATGCATCCCGGCGTACGCGGGCCCCACCTTCCTCGATCCGCAGCTCGCGTCCGGCGCGGTGAAGAGCGGGTACCGTCGCACGTTCCATCCCGGGAACCCCGTCGCCCAGGCCGCCGACGGCAGCGCCGCGCCTCGCGGCAGCCTGGAGTCATTCGCCTACGTCGCCGTCCCCATGGAAAGCGGAAAGACGGGCGTGCGCGGTTTCTGCGGTGACTCGAACGGGCGGATCTGCTTCACGACGGACGGGAGCGCGCCCGAGGTCACGGGTGGCGCCTGCGATCCGGGCTGCCAGGACCTCCGCTGACGAACGTTTGCGGAGACTGTAACCGCAAGCTATAACTTAGGTTCCCGGCAGATGGAGGAGTTCAGTAATGGCGGCGCCCGACATCGTCATGTACGAGGAGGAGTTCAACCAGATCAAGGCCGTGATCGCGAAGCTGCGCACGGACGCAAACTCCAAGGTCGTCTTCCTCGTCGACAAGAACGGCCAGCAGATCGCCGCCCACGGTGAGATCGAGAACCTCGACACCACCTCGCTCGCCTCCCTGACCGCCGGGAACGTGGCCGCCACCGACGGGCTCGCCCGCTTGATCGGCGAGAAGGAGTTCTCGATCCTCTTCCACGAAGGGGAGAAGGACAACATCCACATCTCGATCGTCGCCCAGCGCGTGATCCTCGTCGTCATCTTCGACGAGCGGTCGTCGCTGGGCCTCGTCCGGCTGCGGGTGAAGAAGGCCTCGACGGAGTTGAACGACGTGTTCGCCCGAATCATGGCCAAGGTCGAGCGCGAGAAATCACAAGCGGGAACGGGCTTCGAGAGCCCGTTCGCCGAGATCACGGATGAGGACATCGATAGCCTGTTCAGCGAGTAACCAGGCTCACCGATGACCTTCATCAACTACGCGTCGCGCGAGATCAACTGCAAGATCGTCTATTACGGCCCCGGCCTGTGCGGGAAGACGACGAACCTGCAGTACATCTACGACAAGAGCAACGCCGCCGCGCG
>JANMPI010000342.1:0-6661 GCA_031369785.1 Acidobacteriota bacterium
CAGACGAGAGGACCGCGGGCCTGCACGAGCTTGCGGTCGATCTCCTCGACCTTCGCCTGCTCACCCGTCCAGAACGCCGGATCGGCGAGAGCGCGGAGCTCCTCGACGGTCTTTCCCTGCTGCTCGACCCACGTGAAGTACTTCTGGTTGTGCCAGCGGCGGCGGACCTGCGGCGTGCCTTCGAGGATCCAGTCCGTCTTCTGCTCCCGGAAGATCGCGAGACGCCGGCGGGCTTCGTCGGCATCCATGGGGCCGCGCTCCGCGGTCAGGCGGCGCAGGACCGACGGATAGCGGTCGAACCCGTCGGTGGCGACGGTGACGACCGCATCCGTCGCACCAAGCCCGAAGTGGCGCGCGGTCCTGATGGCGGCCAGCACGTTGCAGACGCCGCTCATGCCGAAGAACCCGGACCAGCTGGAGACCAGGGCCGCATCCAGTCCTTCGGCGAGGAGTGCCGCCGCGCCCTCCTCGATCAGCTGCAGGCCCTCGAGGCACTGCTGATCGTCGATGCACACCAGCAGGTCCGTCGCCCACACGTTGTGGATCCAGGTCACGTGCTTGTCGCCGATGCCTTCGATGCGATGGGCCCCGAAGCCGACGTCGAAGAGCGTCGGGCACTGGATGGGCTCCACGGCGACGATCGCCGCGCCCGGGTGCGTCTTCTTGAGCGCTTCGCCGGCCGCGATCGTCCCCGCCGAGCCCATCGCGGAGACGAACGCGCCGACGTTCAGCCCGAGGCCCCGGACGACCTCTTCCGCGGCGGCGGCCGTGCAGTGGTAGTGGAAGCGGTAGTTCGCCATCTCCTCGAACTGATTGAGGATCCGGTTCTCCGGCACGCGGCGCAGCTCGCGCACCTTGTCGTAGATCTCCTTGACGTTGGACTCCGATCCCGGCGTGGCCACGACTTCCGCGCCGTACTCGCGGATGCGCTCGAAGCGCTCCGCGCTCATCTCCTCGGGGAGGACGATGATCGACCGGTAGCCCATCCGCGGCCCGACCCACGCGCCGCCGATCCCGAAGTTGCCCGTGGACGGGAAGACCAGCGCGTGCTCGCCGGGCGCGCACTCCCCCGCCACCTGCTTCTCGGCCAGGATCGAGTAGCCGGGCCCGACCTTGTGCGAGCCGGTGGGAAAGCGCCGGCCGGACAGCACGACGATGGGCGCCGCGACGCCGGTGAGCGCCTCCGGGAGGACGGTGTGCGGCACCGCGCCGTCCGCCTTCCACGAGATGTTGAACAGGTTCAGCGGATCGAGCGGCCGCGCCCGCGCCTCGCGAGCCTGCGCGCGCAGCGGCGCGGGGATCCGCGACGGGTCCTTCATCTCCGCGAACGTCGGCCCGAAGATCACGTGGTCACCATGCACAGCGCGCGCTCGAGGAGGATGCCGGCCATCTCGCGGCGGTACTCGCGCGTCGAGCGCAGGTCGTCGATGGGCGCGATCTCGTCCATCACCATCGCGCGGGCGTCGGCGATCGCCCCTGCGCCGCCGCGGAGCAGGATCTCCTCCGTCCGCGGCGCGCGCACGACGGTGGGCGCCACCGACCCGAGCGCCACCCTCACGAAGTCGGGCTTTCCTTCATTGAAGGAGATTCCCACCGCCACCGAGACCTTCGAGATCGCCTGGGCGCGGCGCTGGCCGAGGCGCAGGAACGCGCCCTTGACCCCCGGCCGTCGCGGGATGCGCACCCCGACGATGATCTCGTCCCTGGCCAGCACCGATCGCCGCGGGCCGATGAAGAAGCGGTCGATGGGCACCTCGCGTCGCGATGAGACGGACACGACCTCCACGATTGCGTCGGCGACGTAGAGCGCGGGCACGGTGTCGGCGGCGGGCGAGGCGTTGGCGAGGTTGCCGCCGAGCGTTCCGCGATTGCGGATCTGCGGCCCGCCGACTACCGCGCAGGCCGCGGGGAGGGCGGGCGCGAATCGCGCGACGAGGGGCGACGCCATCATCTTCGTATGCGTGGTGGCCGACCCCACCCAGAGGTGGTCTCCGCGCTCCTCGATCCCGTGCAGCTCGCGGACGGCGGTGAGATCGAACAGGACGCCGCGCGCCACCACGCCGTCCTTCGCCTGCACGAGGACATCCGTGCCGCCCGCGAGCAGCCGGATCTCGTCCGGCCGCTGGGCGAGGATCTCGATCGCTTCCTCGAGCGTGCGGGGCCGGATCGAAGGCGACGCGGAGCCGGCAGGCAGCGGCGGTCGCTCGCGCCTCGGGCGCGGCACGGTGGCGGCCTGCACGACGGCGGCGAAGATCTTCGTGTACCCCGTGCACCGGCAGAGGTTCCCGGCCAGGGCGTGGCGGATATCGTCGACGGTCGCCTCTGGCCGCGCGTCCAGCAGCGCCTTGGCCGCCAGCACCATTCCCGGGATGCAGATCCCGCACTGCACCCCGCCCTTCTCGATGAACGCGTCCTGCAGCGGGTGAAGGCGCCCCTCGTCGACGAGCCCCTCGATGGTCTCCACCGCCGTGCCGTCGGCCTGGTACGCCATCATCAGGCACGAGTCGACCGCCTGCCCGTTCACGAGCACGGTGCACGCGCCGCACTCGCCCTTCCCGCAGCCTTCCTTGGCCCCGGTCAGCCGCAGGTCGTCGCGCAGCACATCGATCAATCGCTGGTCGCTCCGCGCGCGCAGCCGCACCGGGCGGCGGTTCAGGGTGAGCGCGATGTCCACCATCTCAGACACCGGCTTCGTCCCCGCGCAGCGCCGCCCACACCCGCTCCGGTGTGGCCGGGATCTCCCGCAGCCGCGCGCCCGTCGCGTGATGGATGGCGCCGGTGACCGCGGGCGCCACCGCGATGATCGGCGTCTCGCCCAGGCCCTTGGCGCCGTAGGGTCCCCAGGGGAACGCGTGCTCCACGAGGATGGCGTGGATCTCCGGCGTGTCGAGGCTGGTCGGGATGATGTAGGTCGAGAACTGGTCGTTCAGGATGCGGCCGTCGCGCATCGCGTGCTCCTCGACCAACGCGTACCCGAGCCCCTGCACGACGCCGCCTTCGATCTGTCCCTCGCCGGTCGTGGGATTCACGACGCGGCCGACGTCGTGGCCGGACCAGACCGCGACCGCGCGCGTCTCCCCCGTCTCCGTGTCGACTTCCACCTCGACGACATTGGCCGACCACGAGTAGCAGACGTAGGCCTCGCCCTGGCCGGTGTCGAGATCGAACGTCGTCGCGGGAGGCACCGCCCAGCCGTGCGCGGCCAGGCCGACCTGCCGCTGCACGCAGAGCGCGACCGCTTCCGCCCACGGCAGCGCGGCGTCGGCGATCACCGGCTCCATGACGGCGCGGATCTTTGCCGCCGCGTCGCGGATCGCGTTACCGCTCATGAGCGTCGTGCGGCTGGCCACCGTCGGGCCGCTGTCCGGCACGCGCGAAGTGTCGGGGTCGACGACCTTGATCCGCTCCACCGGGCAACCGAGGGCCTCGGCAGCGATCTGCGACAGCACGGTGATCATCCCCTGGCCGATCTCGGTGGTGCCGACGGCGACGGTCACCGATCCGTCCGCGGCCACTACGACGCTGGCGCCCGCGGGATTCAGGTGCTTGCCCATCGCCCCGAGCCCGACGCCGTAATAGCAGGCGGCGATCCCGATCCCGCGGCGGACCGTCCCCGTGTCGGCGGAGAACGCGGCGCGCTTGCGGTCCCAGTCCGACGCCGCCGCGACCTTGTCCAGCACCTCGCGGAAGCCGACGCTCGCGGTCAACCGATGGCCGGTGATCGTCTCGTCCCCCACCTCGAGCGCGTTCCGCCGCCGCAGCTCGAGGGGATCGATGCCGAGGCGCTCCGCGAGCAGGTCCATCTGGCTCTCCGCCGCGAAGACGACCTGCGGCTCGCCGAAGCCGCGAAAGGCGCCCGCGGGCACGGTGTGCGTGCGCACCGCGTGCGCGTCGACGCGGACGTTGGGGACGCGATACGGGCCGCAGGCGTGCACCGCGCCGCGGAAGAGCACCACCGGCGACAGCGTCGCGTAGGCGCCGCCGTCGAGGAGATAGTCGACCTCGCAGCCGACGAGGCGGCCATCGGCGGTCGCGCCCGTGCGCACGTGGATGCGGCCGCGGTGCCGCTTCGACATCACTGCCATGTCCTCTTCGCGGCTGAGGATGAGGCGAACGGGACGGCCGGTGGCGCGGGCCAGCAAGGCCGCCTGCGCGCCCGGCGCCGAGGGCGCGTCCTCCTTGCCGCCGAAGCCGCCGCCGGTCACGGTCTGGACGATGCGGGCCTGGCTGAGGTCGCAGCCGAGCACGGACGCCACCGCCTTCTGCACGTAGAAGGGGCACTGCATCGATCCATGGACGACGATCCCGCCCGCGCCGTCGGGGGCGGCGATCATGCCGTTGGTCTCGATGTACGCATGCTCCTGCCAGGGCGTGTGGTACGTGCCCTCGACGACGACGACGCCCAGACGCGCGAGCGCCACGCCGGCTTCGCCGCGGCGCACCTTCCAGTGCGTGATGATCTCGCCGCGCGCCAGCGATTCCTCCATGTCGAGGAGCGGCGGCATCGCCTCGTACTCCACCGCGATCGTGGCCAGCGCTTCCGCCAGCGCTTCCCTCGTCTCCGCGGCCACCAGCGCCACCGCCTCGCCGACGTGACGCACCTCCCCCTCGGCGAGCACGGGCCAGTCGGGATGGATCATCGGGATCAGGTTCTTGCCCGGGATGTCGGCCGCGGTGAGCACGGCGTGCACCCCGGGGACGCGGCGAGCGGCGGCGGTGTCGATGCGCGTGATGCGCGCGTACGCATGCGGCGAGCGCAGGACGCCGCCGATGAGCGCGCCGGCGGCGGGCAGATCCTCGACGTATAGCGCCGTCCCCTTGACCTTGTCCGCGGCATCGGGACGGCGGATGCGCTGGCCGACGATCACGTACGGAGGATAGCGTAGACTCGAAGTCGTGAAGAGCTTCGCGGCCGCGGTGCTGGCGCTTCTGGTCGCGACGCCGTACGTGACCGAGATCGAGCAGTGGCGTGCGAAGCGCCAGGAGCGCCTGAAGGCGGACAACGGCTGGCTCACCGTGAGCGGTCTTTTCTGGCTGAAGGACGGCGCCACCACCCTCGGGAGCGCGGCGGGAAACGACATCGTTCTCCCCGCGTCCGCTCCGGCGCGCGTGGGCGTGATCCAGTTTGCGGGCGGCCAGGCATCGGTGCGGATCGAGCCCGGGGTGAAGGTCCTGTCCGAGGGCAAGGCGGTGACCGCGATGGACCTGCGCTCCGACACCGCGTCCGGCGGTCCCGACGAGTTGGTCCTCGGTCCGCTGTCGATGCAGGTCATCGAGCGCGGCGGCCGCTACGGGATCCGCCTGAAGGACAACGACAGCCCGCGGCGCAAGGCCTTCACCGGAACGCAGTGGTATCCGGTCCGCGAGTCCTACCGGGTGACCGCGCGCTACGTGCCGAACACGACGCCGAAGACGATCCCGATCGCGAACGTACTCGGCCAGGAAGACCAGCAGCCGAGCCCCGGCTCGGTCTTCTTCACGATCGGCGGCCAGGACGTGCGCCTCGATCCTATCCTCGAAGAGGCGGATGCGAAGGAGCTGTTCTTCATCTTCAAGGACGCGACGTCGGGTCGTGACACGTATCCCGCCGGACGCTACCTGTACACGGACCTGCCCAAGGACGGCGCGCTCGTCCTCGACTTCAACAAGGCGTACAGCCCGCCCTGCGCGTTCACCGCCTACGCGACCTGTCCGCTGCCTCCGCCCCAGAACCGGCTGAAGGTGCGCATCGAAGCCGGCGAGAAGAAGCCGGCTCCGCTGCACTGACCGGCGGCAGGACTTACCTCCGGCGACGCTTGGCGGCGGCCGCGCTGGCGTTGCGCCGCTTCGACACTTCGTTCGCGGTCGACTGGACCGCGGCAGCGAGGCCCGCGGCGAGCGCCGCCTTGCCCGCCTGACGCGCCAGGCTGTGCGCCTTGTTCAGCCGCTGGGCCGCCTTGCGCCGATCGTTGATCGTCTTCGTCACGCGCGCCGCCGCCAGCGCAGCGCCGATCGCCGCGAGGGCCCCGAACGCCCTGGCCGCCCGGCCGGCCGCGACGGCGGTCTTCTTCGCGGCCACGGCGGTCTTCTCCGCGCCGATCTTCGCGAGGCGTCCGCCCTCCTTCATCCCGGCCTCGGCGAGCTTGCCGCCTTCCTTCATCCCCACGCGGGCCAGGCGGCTTCCTTCCTTGGCGCCCTCGCGCGCCAGGCGCTTGCCGGTTTTCTCGATCGTCTTCGCCTTGATCACTCGATCCTCCTCGTTAACGGCTCCCCCGTCGGGCCAGCTCCTCGGCGGTCACCGTGACCGCGGCCGCCAGGCCGGCCTTGAGCGCGGCTTTGCCGACGTTCTTCGCGGTCACGTTGCGCGCCGCGAGCCTCCGTCCGCGCGCCACCGTCTGCTTGACCTTCTCCGCTGCGATCTTCGTCCCGATGACGGCCAGCGCGCCGACCGCCCGCGCGGCACGCCCCGCGCTCACCATCTTGCGGGACGGCCGCGGCGCCGGCACGAGCGCGGGGGGCGTGCGGCGCTTCGTCGTCGCTCCCGCCGTCTTCTTCCTGGGCATCGAGGGGCCTCCCGCGCACAACCGTCACTTTCGATTATGGGTGGCGCGGGGACGCAACGTGGCGGATCCGGTGCCGATAATACGGACATGCCGCTGCGCGTCTCGGTCGTCGGGCCGGC
>JANMPI010000364.1:0-3727 GCA_031369785.1 Acidobacteriota bacterium
GGCCGATGCCGTTGCGGCGCTCCTCGACGAGCGTCACCGACGAGCCGGCGATGGCGATGGTGACGGTGAGCGCCTGGTTGGGCATCACCGCGGCGAAGGTCAGGCGCCCGATCTCGGCGCCGTCGGACAGGAAGATGAGGGTGAACGCGCCCTCGGGCAGGCCACGCAGCGTGAACCGGCCGTCGGCGCCGATCGTCGTGGTCATCGCGGGGTTCTCGGCTACCCTGACGGTGAGGACAACGGCGGCCGCGCCGCGCACCGACGCGGCGCCGAAGGTTCCACCGACGACAGTGCCTTCGAGCGTCACGCCATTGGCGTCGGGCCCGTTTGGATTGCCCCCACAGGCGATCAGGCGGAGCGCGAGAACGGCGATCACGGCGACGATACGGGCTTGTTTCAGCTTCATTGGATGGGTGCCTCCTTGAACAGACCCGAGCATTGCATCCGCGGAGAGCAGAAGCCACGTACGGGGATCACACGAGGGCGGCGGGGTGACGCGGATCACGCGGCGCTTTTGCCGGCCTTCAGCCAGGTGGCCGCTCGTGCAGCTCGAAGCGCGACCCATGCGCTCGAATGCGCCACATCCCCTCGAAACGGTACGGGAGCCATTGGCGCCGGTTCGGCACTTCGTCGACGCAGAACGCGTGCAGGCCCGGCTCCAGGCGATACCAGGACTCCTGGCCGTCGGTGAGCTCCTTCGCCGTGCAGTCCGCGCCGGCCTGATAGGGGCCGAAGCGGATGATGCCGGTTCCCACCTTGAGGGCCAGGTCGGTCTGCTTGCGCACCGACACGCAGGCCACGAAGGCTCGGATCTGGCCCGGAAGCTCGCGGAGGGAGAGAGGCATGCGCGCACCGGCGGGATACGGCTGGAGGGTCCCGGGGCAGAGCGCGGACGCGGTCGCTCCGACGGGGAGTCTGCGCTTCTCGTTCATGAAGAGATCGTAGGTCGAGTCGTCCACCATCCACCACAAGTGCGTGTAGCCGATGTGGCCCGACGGCGGCACGTTCTCCCGGAGCCAGCGATAGCGCTCCGGATCGGGCACACCAACGAAGGCATTGAGGTCGATCGTGTTGTGCCCGGGAAGGATGTGCGCCGGATTCAGCGCCGTGCGGACGCCCCGCGCGACGAGCCAGCGGTCGATGCGCTCGCGGTCCTGGCCGTAATCGACGGAGGAATCGGCCAGAAGGCGCCACACCGAGCGCTTGGGCCATACGGCGGCGTTCGTGAAAGCGAGCGGGTTGCCCCAGTACATGACGTTCTCGCAAAGAGCCACCACCATCACCGCCGCCCCGGCGATGCGGATGGAGCGGGAGGCGGGGAGACTGGCCAGCCCGGCAGCCGCCAGCGCGTAGCCGAGCGGCACGCACATCAGGACGAACCGATACCCGACCTGCGTGCGAAAGACGAGCGAGAAATAGATGAGGTTCAGGAGCAGGGTCACGGCCAGGAAGCGCGCGGCGGCGCTGCGGTGGACGATTCGACGGCGGAAGACCTGGACGAGGCCGGCGAGCTCCGCGAGCAGTACGAGCAGCGGCGTCTTCAGCGCCCACTGCACGGGAAAGTAGTACCAGACACCGCTCGGGTGGAAGGCGCCGAGGACGTACGCTTTCGAGGTCTCCCGCTCGCGGACCAGGGTGAGGTCGATTCCGCTGAGGAACGCCGCGGGGAGAGGAGGGCGCAGACTCGGCGCCATGCGGGCGAGGGTGGTGAACGGCCCAGATACGAACGGGATCGCGTCGAGGCGCGTACCGACGCCCGTGAAGAGATAGGCCGCGCAGACGAAGCCGGCCGCGATCACCGCCGCCGCGGCGGCGCCGGCCGCCGCCCGCCGTATCGTTCCCCGATGGAAACCGCCGCCGCCGCCGTCCACGAACGGGAGCAGGGCGAGCGTCGGCAGCAGGAGCACGGCCGAGAACTTTGCCGTGAAGGCGAGGCCCAGCGCGAGCCCCAACCGCGAGCCGGTAACGAGGGAAGGGTCGCGTGAGAAGGTGAGCGCCGTCGCCGCCGTCAGCACGACGGCCAGAGCGTATGCGACGTCGACGGTGACGATGCTGGCGTTGGCGGCCATGTTCGGGTCGAGAGCGGTGGCGATGACGGCGAGATGTCCAGCGGTCTCCCCGAACCAGGCGCGGGCCAGACGGTAGGTCGCGAACAGAAGCCCCGCCAGCCAGAGGGCCGTCGGCACGCGCGCCGCGAAGCGCAGCCTCGATTCGTCGGCGATGCCCGCGGCCCGGGCGGCATTCATGAGCAGGACGTTCGGCAGCACGACCGGCGTCTTGGATTCGAAACGCCCGACACTCTGGCGCTCGTCCACCCCCTGGAGCAGGCGTTGGGACCACACGATGTGGACGCGCTCATCGCGCGCCCAGCCCTGGTCCCAGGCGGAGTAAAGGGCATTGGCGACGGCGAAAATCGAGACCAGAAGGCTGATCAGCCGCCAATCGCGCGGCAGGCATAGCCGTCCCGAACCGGACATTGACCGCGAGAGACTAGCACACGGCGTTGACGCCGTTGGGGCCCTTTTCCTATACTGAGCGGACGGCGCTATCGTCTAGGGGTTAGGACGGATGGTTCTCAGCCATCAGACCCGGGTTCGATTCCCGGTAGCGCTACCAGCTCCCGCCAAATGAAAAAACCGCGCAACGGGTTTCGCCCGCTGCGCGGTCTGGCCGCCTCGCGGATCAGCGCCCTACTTCTTCATCCACGAGAAGAACGAGAACGGGCCCGTGTCGCTGCTGTCGTCGCGCGGACGCGGGGCGGGCTCGGCGGGCTTCTCCGGCGACGGACTCGCGCCGTCCAGGTGTGACGCGGCGTGCGGCTCGTCCTGCGCGGATCCCCCATGATCGTTGTCGTGGTCGGCCTCGTAGGCTTCGCCGTGATCGCCGTGATCATCCGGGGATTCGTCCTCGAGGTGAGACGTGTCCGCGCCCGTCGGCTCCTGGAAGGCGCCGGCGGCGGCGGTCCCGCTACGGGGGCGGCGGCTGCGGCTACGGCGGCGGCGCGGAGCGCGGGTGGCGCCGTTCGCGCCCTCCGCGGCCGCTTCCACCGCGACCGGACCGGGCGCGGCTTCCGCTTCCTTGACCGGCTCCGGCGCGCGGCTGGAGGCGGCGATCGACGCGGGCACCGCGACCGGCCCCGCATCCGGACGGGCGGTCCCGATGCCGGCCGACCCGAGGTCCTCGATCACGTAGCTGCCGGACTTCTGGTCGCGGCGCAGCTCGACGATGCCGCGGCGCTGGGCGTCCTCCAGCAGGTGGCTGAAGGTGCGGAAGCCGTAGTAGGTCTCGTTGAAGGAGGGCTTCTTCCGCTTCATGGTCTCCTTGACCATGGAGCCCCAGAGCACTTCCTTGTTCTCCCGCTGCAGCGCGAGGACGGAGTCGACGAGGAGCGAGAAGACCTCGGCCACCTTCTCCGGCACGTTGCCGATCTGCGGCATCGGCCGCTGCTGACCGCGCACGAGGTCTTCGTAGAAGATGAACTCGTCGCAGTTCTCGAGCAGCAGGTCGGAGGTCGAGTTCTTGACCCCGAGCCCGATCACGTATTTGTTGTTCTCTTTAAGCTTCGACACGAGGGGCGAGAAGTCCGAGTCGCCCGACGCGACCACGAAGCAGTTGATGTGCTCTTTCTGGAAGGACATGTCCATGGCGTCGACGACCAGCCGGATGTCCGCGGAGTTCTTGCCGCCCACGGACTTCTGGGGGACCTCGATGAGCTCGATGGCCGCTT
>JANMPI010000383.1:0-11470 GCA_031369785.1 Acidobacteriota bacterium
AGGGCCGCGGTCAGTGCGGCCGCGGCCACTGAGACGAGGACGATGGCAATCGCCAACGGCGTGCGCAGGTCGACGGCCGGCAGCGCGGCCAGCGCCGCGAGGCCGAGCAGGATCGCGAGGACGGATCGCGCGCGTCCCCACGGCGCGCCGGCCTCGAGGCGCTCGGCGGCGCGGGCCACGGGAACGACGAGACAGAGCGCGACGAAGTACCACCACTTGACGGGAAAGCGCACGCGGCCGCCCAGCGAGAGCGCTTCCGACAGCACGCGCGCCAGGGGCAGGTGATAGCCGAGCGAGAGCACCATCGCCCCCGCCGCGGCCAGCCACCACGCGCGCTCGCCACGTGCGCGCGGACGGCCGTAGCGGACGAGCAGGACGAGGGTCGCCCAGCCGAGGTGCAGCGTCCAGAGATACGGCGCGTGATTGTCGTAGAAGCGGTGACCGTGGAATCCCAGAGTGCCGGTGAGGTCGGGACGCCCGAAGGGGAACGGCATCACCTGCTCGAGGAGCCGCGCGCCGTGGACGGACGTCCCGGTGGCCATGGCGAAGCTGAAGGGCGCCACGTCGCGCGTCGAGCCGCGAAAGCTCTGCCACGTCACCGCGATCTGCGGCGCGGCGATGAGGAGCGCGAGCACCGCCGCGGCGCCCACCGTGATCGCCGGCCGCGAGGAGGCCGGCCCCTCGGGCGCGTCCTCTCCCGCCATGTGGGCGGCCACGCGCAACGCGACGGCGACCGCGGTCAGCAGTGCGACCACGGGCTCGCCGGCCAAAAGCTCGAGTGCGGCCGCGATCGCGATCCCGGCGGTGGCGCGCCGGCGCTCCGACGGGTGGCGGCAGGCGCGCGCGACTCCGGCGAGCACGAATGGCGCGAGGGCGAGCGCAAGGCCCGTGTTGTAGAAGCGCCAGGCCGAGACGTAGGGGCCGCCGAGCGCGAACGCGTATCCCGCCACTTCCGCCGCTCCGGCGGACGCCCCTTCGGCACGCGCCCACCGGCGTGCGCCCGCGAACGCAAGCACCGCGGCGAGCGCGAAACGGAAGCCAAAAGCGATCGCCGGCGGCAGCAGGAGAAAGAGGACGGTGTCGGGAAAGAAGGTCCCGAAGTTCGGGTTGCCCGCCAGCGGCTCGCCGCACGATTGGTACGGATTCAGGAAGGGGAACTCACCCGCCGAAAGCTGCACCGCCGTCGCCATCCGCGCCGGCAGGTGGGTCATCACCGCGTCCTGGTAGGTGACCACGAGCAGGCCGAGAGCGAGCGGAGCCAACGGGGCGGCGCAGACCGCGCGCAGGGCCAGCGTAGCGCGTCTCATCCGCGCGGCACCGCGTCGAGGGCGGTGGCCGTCGCCGTCTCCCGCGACACGACCGCCGTGGCCCACGCGAACAGCGCGACGTTCGCGACCGCGACGACGCTGGCCGCGATCCGGATGGCGCTCCGCCACGCCGGCGGATCGACGACCGCCATCGGATCGACGGCCAGCGCCTGCTCCAGGACCGCGCGGCCGAGATCGAGCCCCTGGTTGAGGGCCGCGGTCACGGTGAGCGCGATGAAGAGAATCCGCCCGCGCGGCGACAGGGGCGCCAGGAGCACGGCGAGCACCGCGGCGGGCAGGAGGTAACGCTGGTGCATCTGCGTCGGCAGCATGAAGAAGGCGAAGAACTGGAGCGTTATCGCCCACGCGAGCGCGGTGCGCGATGCGCGACGCCACAGCAGGGCGAGGAGCGCCGCGGTGTAGAGCGTGAAGGCGGCGAGGCCGATCTGGTGGAACGTCACCATGCCCAGAGCGGCGCGGGTGTCGAGGCGGGCCTCGCGCGAGGCCATCTTGCGGACGAAGATGTCGAAGCGATCGAGCAGGTACCAGCCGTTGTACGCCTCGACGGTGCGGAACGGGTAGTAGTCGACGGCCCCGCGATAGGCGGCGGCGACGGGGCCGCCGGCGCCGGCGATCGCATACGGCAGGGAGAGAAGCGCCATCACGATCACCGCCGCCGAGCATCCCACGGCGACGCCGCGAACCCCCGATCGCCTCCAGGTCCAGACGAGCGCGAGGGGCAGGGCGACGACCGCGAGGAGCTTGGTGGCGAGCGCCAGGCCGAGAGCGGCGCCGGCCAGGGCGGGCCGGTCGTGCAGCAGCGCGATCACGGCGGCCAGCACGAGCAGAGTCAGCAGGGCGTCGAACTGACCCCAGAGCGCGGCGTTCACGAAGAGCGCGGGCGACAGGGCCATCAGGAACGCCGCCTGGCGCGCGGGCGCGTGCCCGACGAGACGGCGGAGGCCTAGCGCGCACAGCGGCGCGTGGGCAAAGGCGGCGATCAGGTTCGGCCCCTTCAGGAAACGCACCGCGGTGGCACCCACTTCCGGCGCCCCCAACGCGCGCCGCGCCGCCTCCACCAGGGTCAGGAGATACGGCACGACGGGCGGGTAGTCGCAATCGGTGGCGAAGTCGGTGAGGTAGATGTCCCACGGCCGCCGTCCGCCGGACGCCCGCGACCAGGCGAGAAAGCAGTCGACGACGTCGTAGTGATGGAAGACGAGCGGGGCCACGACGACGCCGAGCGCCAGCACGAGGAGGGCGGCGGCGGTGGGCGACACTCGTCCGGCAGATTCCCGTGACGCGGGTCACACCCCCTGTTTTCTACTTGAGATTATCGTCGGTTAGCCGTAGGATCCTCAAGTCCTGTCGAGGGGGGGGTGGAGCAATGCGCATGCGCCTGACATGGCCGACCGTGCTCATCGGACTGACGGTCCTTGCCTGCCACACGATCACCGAAGAGTTGCCGCAGGACGCGACGCCCGTAAACCCGGTGAATGCGCCGATCGCTGCTCCCGCGCCTGTCATCGTCATTCCGGTGCCCACGGTGACGCCGCCGCCGGTCGCGCCCGCGCCCACCAATCCCGCGCCCGCTCCGGCGAACCCGAACAATCCCGCGCCCGCGCCGGCCCCGACGGGCGGCACCTGCGCGCTGCCGCCCGGGCAGTTCAACGCGAACTGCACGATGCAGACCCAGACCTTCTTGAACCGGGTGGAGGCGGCCATCGACGAAGTCATCGCGACCGATCCGTCCGCCTTCAACTTCGGTCGCACGCGCGGCGGCTGCGCGAACTGCTACCAGGTCGTGGATGCCACGCGGTACGTGAACCGCGTCGCGCAGGCCATCACCAAGAACGGGGTCTGCGGCTACTACGACGGCGAGGAGCTGGCGGTGAAGAACAGCAATGCCTTCAACGACCAGTTCGACATCCTCACGTCCGACGGCTTCATCCGCCGCCAGGGCGGCTCGTATCGCACGACCTGCCGCCCGGCCTGGTTCTAGGGCTCTACCAGAGGTAACGGACGGGCAGCGCTTCCGCGCGCCAGCTGCGCGTCAGCTGCACGGCTACGAAGCCCGCGTAGAGGATTTGCCAGGGCAGGCGCTCCCACCAGGAAGCGCCGCGCGCCGCGATCGCGTCGTAGGCGTGGAACGCGCCCACCCAGAGAAGCGGATAGACGGGAAAAAGGAACCGGGTGTGGATCGGGTCGTTGTTCCCCACCGTCCACACCGCGAGCGTGAGCGCAACGTACGCGACCGCGACCTCGGCCATCATCGGCGCCGGTGACGCGAGGGCGGTGTCCGGCCGTGGGCGGGCGCGAATCGCCGTCGCACCCGCGACGAGAGAGATCGCGATCAGCGTCCATTCCACGGCCGACGGCCGATACGGCAAGGTCACGACGGAGAGCGCGGCGTAGAAACGCGGCGAGAAGAAATCGACCACCAGCGTCTTCGCGGTGAGCCGGAGGTGGTCGTCGAGGCCGGAAAGCTCCTTCCAGTGCTCGACGGAGTCCGGCAGGGCGCGCGAGGCGGTGCGATCGGCCCCTGTCCACGAGCCCGTCTGATCGTGCGTGATCCACATCCAGTAGCCGATGGGGACGAGCGCCAGGCAGAGCACGATGGCGAGATCGGCGCGCCGCCGCCCTTGCTCGGTGCCGCGACGGAGCGCCACGTGCGCGACGGCGAGCGGGACCACCAGCGGCAAGCCGAGGTGGCGCGTCACGCAGAGAAGCGACGCCACCATCCCCAGTCCCGATGCACCGCGCGCGGTCCGCTGGTACCTCCACAGCAGGACCGCGAACAGCAGCAGGAGCGGCGCGAACAGCGTCTCCGCGGTGTGCTGGTAGAGGTTCACGTGGTTCCAGTGGGCGACCGCGAACCCGACCACAAGGAACACGGGGAGCAGGCCGGACAGGAAGCGACGGCCGTAGAGCGCGAGGCCGACGAGCATCGCGTCGAGGACCAGGATCTGGAAGGTGGCGGGCTCGAGGCCGGCCCTTCGCGCCGCCCACAGCGCCATCGGGTACAGCGGGGGGCGGAGGCGCGGGTACTTCTCGAAGGCGGAGGCGATCGGCCGCTCCGCGAAGCGCTCGTTCAGCTGCGATTGGATGGTCTGGTCGCCGCCCTGCCGTACATAAAGAAGATGCGCGGCGGCGATGGCAAGGGCCACGCCGAGCGCCAGGACCGCGTCCGTCCGGCGGCCGCCGATCGAAAGCACGAGCGGCGATCGTACCGCGGGCCGCGCATCGTTTACTTGGCCGGAGGCATTTGTTAGAGTCCCGTCCTCCTCCATGACCGCCGACCTCCCCAGCAGCGGCTTCCTGACGGCGCACGCCGGGATCCTGTCCTTCATGGCCGTGGCCATCGCCTTCCTGGTCGTGAACCTGATCCTCTGGAGCATCCTCCGCCCATCGCGCTTCAGCGAAGAGAAGCTCACGACCTACGAGTGCGGCGAGAACCCCGTGGGGTCGGCCTGGGTGCAGTTCAACATCCGCTTCTACGTGTTCGCCCTCATCTTCATCATCTTCGACGTGGAGGCGGTCTTCCTCCTCCCGTGGGCGGTGGTCTTCCGCGAGCTCGGGATGCTGGCCTTCGTGGAGGGCCTGGTTTTCATCTTCATCCTCGTGGTGGCCCTCGCCTACGTGTGGCGCAAGGGCGACCTCGAGTGGGTGCGCCCGGAGGACCGGACCGTCGTATGAACGAAATAACGGGCCCCATCCAGAGCCGCTTCTCGGAGACGAGCCTCGTCTTCACCACCGTGGACAACGTGGTGAACTGGGCGCGCAAGTCGAGCCTCTGGCCCATGACCTTCGGCCTCGCCTGCTGCGCCATAGAGATGATGGCCACCGGGGCCAGCCGCTACGACTGGGACCGCTTCGGGATGATCCCCCGCGGCACCCCCCGGCAGAGCGACCTCATGATCGTGGCCGGCACCGTCACCCTGAAAATGGCCACGCGGCTGAAGCGCCTCTTCGAGCAGATGCCGGAGCCGAAGTACGTGATCTCGATGGGCTCCTGCGCGAACAACGGCGGGCCCTACTGGAAGTACGGCTATCACGTCCTGAAGGGCGTGGACGAGGTGGTGCCGGTGGACGTCTACGTGCCCGGCTGCCCGCCGCGCCCCGAGGCGCTCCTGTACGGGGTGATGAAGCTGCAGGAGCGGATCCAGGAGGACCGCGTGCTCCGCCGCCGCGCGGCGTCGCTGGGCAGCCTGGCCGGCGCCTCCATGGCCATCGAGGCCACGAAGTAGGTGGAGGCCCAGGCCCTTCACGACCGGCTTGCCGCCCGGTTCGGCGAGCGCATCACCGGGTTCCAGGCCGACGCGTTGCAGCCGTGGACGGCGGTCGCCCCCGAAGCCCTCGCCGAGGTGGCCGCCTTTGCCAAGGCCGATCCCGACCTCGCTTTCGACAACCTGATGTGCCTGTCCGCGGCCGACTATCCCGCGGTCAAGGAAGTCCCGGGGCGGATGGAGGTCGTCTACCACCTCTGGTCGTACCGCCACCACCACATGCACGTGCTGAAGGTGATGCTGCCGAGGGACGGCGCCAGCCTGCCCAGCGTCGAGGGCGTGTGGGGCGTCGCCAACTGGCACGAGCGGGAAGCCTTCGACATGTTCGGCATCCGCTTCGACGGCCACAGCGACCTGCGGCGGATCCTGCTCCCCGACGACTGGGAGGGCCACCCGCTGCGCAAGGACTGGGTGGATCCCGAGTTCTACAACGGCATGCACGTGAAGCCCACCCAGCAGATGGCGGAGCGCTTCCAGGCCGGGGAGAAGATCGGCGTCGGCCCCTTCGACTTCACGCCCCACAACGCCCACGTGGATCCGGAATGAGCACCCAGCCGCGAGGAGCCGATTCACTCGGCTGGCGCCTCGAGGACCTCGACCACGACGAGATGATCCTCAACATGGGGCCGCAGCATCCGTCCACGCATGGCGTGCTGCGCATCGAGCTGCGCACCGACGGCGAGGTGGTGCGCGCCGCCCGGCCCCACATCGGCTACCTGCACCGCTGTTTCGAGAAGCACGCCGAGAACGTGGACTACCCGGGCGTCATCCCCTACACCGACCGCATGGACTACTGCGCTTCCATGGGGAACTCGCTCGGCTACGCGTTGGCCGTCGAGACACTGATGAAGATCGAGGTCTCGCCCTACGTGCAGGCCATCCGCGTGGTGGTGTGCGAGCTACAGCGGATCGCCTCCCACTGCATCGCGGTGGGCACCTACGGAATGGACATCGGGGCCTTCACCCCCTTCCTCCACCTGCTGCGCGACCGCGAGAAGATCCTCGACCTCTTCGAATGGACGTGCGGGGCGCGCCTCCTCTACAACTACAACTGGGTGGGCGGGGTGAGCCACGACCTGCCGGACGGCTTCCTCCGCGCCGCCCGCCAGTTCCTCCGCGACTACGAGGCGGTCACCCTTCCGGAGATGATGGACCTGCTCATCTCCAACAAGATCTTCATCAAGCGCACGGCGGAGATCGGGGTCTGCCCGCCCGAGCTCGCGATCTCCTACGACCTCACGGGGCCCAACCTGCGCGGCAGCGGCATGGCCCGCGACCTGCGCAAGGACGCCCCGTACATGGGGTACGAGAAGTACGAGTTCGCGGTGCCCGTCGGCAAGGGCCAGTTCGGCCCCGTCGGTTCCTGCTTCGACCGCAACTGGGTGCGCGCGGTGGAGATGGCGGAGAGCGCGAAGATCGTGCACCAGGCCCTGGACGCCCTCGAGAAGATGGACAAGGCGGACGTCCACGAGAAAGTGCCGAAGCGCGTGAAGCCCGCCAAGGGCGAGGTGTACAGCCGCTCCGAGGCGGCGCGGGGCCAGCTCGGCTACTACGTCGTGGCCGACGGGGCCGGGGTGAACCCCTGGCGCGTGAAGGTGAAGAGCCCCTGCTTCACCGCGATGAGCGTGTTCCACCTCCTGGCCCGCGGCATGTACATCGCGGACATCATCGCCCTCATCGGATCCCTGGACGTCGTTCTCGGCGAGATCGATCGCTGATGGATCTCGCCTACGCGCTCTTCCCCGCCGACTGGCCGCACTGGCTCCGGGTCTTCCTTTCCGGCGTCGTGCCCGCGGCCCTGCTGGTGGGATTCATGGCCGTGGGGCCCATCGTCTACGTCTACGCCGAGCGCAAGATCGCCGGCTTCATGCAGGACCGCTTCGGCCCCACCCGGGTCGGCCCCTACGGCCTGCTGCAGACCGTCGCGGACGCCATCAAGCTCATGTTCAAGGAGGCCATCTACCCCCGCGGCGTGGACAAGAAGCTCTTCCTGATCGCGCCCTGCCTGGTGGTGCTCGGAGCCTTTCTGGGCTTCGTGGTCGTCCCCTTCGGCAGCGGTATGGTCTCCGCGGACCTGAACGTCGGCGTCTTCTACCTGGTCGCGGTCTCCAGCCTGTCCACGGTCGGGCTGATCATGGCGGGCTGGGCGTCCAACAACAAGTACGCGCTCTTTGGCGCCATGCGCTCGGCGGCCCAGATCGTCTCCTACGAGATCCCCGCGGTGATGAGCCTGGTCGTGGCGGTGATGATCGTGGGCAGCCTCTCCCTGCAGGACATCGTCTGGGCGCAGGAGGGCGGGCTCGGCCACTGGCTGATGTTCAGGTACTTCCCGCTCATGCCCGTCGCCTTCGTCGTCTTCTTCACCGCCGGGCTCGCGGAGTGCAACCGCACTCCGTTCGACATCCCGGAGGCGGAGAGCGAGCTCGTGGCCGGGTTCCACACCGAGTACAGCGGCTTCTTCTTCGCGATGTTCTTCATGGCCGAGTACACCGAGATGTTCATCTTCTCGGCCGTGGCCTCCGTGGTCTTCATGGGTGGCTGGTGGGCGCCGCACCCGATCCTGCAGCAGATCGGGCCCGTGGGCCTGGGGCCCCTCTGGCTGATCGCCAAGGCCTGGAGTCTCGTCTTCGTCATGATGTGGCTGCGGTGGACTCTGCCCCGGCTGCGCGTCGACCAGCTCATGCACGTCGCCTGGAAGGTGCTGTTGCCCATCGCGATGACCCTGGTGGTGGTGGTCGGCTTCTTCCTCACCTGGGGCCCGACGCGGAACGGCTTCCCGTGGGATCGCTATATGGGCTGGATCGCGGCGCCCCTTCTCCTGGCCTACCTCGTGTTCACGATGCTGGGCGCGCGGCGCCACCTCGCGCGGCAGCTCGCGGTGAGGCCGGCATGAAGACCTGGCTGGCCGACCTCTGGCAGGGCTTCTCCACGGTCCTGATCGGGATGAAGATCACCTGGCGGCACCTGTTCACGGGCAAGGTGACGCTGCACTACCCCGAGGAGAAGTGGCAGCTTCCGCCCAAGAGCCGGATGCGCCTCTTCATGAAGTACGAGGACTGCATCGGCTGCGGCCAGTGCGCGCGCGCCTGCCCTGTGCAGTGCATCTACATCAAGAGCGAGAAGCGGACGGGGGTGCCGATCTTCGCCGCCGACGGCACGCCCATCAAGCTGGACGTGAAGCTTTTCGACATCGACATGTCGCTGTGCTGCTACTGCAACCTCTGCACCTACCCGTGCCCCACGGTGTGCATCTACATGACCCCGGAGTACGAGTTCGCGAGCACCGATCTCACGAACCACCTGTACCACTTCGCCAAGCCCAACGCGAAGTTCCTGACCGTGAACCCGAAGCCGAAGCCCGCGCCCGCCGCGCCCGCGACTCCGGCCGCCGGCGCGCCGCCGAAGCCGACGCCGCCCGCACCGCCGCCGCCGCCCGCCGCCCCGCCGCAGACACCTCCGGCGCCGGCGTCATGAACGGCGAGGCGATCGCCTTCTACATCTTCGCGGCGGTGACGGTCGGCTCGGCCGCGGTCGTGGTGCTCGCCCGCAGCCTCATCTACAGCGCGTTCGCGCTGCTGTTCACCTTCTTCGGCGTCGCCGGGCTGTACGTCCTCCTCGGCGCCGACTTCCTGGCCGCGACCCAGCTCCTCGTCTACGTCGGCGGCATCCTCGTCCTTCTGCTTTTCGGCGTGATGCTCACCCACAAGCTCTACGACCTCGACCTGCGCAGCGAGGTCACGCAGTTCCTGCCCGGCCTCATCGTCTCCGGGGGGCTCTTCGCGGTCCTCGTCCTCACCTTCAACAAGACGCAGTGGGCGGCGGGCCCGGGACGCGTCCCGAAGGAGACCACGGCGGAGATCGGGCGCCTCTTCATGGGCCAGTACATCCTGCCCTTCGAGGCGGCGTCGGTGCTCCTCCTGATCGCGCTCATCGGCGCGGCGATGATCGTCCGCCGGCGGAAGGAAGCATGATCGGCCTCTCGCACTACCTCGTGGTGTCGGCCGCGCTCTTCAGCCTCGGCGTGCTCGGCGTGCTCACCCGCCGCAACGCGGTCAACGTCCTGATGGGGATCGAGCTCATCCTGAACTCGGCCAACGTCAACCTGGTGGCCTTCTCACGCTTCGGGGCCGGCAACCTGCAGGGACAGCTCTTCGCGGTGTTCGTCATCGTCATCGCGGCGGCGGAGGTCGCGGTCGCCCTCGCCATCGTCCTCACGCTCTATCGCCTGCGGCGGACGCCGAACCTCGACGACGCGGACATCCTGAGAGGCTGATGAGCGAAGTCGTCGAAAGCGTCCGGCGGTTCTACCCCGAGCTCGCCCTCACCATCGGCATGCTGGTGGTGGTGCTCGTGGACGCCACCGGCCTGCGCGGCCGCAACGTCCTCAACTGGTGGCTCACCATGGCCACGCTGGCGACGGCGATGGCGCTGTGCGCGCCCCTCGGCGCGGCGACCGGCGGCCCGATGTTCGGCGGCATGGTGGTACTGGACCCCATGGCCGTCTTCTTCAAGCTCCTGCTCATCGGCGCGTCACTGGTGGTGGTGGGCGCCTTCCGCTTCGCGGGCTCGCGGGAGCTGGCCGGCCTCGGCGAAGGCGAGTTCTACGCGCTGCTCCTCGGCGTCACCTTCTCGAACCTGCTCCTCGCCTCCGCCAACGACCTCGCGATGCTCTACCTCGCGCTGGAGATGGTTTCGATCGGGTCCTACGTCATGGTCGCGTACCTGAAGGGCGACCGCATGTCGAACGAGGCCTCGCTGAAGTACATCCTCTTCGGCGCCGTCTCCACCGGCGGGATGCTCTACGGGCTGTCGCTCCTCTACGGCATGACGGGATCGACCAACCTCGGCGTGATCCGCGACGTGCTGGCGGCGGGGGCGGCGGACGCGAACCGCCTGCCGCTGTTCGTCGTCGCCCTGCTCGTCTTCGCGGGGTTCGGGTTCAAGACCGCGTCGGTGCCCTTCCACTTCTGGTGCCCCGACGTCTACCAGGGCGCGCCGACGGCGGTGACCGCGTTCCTCTCCGTGGCCCCGAAGGCCGCCGGCTTCGCGATCATGCTGCGCTTCTTCTTCCACGGCATGTCCACCGAGGGCGCGGGGCCGTGGATGCTCACCGGCACCTTCGAGTGGCCGGCGGTTCTGATCCTCGTCTCGGTCCTCACCATGACGGTCGGAAACATCGCCGCCCTCACCCAGACGAACATGAAGCGCCTGCTCGCGTACTCGTCCATCGCGCACGCCGGCTACGTGATGATGGGCATCGTCGCCCTCTCCGAGAACGGCGCGCGCTCGATCCTCATCTACCTGCTCGCGTACCTGTTCATGAACCTGGGCGCGTTCCTGGTCGTCGTCCTGATCCACAACCAGGACGGCACCTTCGACCTGCGCGACTACCCCGGCCTCTACCGCCGCGCGCCCTTCCTGACCATCGCGATGTCGGTCTTCCTCCTCTCGCTGATGGGCATCCCACCGCTCGTCGGCTTCATGGGCAAGCTGTACGTCTTCTCCGCGATCATCGAGAAGGGCTCGGCCTATTACTGGTTCGCGGTGGTGGGCGCGGTCAACGCCGCGATCGGCGCCTTCTACTACGCGCGCGTGCTGAAGACGATGATCATCGACCCCGGCAACGAGGAGAAGGCGGCTTTCCGCCTGCCCCTCGCGGATGCGGTGTGGGTCACGGCGCTCCTGGCCGCGAACGTCCTGCCCCTCATCTGGTGGGGCCGGGTGGAGAGCTTTGCGCGGCACTCGCTGGGCTTGTACGCGGGCCAGTAGCCACCGCGAACGGTGTCACGGTAGTCACGCCCGTTCTGCGGATCGGATCAGGCGACCAGTGGGTTGTGCACGGCCAGTGCCGAGAAGCGGCTGAAATCGCGGTCGGCG
>JANMPI010000436.1:0-3683 GCA_031369785.1 Acidobacteriota bacterium
CAGCCCGCGGCGGCGCCGATCCCGATCCCGACCACGATGACCCAGGCGAGCTGCGCGAGCCCCGAGCCCACCTCGAAACGGCCCTGCTGGATGGCGGCCAGGATGACCGAGAACGCGACCAGCGCCGTGCCGTCGTTGAACAGGCTCTCGTTCTCCACGATGGTGCGCAGCCGCGCCGGGGCCTTCACTTTGCGGAAGGTGGCGACCACCGCGATCGTGTCCGTGGCGGCGAGGATCGATCCCAGGAGAAGCGCGAACGACACCGGCAGTCCCAGGCCGAAGTGGAGGATGGCGGCGGCGACGGCCACCGTGACCAGCACTCCGGGCACGGCGAGGAGCACGACCGGCCGCATGTCCTCGCGCAACCGGCGAAGGTCGGTGACGATCGCGGCCTCGAAGAGCAGGATGGGCAGGAAGACCTGGATGACGAGCTCGGGGTCGAGTGCTATGCGCGGCACCCGCGCCGCCCCCATGACCGCCCCCGTCACCACCAGCGCGATGTTGTAGTGCACGCCGAGGCGCCGCGCCGCGAAGCCCACCGCGGCCGCGATCAGCAACAGCGCGGCCAGCGCGGTCAGGTGTTCATGCACCGGCGGACCACATGCCCGCGATCATACCGTCCGCGGCGCGGCGGATCGCACCCGCCGTGACCGCTTGCTAGACTGGTGGGCCCGGCACATGAAGAACATCCGCAATTTCTCGATCATCGCCCACATCGATCATGGGAAGACGACACTCTCCGACCGCCTGATGGAGCGCACGGGCGCCCTCACCTCGCGCGAGATGAGCGAGCAGTTCCTCGACTCGATGGACCTCGAGCGCGAGCGCGGCATCACCATCAAGCAGCACTCGGTCCGCCTCGAGTACAAGGCGAAAAACGGCGAGGACTACATCCTCAACCTGATCGACACGCCGGGCCACGTCGACTTCGCGTACGAGGTCTCGCGGTCGCTGGCCGCGTGCCAGGGCGCGCTGCTGGTGGTGGACGCGTCGCAGGGCGTCGAGGCGCAGACCCTCGCCAACGCGCACCTCGCGGTGGACGCCGGGCTCGAGATCGTCCCCGTGCTGAACAAGATCGACCTCCCGAGCGCGGAGCCGGAAAAGGCGCGCGAGCAGATCGAGAACGTCATCGGCATCGATGCGTCGGAGGCCATCCTCGCCTCCGCCAAGCAGGGGATCGGGATCGAGGAGATCCTCGAGGCCATCGTTCATCGCATGCCTTCGCCGCAGGGCGACCCGTCCGCAACCTTGCGCGGCCTCGTGTTCGACTCCTGGTTCGACCAGTACCGCGGCGTCGTCATCCTCGTGCACGTCGTGGACGGTGAGCTGAAGCCCGGGATGAAGGTGCGGCTGATGGCGTCGGGCGGGTCGTACCTGGTGGAGAACGTCGGCGTCTTCACCCCCAAGCCGATGCCGGTGACGCAGCTCGCGGCGGGCGAGGTCGGCTTCGTGGTCGCGGGGATCAAGACGGTCTCGGACGTGGCCATCGGCGACACGCTCACCGACGATCGCAAGCCGGCGCTCGAGGCCCTGCCCGGCTTCAAGGAGATCAAGCCGATGGTGTTCGCCGGGCTCTACCCGGTGGACGCCGATCAGTACGCCGAGCTGCGGGATGCGCTGCAGAAGCTGCGCTTGAACGACGCGTCGTTCTTCTACGAGCCGGAGACGTCAACCGCTCTCGGGTTTGGCTTCCGCTGCGGCTTCCTCGGCCTGCTGCACATGGAGATCGTGCAGGAGCGGCTGGAGCGCGAGTTCTCGTTGAACCTTCTCGTCACCGCGCCGTCGGTCCGCTATCGCGTGCACAAGACAAACGGCGAGCTGATCGAGATCGACTCCCCCGCCAAGCTGCCGGATCCCGGCTCCATCGACCACATGGAGGAGCCGATCATCACCGCGACGATTCTCACCAGCGAGGAATTCGTCGGCCCGATCCTGAAGCTCTGCCAGGACAAGCGCGGGATCCAGAAGGGGCTGCACTACATCACCACCACGCGCGTGATGATCGAGTACGAGCTGCCGCTGAACGAGATCCTGCTGGATTTCTATGACCGGCTGAAGTCCGCGTCCAAGGGTTACGCGTCGCTGGACTATCAATTCAGCGGCCACTGGACGTCACCGCTGGTGAAGCTGGACGTGCTGGTCAACGGCGAGCAAGTGGATGCGCTGTCGTTGATCCTTCACAAGGACTCGTCGTTCACGCGCGGCAAGTCGCTGGTCGAGAAGATGCAGAAGCTCATCCCGCGGCAGATGTTCGAGGTGGCGATCCAGGCCGCCATCGGGTCACGCGTCATCGCCCGCGAGACGGTGCGGCCGCTGCGCAAGAACGTCATCGCGAAGTGCTACGGCGGCGACATCAGCCGGAAGCGCAAGCTGTTGGAAAAGCAAAAAGAAGGCAAGAAACGAATGAAGCGCGTGGGCCAGGTGGATATCCCGCAGGAAGCCTTCCTGGCTGTCTTGCGGGTGGACGAGTAGGGTTTCTCTCGTTCCCGGCCCGCGCTCGCTCCACCCGTCCCGGCGATTCCGGTCCGCCGCGCGAGAGCCGCCCCCACTGCCACCAACGAATACAATGGAAGGCTTCGACCGAGATAGCCTTCTCGGGCGCGTTGGTTGCCAGGGATCATGGAGTCCGCAGGCGGCGGACAGCGGGCGTGCAGAATGGCAGATGAGGGTGCGGCCGATCGCCTGGTGTGGACTCAGAGCCAGGGCTCTGACCTGCCCCCCATCTGAGTAGCACTCAAAGTGTCAGTCGCGGCCCGGGTTGATCCTCTTCGGCTGGCGGCTGTAGCGACGCCGAAGGCGTCCACGGCAGCGCGCACCGTTCGGCGAACTCCTCCGGCGTGATGTCTCCCAACGAGCTGTGAGGCCGGTAGCCGTTGTAGTCAGAGCGCCATTCCTCGATCACGGCTCTCGCCTCGTTCAGGCTCTCGAACCAGTGCTCGTTCAGGCACTCGTCGCGGAACCTTCCGTTGAAGCTCTCGACGAAGGCGTTCTGCGTCGGCTTACCCGGCTGGATGAAGTGGAGCTCCACTCGGTTACGGTACGCCCAGGCATCGAGAGCCTTGGAGATGAACTCCGGTCCGTTGTCGCTCACCAGCGCACTTGGCCGGCCGTACTCGAGCGACGCTGCCTCCAGGACGCGCGCCACGCGCGCGCCGGAGAGAGACGTGTCCACTTCGATCGCGCGACACTCGCGCGTGAAATCATCAACGACGTTCAGGGTGCGGAACACTCGGCCGTCGGCGAGCTGGTCGCTCACGAAGTCGAGAGACCAACGCTCGTTGGCACGGGACGGCACCGCCCGAGAGACACGCGCGGCCCGCGTCAGGCGCTTGCGAAGGCGGCGCCGCACCATCAACCCTTCGCGGCGATAGAGCCGATGAATGCGCTTGTGGTTCACGGCAAAGCCCTCGCGGCGCAGGATGACGCAGAGGCGACGGTAGCCGTAGCGTGGCCTCTCCCGCGCCAGGGCGAGCATTCGCTCCGAGAGGCCGGTTGGCTGGAGCCGCCGTGGGCGATAGCGCAAACTCGAGGCCGAGATCCCGATGAGACTGCACGACCGTCGTTGGCTGAGACGGAACTCTGTCCCCACCCAGCGCGCCGCCTCACGCCGCGCCGAGCAGGTCACCATTTTTTTGCGTTCACCGCCTTCAGCGCTTGGTTGTCCAAGGTGAGGTCGGCGACCA
>JANMPI010000438.1:0-22345 GCA_031369785.1 Acidobacteriota bacterium
CGTCGTCTACCTGAATCGCCTGTCCGACCTGCTCTTCGTGCTCGCCCGCCATGCGAACCACGAGGCGGGCGTGCCGGAAGCGAAATGGTGACCGCCGGGCCTCAGGCCGGCTTCGTCGCGCGATAGGTCACGGACCGGACCTTGCCGCGCAGCGCGTCGGGCGCGATGCCGGCGGCGGCGAGGAGCTTCGCGATCTCGGCGGGGAACGTATCGCCCACCGCTTCCAGGTAGTCGACGTCCTTCAGCACCTCCACCCCCGCGAAGCCGGCGCGGCGCACGAGCCCGAAGTACTCGTCGCGCAGCATCGCCCCCGACACGCATCCGACGTACGCGTAGACGTCCTTGGCCACCGTCTCCGGGAGCGTGCCATCGAGGATGATGTCCGAGATCACGAGGCGCCCGCCGGGCTTCAGCACCCGCGCCACCTCGGCGAACACCTTGCTCTTGTCGGGGACGAGGTTGATCACGCAATTGCTGGTGACCGCGTCCACCGACCGGCTCTCCACCGGCAGCGCCTCCAGCCGCCCATGGCGGAACTCCACGTTGGCCACGCCGGCCTTGCTCACGTTCGCCCGCGCCTTCTCGAGCATCGCCTCCGTCATGTCGACGCCGATGACTCGGCCCTTCGGCCCGACCTCGCGCGCGGCGAGGAAGGCATCGACGCCCGCCCCCGAGCCGAGGTCGAGGACGGTTTCCCCCGCCGCGAGGGCGAGGTAGCGCAGCGGCGCGCCGCAGCCCAGCCCGAGGTTGGCCTCCTCCGGCACCGCCGCGAGGTCCTGCGGGGTGTAGCCGATTCCCAGCGCGGCCGCGGATTCCCCGCCGCAGGTACCGGACGTCCCGCAGCAGCTGCTTTCCAGCCCCTGCGCGATGCGGCCATACCGCTCGCGAACGACCTCGACGATCGCCTCCGACCCTCTCGTCTCGCTCATCGATGGCTCCTCAGCATTTGCGCGCGCGTCCCCCTCGCGGCGCGGGTTGGCAGCATTTCTCGGTGAGGAAGGCGAGCAGCTCCTGCATCGACGCGTAGTCCGCCGAGTAGATGATCCGCCGCCCGTCCCGTCGCGAAAGGACCAGCCCGGCGTGGCCGAGCTGCGCGAGGTGGAAGGAGAGGGTCGCGGGCGGGATGCCCAGCGCCTCCGCGACGCGCCCGGCCGGCATTCCCGCGGGCCCCTGCCGGACGAGCAGCCGGAAGACGGCCAGCCGCGACTCCTGCGCGAGGGCTCCGAGGGCCTCGACCGCCGCGTTTGCTTCCACTGTTCTAAAGTTATCGAATTATCGTATCGATGTCAAGGCGTCACCGCCCGTCGTCCTCCATCCCGCGGCGCTGCCGCTCCATCCTCTTTTGTTCCTTGCGGCGGCGCTTCTCCTCCTTGCGCTGCTCGTCCGCCCCGTCCTCCATCCGCCGGCGGTGGTCGCGCAGCCGACGCTCGATCTCTTCCCGCAGCGCGTCGAGGTAGGACTCGCGGGCCCGGCGCGCCTCGCCCTCGTCGCCTCCCCGGTCCCACACGCTGCCGTCCTCGTCCGCGATCATCGGCGTCTCGCCCGGACAGGCCGTCGCGGGCACGTGACGCGTGAGGAAAAGCTCGCGGTAGGCGTACGCCGCCTCGCACCCCGGCTCGACGACGAGCCCGGTCTCGGAGTCGACGACGGCGGACACGACACCCGCCGGCGCCTTCCACGCGCGGGGGACGGGCCGGCCTTCGGCGAGGCGGGCCATCATCCGGCCCCAGACCGGCGCCGCCACCTTTCCTCCCGTCGCCGCGGCGGTGATCGCCCGCGGCTGGTCGAAGCCGATCCACACCGCGGCCACCACCTCCGGCGTGTAGCCGACGAACCACGCATCGGTCGCGTCGTTCGTGGTGCCGGTCTTCCCCGCCACCGGGATGTCCGCGGCCAGCGCCTGCCGCGCCGCCGTCCCGGTGCCGCGCGCGACCGCCTCGCGCAGCACGTCGGTCACGAGATACGCGACCGCGGGATCGAGCACGCGCCGCCGCTCCGGCGCGCTCGCCTCGAAGAGGACGCTGCCGTCGGGGCGCGAGACCTTGCGGATGAGCCGGGGCCGCACCGCGTCGCCGAGGGTCGCGAAGGCGGTGTAGGCGGTCGCGAGCTCGAGCGGGCTCACCGCCACCGTCCCCAGCGCGAGGGCGGGCGAGGCTTCCATCGGCGACTCGATGCCGGCCCGCCGCGCGACGTCGGCCACCTTCTGCAACCCGACGTCGCTCGCCAGCTGCACCGTGGGCACGTTCTTCGAGCGCACGAGCGCCTCGCGCAGCGTCACCTCGCCGTCGTACTCGCCGCCGAAATTCTTCGGCTCCCAGTACCGCCGCCGGTCGAGCTGGATGCGGATCGGTTGATCGGGAACGTGCTCGCTCAACATTCGCCCGGCGCCGAGCGCGGCCGCGTACACGAAGGGCTTGAAGGCGCTTCCCGTCTGCCGGCGCGCGGAGGAGACGCGGTCGAAGCGCGAGTGCAGGAAGTCACGGCCGCCCACCCAGGCCAGCACGTCGCCCGTCTTCACGTCCAGCGCGACCACGGCGCCTTCGAGATACGCCAGGGCGGCGTCGTCTTGGGGATGGACGGTGTACTTCGGGCCGCGCAGCCGGCCCGCCGCGCCGCCCTCCACCGTCTTCAGCTGTCGCAGCAGCTCCTCCTCGGCGGCCTTCTGCGCGCCGAGGTCGAGCGTCGTCTGGATGCGCAGCGGCTCGTCGTACAGCTCTTCGCCGAAGCGCTCCTCGAGCTCGTGGCGGACCTGCTCCACGAAGTGCGGCGCGGGGCCGTCGTCGCTACGGCCGGCGCGGGCGCGGGAGAGCACGCCGAGCGGGGCCTTGCGGGCCGCGTCGGCCTCGGCGGCGGTGATCCGCCGCTGCTGCTCCATGAGGGTGACCACGAGGTCCCGCCGCTCGCGCGCACGGTCGGCGTGGCGGCGCGGATCGAAGACGGCCGGACCCTTCAGGAGCGCGGCCAGGAGCGCGCCCTGGGGCAGGGTCAGCGCCCGCGTGGTGGCGCCGAAGTAATGACGCGCCGCGGCCTCGATCCCCCGCGCGCCGTTGCCGAAGTAGACGTGGTTCAGGTACAGCTCGAGGATCTGCGACTTCGGAAACTCGTCCTCGATCGCCCGCGCGGCGCGCACCTCGAGCAGCTTGCGCGAGAGCGTCCGCTCCCTGGCCGGGATGCGTTCGGCGAACACGTTCCGCGCCAGCTGCATGGTGATGGTGCTGAAGCCCTGCTCGTAGCCGCGCGAGCGCAGGTTGGCCCAGAGCGCGCCCCCCACCCGCGGCCAGTCGACGCCGTGATGCTGGAGGAAGCGCTGGTCCTCGATGGCGACGAACGCCTGCTGGACCTGGACGGGAACGGCGTCGAGGCGCACCACCTGGCCTTCGACGGGGGCGAGGGTCGCCAGGACGCGGCCGTTACGGTCGAAGAGCTGCGGCGCGCCGCCGGGCTGGTAGGCAGTCAGCTTGTGGACGTTGGGACATCCGCCGATCCCGCAGCGCACCCACAGCAGCCCGGGCAGGAAGGAGAGGAGCACCAGCACCGCCAGGGCGCCCATCGCCAGCTGGCGATGGCGGGGCAAAAGCCCCCTCCACCACTCGACGAGGGGGTCCCCGGAGATCGCGGGGTCGGGCACACTACCAACATCCCATAACGCCACAGCAAACGCACACTGCGCTATGTTCGTCCTGTAGGGCGGTGCCGACGTGTGCGCCTGAACGCATGGCCGCGACGCGGCCGGAGGATGGAAGACATGGGCCTGAAGACGCTCCTGACCGGCGGCGCGAGCGAGCTGGGTCAGCCGGATCTGCTGCGAAAGGTCGTGGACGGGATCCTGAAGCTGCGCCGCCACGGCGGCCGCGGCATCGAGGTCCTCCCCGAGGAAGTGCAGGTGCGCATCAAGGTCGGCGACGGAGGCGTGCAGGCGATCGAGAGCTTTCTCGAAGACGCTTCGTTCGCCCGCGAGGTCGAAGCGGCGCTGCTCAACCGGCTGGTCCACGCTCGCGAGGACCGGATGCCGGTGCGCCACTACAGCGTCGAGGCCTCCGACAAGACCTCCGTCGAAGTCACCGAGATCCAGCCGCGCACGCTGCAGCTGCGCGTCGCCGGCGGCGACCGCGACGGACAGAATATCCCCGTGCCGCCCGGCCGGCGTGATCTCCTGCTCGGCCGCGGCCCGTGGCACGGGGACGACCAGCACGTCGCCAACGACGTGATCGTGGCCGACGCCGAGAAGACCATCAGCCGCCGGGCCGCGCGCATCCGCCGCGCCGGCGCGTCGCTCGAGATCGAATCCCTCGACCAGCGCGAGGCGATGGTGGTCGTGAAGCCGGACGGCTCCAAGCTGCGTCCCGCGTTGTCCGCATCCGGCCGCGTCCCCGTCCGTCCCGGCGATGCGATCGAATTCACGGACGGCGCCAAGACGGTTCTGACTCTCCATCTCGAGGAGGCGTGACGCTGTGGCCGGAATCAACAGAGACGAGCAGGACCCCCAGAAATTCCACGTCGACTGGCAGGCGGTCCACGCCGGCCTGAACCCCTGGAAGCGCTCCGAGAAGGTCATCATCGACCCCTATCTCGTGGCCAAGGCGGTGAAGGGCGTGATGCGCCTGTGCACCCAGCAGACGGCGACCGGAAAGCCGCGGGTCTGGAACGACTACGCGGTCTTCTTGGACCTGAACGACTGGGAGCAGGTGAAGAAGCTCGAGGGCACGCTCACCCGTGATCTCGGCGCGGTGGTCACGCGCACGCTCAAGCGGTCGAAGGCGGAGATGGTGGGGCCGCTGAACGTGCGGCTCCTCCGCGACGAGGGCAACGTCGTGCGCCCGAACACCGCGGTCATCAAGGTGGACTTCCGTCCCGAGGAAAAGCTCGAGGCGCTCTCCGGCGAGGACGCCTCCGAGATGACGGTGCGCATCGGCGGGCTGGTCGCGAAGTCCGTGACCGACATGACTCAGCGCGTTCCGGACATGGAGGGGCTCGGCTTCGAGAACGAAGGCGCGCCCGAGCAGCTGCGGCTCTCCTGGTCCGGCGGCACCACCACCATCCGTGACGGCAACCGCATCGTCCTCGGGCGCCCGCATCCCGCCCCCTCGGCGGGGTTCGTCCCCCTGTCGGGGGCAAGCTCCAAGATCAACAAGCGTCAGCTCTGGGTCGAGGCGGACGAGGACGGCGCGCTCATCGGCCGCCTCTCCGACGCCAATCCCGTCGAGGTGAACGGTCGATTGCTGCAGGCCGGCGGACAGATCTCGATCGAGGACTTCCCCGCCCAGATCTCGCTGTCGAGCGGGGAGCTGACGCTCACGCTGGAGCGCATCGAGCCTTCGTGAGCGTTGCGACCGGCCCGGAGCGCACCGGGCCGCTGACCGGCTCGGGGTTGACCGCGGCGGCGCGGACGGATCGCGGCCCCCGCGAGGGCAATGAGGATGCCTTCGTGTGCCGGCCGGATCTCGGCCTGTTCGCCGCCATCGACGGCATGGGCGGCCAGGTCGGCGGCGAGCGCGCGGCGGCGGTGGCCCGCGAGTCGCTGCTGGGGTCGAGCGACCTGCTGCAGGCGATCCGCGACGCCAACGAGCGGATCCATCAGCTCGCGGAGAAGGAGACGGCGCTGCGCGGGATGGGCTGCGTCGCGTCGGCGGTGCGCGTCGAGGACGCGGGCGCGCGCATCATCCACGTCGGCGACACGCGCGTCTATCTCGCGGGCCGGGCGGGCTGCGAGCAGCTGACGCGCGATCACACGGTGGCGGCGCGGCGCCAGGAGGATCTCGGCATCAGCGCGCCGGCGGCGCGGGGCATCTCCGGCCACAACCAGGTGACGCGCGACATCGGCGGCAAGCCGCAGAAGGACGACGGCTGGGTCGACCGCCTGCAGGTCGACCTCGAAGCCGGCGATTTGCTGATGCTCTGCAGCGACGGGCTGCACGGCGCGATTCCCGCCGCGGATCTCTTCGCGCGGCTGCGGCGCGCACGCAAGGAAGACGTCCCGCCCGCGGAGCTCGTCGACGCGCTGGTCGACCTCGCATTGAAGAACGGGACGAAGGACAACGTGACGGTGGTGGTGGCACGCTACACGCCGGGGACGAAGCCATGGTGGGGTCGGGACGTCAAGGAACTGTTCAACAAGGGCTGAGGTAGTCATGGTCATCGCCGAGCTCATCGTGTTCGCCATCGTCACCGCCCTCACCTGGCTCGGGGTCGACGCTGCCGTCGCAGGCGCCCTGGCCAAGGGGGGAGAGCAGGGCGGGGCGGGCGTGCGCACCGTGGGCGAGGTCGAAGCCCAGGCCATGCGCGGCTTCCTCATGTATGCGGCGGGCGTCTTCGCCCTCGCGATGGCGCGCCTGGTGAGCGCGCGGCGCGGCCACGGCGACATCCGCGTTCCCCTGCTGCTGCCCGCGGCCTGCGCGGCGGCGGGCATGGGCCTCGCCCTGCAGATGGGCTACGGCAATCCCCTCCAGCGCCAGGTGTGGCCGGGCCCCGACTTCGGCCTCGGGTTCCTGATGGCGGCCCTGCTGGGCGCGATCGTGCTCGCGCTGCCGAAGGACCCCGTCGAGGTGACGCAGCCGCTGCAGCCGATCCTGCCCGCCCTGATGATCGGCGCCTTCTTCGCGCTGCGCTTCTTCGGGCAGGGGACGGAAGCGGCGCAGGACACGAAGATCAACCTCTGGGGCTTCCAGCCCATGGAGCTGGTGAAGCTGTTCTTCGTCATCTTCCTCGCCAACTACTTCGGGCGGCGGGCGGAGAAGCTGCGCCACCAGCGCGATCGGCTCTTCGGGATGCAGTTCCCGCGCAAGGGATTGCTGTGGCCGGCGGTGGCGCTGCTCATCGCACTCTTCGGCGCGTTCGTGCTGCTGAACGACCTCGGCCCGACGCTGATCCTGTCCATCGTGTTCCTGTCGATGTTCTACATCGTGACCCGCGCCACGGGATGGGTGATGCTCGCCATCGCCATCGTGGCCATCGGCGTCTTCGGGATCACCCACATCCCCGCGATCTCCGACTCGCCGAAGGTCGCCCTGCGCCTCAAGATGTGGGTCGACCCCTGGTACAACGGCCTGCCCTTCGGCGACCAGACCGCGCGCTCGCGGTGGGCGATCGCCGCCGGCGGCGCGCAGGGACAGGGGCTCGGCCAGGCTCCCGCCACGGCTCTTCCCGCCGGCCACACCGATCTCATCATTTCGCATCTCGCGGAGGAGCTCGGCGCCGTCGGCCTCTGCTTCTACATCGGGATCATCGGGCTCATCACCGGGCAGGGGTTGTGGATCGCGGCCATGAACCGCACGGCGGAGAGGTCGCTGCTCGCCGCGGGCCTCGCCATACTCCTGGTCGCCCAATTCGCGGTCATTTTCTGTGGGAACACAGGGATGCTCCCGCTCACCGGCGTCATCGTGCCCTTCCTGTCCTACGGCAAGACGGGGATGATCGTCTTCATCATCATGGCGGCCATGCTCGTGCGCCTTGCGGAGAGCGGCGCCGCGCGGGAGGCGACGCAGGAGCTGCTGGAGCTGCGGCGGGGCGCGCTCGGCGGCCTCGCGGGCGCGGTGGCGGTGCTCGCGGGCGCGATCGGGGTGGCGATCTATCAGGGCGTGGTCATCGCCGACGAGACGACGACCCGCGGAGTCGTGACCCTCCTCGCGCGCGAGGCGGGCGAGACGACGGACCGCGTCGGCCATCTGCACGACCCGCGCCTGCAGGCGATCGCGGACCGCATCCGCCGCGGAGACATCATCGACCGCAAGGGCCAGATCATCGCCGGCACCTCGCCCGACGGGCGGCGCGAATACCCCTTGAAGGACGCGCTCGGCAGCGTGCTCGGCATCCCGCGCGCCATCGTGCTGCGGCCGGAATGGATGCTGGAGCGCCAGCTCGAAGGCACGCTGCGCGGGTTCGGCGAGCTCGAGGACGGCCCCGCCATGTGGCTGGCCGCGAACCCCGACGGCGGCGAGCGCCTGCTCTTCGTCGTCCCTACCCACAACGAGCGCACGGAGGACCGCCAGCAGGCGGAGGCGATGCGGGAGGCGGGCGAGACGGTGCGCCTGCTCGCGCTCTCCGCGCCCGACTTCCGGCCGCTGCTCCCCCTCCTCCGCATGGGCGCGTCCCGCCGGGAGACCGAGATCAAGAGGGTGTCCGCAGACGTGAAGTCGCGCACCGCGCAGATCACGCTCGACGCGAAGCTGCAGCTGGCGGCGTCGGACATCCTGAAAGAGGCGGTCAAGAAGAGCCAGGTCAAGATGGGCGCCGCAGTGCTCCTCGACGTGACCACGGGACAGGTCCTCGTGCGCGTGCAGGTGCCGGACTACAACCCGGGCGATCCGAAGTTCCTCCGCCGCCTCACCGACCCCGAGTACGACCGCCGCGACAAGAAATTCCACGGCATGTACGGGCCATGGCCGGACAAGACCGGCATCCGCGGGATCTTCCAGGCCGGGTCGACGGCCAAGATCTTCACGAGCCTGGCCGCCGCGCGCGCGGGAATCGTCGACCCGCCCACGGGATGCCCGGTCAAGGCCAAGCCCATCTTCGGCTGCCTGTACAACGACGGCCAGGCTCCCGCCTTCAACGGCGGGTGGTACAAGGCGATCCACGACTTCCCCGGCGATCCCATCCACGGCAACATCGACTTCACCGACGCCATCCGCGTGAGCTGCAACGTCTACTTCGGCCAGCTGGGGCTGAAGCTCGGCCCGGAGGGGCTGAAGTCGCTGCGCGACGCCGGCGTCGAGTTCGGATGGGGCGGACCGAACTGGGATCCCGGCAAGAAGGGCAGCCGCGATCTCGCCTCGACCGCGTTCGGCCAGGCCGCGTCGCTGATGAGCGTGTCGCAGGGCGCGCGCATCGCGGCGACGGTGGGAGCGGGCGGCATCTATCGCCGCTGCCCGGCATCGCTGGACATCAAGGCGAAGTGCGAGGACCGCAAGGTGGTCGACGACCCGGCGCGGGTCGGCCCCATCCTTTCCGGCATGTTCAAGGTGATGGAGGCCGGGACCGGCGCGTACCTGAAGGAGCCGCCCGGCGTGCGCGTGTACGGCAAGACGGGGACCGCGGACTCCATCGGCATCAAGGACGAGATCCCGTGGGGCGTCGATCCCGGCGTCTTCGGCCGGCCGCACTCCTGGTTCATCGCCGTCGCGGAGCCGATGGACACCACGGTCTGCGAGCCGACCAACCCGCGCCGCCTCGCGATCGCCGTCATCGTCCCGCGCAGCGCGACGGGCGCGAGCGTCGCCGGCCCGGCCGCGATGGAGATCCTGGCCGCCGCGCAGACCCTCGGCTACTTCCCCACCGCGCAACCGGTGCCGCCCGGCGGCACGCCCGCGACCGGAGCGGACGGCGCGCCCATCGTGGCGCCCTCGCCGTCGCCCTCGCCGTCGCCGGTCGCGCAGCTGCCGGGATCGCGCGGCGCCGCCCCGGTGCCGGTCGCCTCACCTCGACCGCGCGCGTCCGCCGCGGCAAGCCCGGCCGCGGCACCGGTTCCCGCGCCTTCGCCCACGCCGCCCGCGCGGCGGTAGGCCGTCATGGATCCTTGCTGAAGGCAGGCGATCGCATCGGCGACTGGGTCGTCGAGGATTCCCTCGGAGAAGGAGGGATGGGCGCGGTGTACCGCGTGCACTCCGCGCTCACCGAGCGGCTGCAGGCCGCCCTCAAGATCCTGAAGACGCGGCCGGACCCGGAAGAGCGCGCGCGCTTCATTCGCGAGGCGGAATCGCTCTCCGCGCTCAGCCATCCCGGCATCGTGCGCGTCATGGCGTTCGGCGAGGACCCGAGCCGCGGCCTGCCCTATCTGGCCATGGAGCTCGCCATCGGGGAGACGCTCAAGAGCCGGCTCGCCCGCGGGCCGCTCAGCCCCGCGGAGGCGGTGACCGCCTTCGCGCCGCTCGCGTCCGCCCTCGAGCACGCGCACGCGTCGGGCATCTATCACCGGGACGTCAAGCCGGCCAACGTCGTCCTTTGCCGCGACGGCAGCGTCAAGCTGGTCGACTTCGGCATCGCCACCAACGACGACTGGGACACCCTCGACTCCGGAGGCCACCTCGGCACGCTGCCCTACCTCCCGCCGGAGATTTTCCGCGGCGAGCGGCCCGATCCGAAGGCGATCGACGTCTACGGCGTGGGCCTGATGCTGTACGAGGCCCTCACCGGCACGCGTCCGTTCCAGGTTCCGCCGGGCATGACGCCGGCGGCGGTCGCGGCGGCGATCGGCGCCCGCAAGCTGCAGCAGCAGTCGTTCGATCTCGGCGAGAACGTCCCGCCCGCGCTGCGCGGCGCCGTGCTGGCGGCAACCCACCCGCTCCCCGCCGAGCGTCCGACGATGCGCGTGCTGCGGGAAGCCATCGACTCGCTGCGGGCGGCGATCTCCGACCGGCGCGGCCGTGTGGCGGCGCCGCTCGCCCCCGTGCGCGCCCCCGACCCGAGGCCGCCCCGAATCGAAGAGCACACCACGCGGGTGCCCGAGCCGGCGGGCCCGGCCGTGAACGAGCCGGCGACGAAGAGCCGCCGCGCGCGCAGCCGCGAGCGCACGCGCCGCCTCCTGATCGCGGCCGGAATCGCGATCCTCGTCCTCGCCGCGCTCGTCGCGGCCCTGGCGCGCCGGCGTTCGTCGGCCGCGGCCGGTCCCTCCACCGCCGCCACGCCGCCGCCCGTCGCGCCGCCGCGCCAGGCCGGCGACCAGTGGGTGAATTCCAAGGACGGGCTCACGTCGGTGTGGATACCGCCGGGCAAGTTCTCGATGGGCTGCACGCCCGGCGACGATCGCTGTGATCCCGTGCAGCTGCCGTCACGGGAGATCACGTTCGACGCCGGTTTCTTGCTGTCTCGCACCGAGGTGACGGTCGGCGCGTACAAGACGTTCGCGCGCCAGACCGCGACCCGCCTCCCCGACGCGCCGGCGTTCAACGACGGCTGGCGGAAGGACGACCACCCGATCGTGAACGTCACCTGGGACGACGCGCGCGCGTATTGCGCGTGGGCGGGCGGGCGGCTCCCGTCGGAGGCGGAGTGGGAGTACGCGGCCCGCGGCGGCCACGCGGACTGGTTCCACCCCTGGGGCCGGGAATCCCCCACCTGCACGCCCGGCGCGGCCAACGGAGCGCGGTTCGACGACGGCGCCGCGTGCCGCAAGGCGGGGACGGAGCGCGTCGGCGCGTACGGCCCGAACGGCTTCGGCCTCCTCGACGCGGCGGGGAACGCCTGGGAGTGGTGCGCCGACGAGTGGAACGCGAACTACTCCGACGCGCCCTCCGACGGCAGCGCGTTCGAGGAAGGATCGACCGCCTCCCGCCGCGTCCTCCGCGGCGGATCGTGGATCAATGGCGCCGACTACCTTCGGGTGTCGATCCGCAGCCGCTGGTTCCAGTCGCGGGGCCGCGAGTTCATCGGCTTCCGCTGCGCGCGGGATGGCGAGGCCGAGCGCCCTTGACCTTCACGAAGTCGCCGAATTTTCTTTGACGTGACCGCGGCGGCGCGGTAGCGTCACCCACACGAGACGAGGCCGTCGAGGGGAATGGTCTGAGGAGGCTTCCATGCTGCCGTGTGTGGCCGTGCGCCGCGTGATCGGCTGGGCGTTCGTGATCGCCATTCTGTCCGCGGCGACGACATGGGCGGTCGTGCCGAAGGAGCCGGCCGCGTCGCTCGACCAGAAGGAATTCTTCCGGCCCGACCTCTACCTCAGCAACGGCGTGATGCCCCTGCAACAGGCGCTCCCCCAGCTCGCGAACCGCGAGGCGTGGAATGCGTTCCTGCAGCGGAGCGCGGCCGGGGGCCCCCGAGTCTCCGCGTTCATCGACCCGCGGTCGGGCGCGGCCGCCAACGTGATCGGCGCGTTCCCGCTTCTACCCGGCGACGGCGCCGGCAACGCCGTGACCCTCGCCGATCTCTCCCGCGACCTCGGCCGCCCCGTCACCGCCGTCACCGAGGACGTCGTTGCTTCCGTCGTTCGTCTGTTCGTGGAAGCGCACGCGGAGATCCTCGGTATCGACGTCGCGGAGCTGGGCGTCGTCCGCGCGCGGCTCGCGAACGCCGACCTTTGGCACGTGAGCATCCCGCAGGTGTTGAACGCCATCCCCGTTCGCCACGCCCGCCTCGTCGCCGCCATCAGTCACGGCAACCTCGTGGTCATCGGCGTCGAAGCGTGGGGCGGCGTGCGCGTGTCGGACAAGGCGCGGGTGACGGCCGCGCAGGCTCTCGATGCCGGATTCGCTTTCGCCGACGGGCGGCAGGACGACGACGTGATCGTGCGCTCGCCGAGCCTGGTCGTGATCCCCATAGCACCCGCCGAGGTCCAGAACGGAGAGGCATTCGCCGGCCCCATCGGCTCCGGCTACGCCCACCGCCTCGCGTGGACGTTCCTGTTCCGGCGCCCGCCCGATCTCGCGGAGTGGGAGGTACTCGTCGACGCGCACAATGGCGACATCCTCGCCTTCGAGGACAAAAACCAGTACGTCGCGAAGCAGGCCACCGGCGGCGTCTTCCCGCTCACCAGCACCGAGGTCTGCCCGACGCCCCAGACGTGCGGCACCATGCAGCTCGACACGCCGATGCCGTTCACGAATACCGGCTTTCCCGCCCCCAACAACTTCACCAACTCCGCCGGGGTGTACGACTACACGGCCGGGACCGCCATCAGCACCCTGGCCGGCCGCTACGTCCGGATCACCGACAACTGCGGCGCGGTCAGCCTGAGCTCGGCCACGGGCGACCTGGCCTTCGGCGGCGTGCCCACCAACCACGACTGCGTCACCCCCGGCACGGGCGGCGCCGGCAACACGTCGGCCTCGCGGTCGTGCTTCTACGAGACCAGCAAGATCAACGAGCAGGCGCGCGGATACCTGCCCGCCAACGCGTGGCTGCAGGCCCAGCTCACCGCGAACATGAACATCAACCAGACCTGCAACGCGTTCTGGAACGGGTCCAGCGTCAACTTCTACCGCTCCGGCAATGGCTGCCGGAACACCGGCGAGATCGCGGCCGTGTTCGACCACGAGTGGGGCCACGGGATGGACGACAACGACACCGGCGGCGCCCTTTCCAACTCCAGCGAGGCCTACGCCGACATCGCCGCCGTCTTGCGGCTGCAGGCCTCCTGCGTCGGCCACGGGTTCTCCTTCGCCACCAACCCTCCCGGGGTCTGCGGCCTCACCCTCGACGGCACCGGCAACAACCGCAACGAGACCCAGGTAATCGGAGCCGCGACCCACTGCGACACGGACTGCTCCGGCGTCCGCGATGCCGACTGGGCCAGGCACTCGCCCAACACTCCGGACACGCCGACGGGGTTCGTGTGCACCTCCTGCAACCCCGGGTCCGGTCCTTGCGGCCGCCAGGTGCATTGCGCGGCCGCGCCCTCGCGCCAGGCCGCATGGGACCTCGTGACCCGCGACCTTCCGGCCGCGCCGTTCAACCTGAGCAGCCAGTCCGCGTTCATGGTCGGCAACAAGCTCTTCTACCAGGGCAGCGGCCTCATCGGCGCGTGGCACGGGTGCACCTGCGGCGCGTCGTCGGACGGCTGCGCCGCGACCAACGGCTACATGCAGTGGCTCACCGCCGACGACGACAACGGCAACCTGTCCGACGGCACGCCGCACATGACCGCGATCTTCGCCGCCTTCGACCGTCACAACATCGCCTGCGCGACGCCCACTCCCCAGAACAGCGGGTGCGCGAGCGGGCCGTCCGCGGCCGCCAACCTAACCGGCGCCCCCGGCAACAACCAGGTGTCGCTGACCTGGACCGCGGTCCCCGGCGCGACGCGCTACTGGGTGTTCCGCAGCGAGGGCTTCGGCGGCTGCGATTTCGGCAAGGCCCTCCTCGCCGAGGTCACCGGCCTCGCCTACACCGACACGCAGGTCGCGAACGGAAGGCCCTACGCGTACAACGTCGTCGCCGCGGGCGCCTCGTCGGCGTGCTTCGGGCCGATCAGCAATTGCCTGACCCTCACCCCGAGCGCGGTCGCCGATTTCGGGCTCTCGTGCACTCCCAACGCGCTCACGATCGCCCAGGGCGGGAACGCGACGAGCGCCTGCTCGGTGCAGTCGGTGCTCGGGTTCACGTCCGCCGTCAACCTCGACTGCTCCGGCCTTCCCGCGGGCACGACCTGCGCGTACAACCCGGCGACCGTCACCCCGCCCGCCAACGGCAGCGCGCCCAGCACGCTCACCGTCAACGTCGGGGTTTCGACTCCGGCCGGCTCGTACACGTTCGATGCCCGCGCCTCGAGCGGCGCGACCGTCCGCACCGCGAGCATGACGCTCTCCGTGACCGCGGCCGCCGTGAGCGTCGTCCCCTTCGCGCTCGCCGTCGACACGGCGGGGAACGCGGTCCTGGAGCCGAGCGAGACGGCGATCATGGCGCCGACCTGGCGCAACACCGGCATCGCGGCCGTCACCCTGACCGGCGCGACGTCGGCCTTCACCGGGCCCGCCGGCCCCGTCTACGCGAACCCCGACAACGCCGCGAGCTACGGCACGGTCGGCGCCGGCGCCCAGGGCACCTGCTCGACCACCGCCAACTGCTACACCGTGAACGCGACGTCGGCGACGCGTCCGCTCACCCACTGGGACACGACGATCCTGGAGACCGTCACGCCCAGCGCGACGACGAAGACATGGACGCTCCACGTCGGCGCGAGCTTCACGGACGTCGCCACGACCAACGGCTTCTACAGGTTCGTCGAGACCATCCTCCACAAGAACGTGACCGGCGGCTGCGCCGCGACGACGTACTGCCCGGCCGCGTCCACGACCCGCGAGCAGATGGCCGTTTTCGTGCTCGTGTCGAAGGAGCCCGCGGGCTACACCCCCGCGGCCTGCGGTGCCACGCCGATGTTCACCGACGTCCCGACGACCAGCCCCTTCTGCCGGTGGATCGAGGAGCTGGCGCGGCGCGGCGTGGTCGGAGGATGCGCGGCGGGCCAGTACTGCCCGTCGTCACCGGCGACCCGCGAGCAGATGGCCGTCTTCGTCCTGCGCACGCTCGACCCCGCGCTCGACCCGCCCGCGTGCACGACGCCGATGTTCGCCGATGTCCCCGCGGCGAGCCCGTTCTGCCGGTGGATCGAGGAGCTCGTCCGCCGCGGCGTGGTGACCGGCTGCGGGGGTGCTAACTACTGCCCGACCGCGAACGTCACCCGCGAGCAGATGGCGGTGTTCCTGGCCGTGACCTTCGGCCTGACCCTGTACGGGATCTAGCCGAGGGGAACGACGGTCAGCTCGAGGATGTCGCCCGTCCCGGCGCGGATCGCGTCGAGCGTCGCCGCGGGTGGCTCCTGGTCCAGCTGGATGCGGGCGATGGCGGCCGCCGCCCCCTCGAAGACCACGTTTTCGGTCTGCTGAACGTTGATGCCCGCGTCCTTCAGGCGGCCGAAGACGTGGGCGAGCACGCCCACGCGGTCGAGGTGGCGCACGATGAGCAGGTGCGTCGCCGGGGTGCGCCGCGCGATGTTCACGCAGTTCGGGACGTGGCCGGTGGAGGCGTATTCCTTGATGATGCGGACCGTCTCGTCGGCGATCGCTTCCTGCGCCTGGTCGGTGGAGGCACCGACGTGGTGCGTCCCGTAAATCGCCGCCTCGCGAAAGAGCGCACTGTCCACCGTCCCCGTCCCGCCCGCCGGCTCTCCGGCGAAAACGTCCACCGCGACCCGCAGCCCGCGGTTCCGCACGGCGTCGAGGAGCGCCGCCTCGTCCACCACTTCCGCGCGCGCGGTATTGATGAAGAAAGTCCCCGGACGCAGCGCGGCGAAGAAGTCGGCCCCGAGCAGGCCCCGCGTCTCCTTGTTCAGAGCGAGGTGCACCGAGACGACGTCCGACTGCGCGGCGACCTCGGCCGGCGAGGCCGCGGCCCGCACCCCTTGCTCCGTCGCCTTCTCGGGGGTGAGGGACCGGCTCCAGGCCACGACCTCCATCCCGAACGCGCGCGCGCGACGCGCGAGCTCGGTGCCGATCGATCCCATGCCGACGATGCCGAGGGTGCGCCCGAAGAGGCCGCGCGCCTTGCCGTAGCGGGCCTTGTTCCAGACCCCGCCCCGCAGGTCGGCGACGGCGTCGGGGATCTGACGGTCGAGCGCCAACAGGAGCCCCATCGCGAGCTCGGCGACCGCGATCGCGTTCTTCCCCGGGCAGTTGGAGACGTAGATGCCGAGCGACGACGCGGCGTCGACGTCGATCGTGTTGTACCCGGCCCCCGCGCGGACGACGAGGCCGAGGCGACCGGCGCGCAGGGTCTCGGCCTTCACCTCGGTGCCGCGCACCACCAGCACCTCGGCCGCCGAGTCGCGGACGGCGGCGGTCAAGGCGTCGCCTTTCACACCGGGCTCGGTGCGGACTTCGATACCGGCCGCGCGCAGGGAAGCGAGGCCGTCCTCGGGGAACTTGTCGGCAATCAGGACGCGCATCAGGTCAGATCCGATGAAAAAAGAGCCCGGAGCGGAGCTTGGGCTCGAACCAGGTGGACTTCGGAGGCATGATCTCGCCCGCGTCGGCGACCTCCATCAGCTCCGGGAGGGACGTCGGGAACAGCGAGAAGGCGGCGGCCGCGCGCCCATCGCGCACGCGCTGCGAGAGCTCGGCGGTCCCGCGGATCCCCCCCACGAACTCCACCCTCGGGCTCGTGCGCGGGTCGTGGATGCCGAGAAGGGCGGAGAGGACGTTGTCCTGCAGCAGGCTCACGTCGAGGGCGTCGATGACGCTCGCTCCCGGCAGCGCGTCGATGTGGAAGGCGTGCCAGCGCGGCGTGCCGCCCTCCGCGATGCACAGGCGGAAGTCGCCCTTGCGGGCGGGGCTCGCCTCCCCCGCCGGCGACAGCGGGTAGCGCGCGCCGAGGGCGGTCAGGAAATCGGCCGCCGATCGCCCATCCAGGTCGGTGACCACGCGGTTGTAGGGGAGGATGCGCAGCTGCGCCGCCGGGAAGAGCGTGGCGAGGACACGGTTGTATTCCTCATCGCCGGTATGCCGCGGGTTCGCGGCCTTGAAGTGCGCGCGGGCGCGCGAGGCCGATGCCGCGCGATGGTGGCCGTCCGCCACGTAGAGGAGCGGGACGCGCGCGAAGGCGTTCACGAGATCGGCCGGCGCGGCCACGCGCCAGATCGTGTGCGACACGCCGTCGTCGGCGGTGAAGTCGAAAAGCGGCGGCGCGGCGGTGACGGCGGCCGCCAGCGCGTCGATGTCCTCGCGCTCGCGGTAGGCGAGGAAGATCGGCTCCGCCTGGCAGCGCATCTCCACGACGTGCCGCGTGCGGTCGTCCTCCTTGTCCGGGCGCGTCCGTTCGTGCTTGCGGATGCGGTCGTCGTCGTACTCGTCCACCGCGCAGCAGCCGACGACGCCGGTCTGGTCGCGGCCATCCATCCGCAGCCGATAGACGTAGAGGGAGGGTTCCTCGTCCTCGGCGAACGGGATCTCGCGGATGAACTGATCGAGATTGGAAAGCGCGCGCGCGTAGACGGCGTCGGAGTGCACGTCGACGCCCTCGGGCAGGTCGATCTCGGGCCGGATCACGTGCAGGAACGAATGGGGATGCCCCGCCGCCATCACCCGCGCCTCCGCGGTATCGACGACGTCGTAGGGCACGCTCGCAACTTCGCGCGCGCGCGGGGGAGGCGGCGTCCAGGCGCGGAAAGGATGCAGACGGGCCATGACCTGAAGCCTGACACACGCCGCGCCTTTTCCGGAGGCCACGGCGTCTGATATCGTTCGCCGCCCTGAGGAGGACGACGCCATGCAGACCCTGCCCGTGAGCAAGGACAACGAAGCCAGGGTCCTGAAGGCCCTCGCCGACTGCTCGCTGTTCCGCGCGCTCAAGCCGGAGCAGGTCGCGCAGCTGCTGAAGGCGGCCGAGCTCGTGGCCTACGAGCCGAACGAGACGATCGTCCGCCAGGGCGAGCCGTCCGATTCCTTCCTCGTGGTGGTCGACGGCATGGCGGTCGTCACCGCGGACCGTGGCGACGGCGAGGTGCAGCTCGGCCAGATCCCGCTTCCGAGCAGCCTCGGCGAGGTGAGCCTGCTCCTCCGCGAGCCGCGCACGGCGACGGTGACCGCGCGCGGAGCCGTCCAGGCGCTGAAGTTCTCGGCCAGGGTCTTCGAAGCGATGTTCAAGAAGATCCCCGAGTTCGGCACCGCGCTCGCCGAGGGGCTCGCCTTCCGCCTGCAGCGGCTCTCCGATCGCATCGAGATCCCCGTCGCGGTCCGCCCGCAGCCCCCCGCCGCGGAAATCCTCGACCTGCTGCCCATGGAGCTCATCCAGCGGCATCGGATCGTGCCCCTGAAGGTCGACGACAACGTCCTCACCCTGGGCATGGTGGACCCCCCGACGACGCAGGTGATGACGGCCGTGCAGAACCTCCTGCCCTCGCTCGAGATCCGTCCCTTCCGCATCGAGACCGAGTTCTACAATGACGTGCTGAACCGCCACGGCGGGCTCAAGGAATGGGGCGAGGCCAAGAAGAAGGCGGAGTCGCAGACCGCCCCCGCCGCGCCGGCGCGGCTGCAGAAGCTGCTGGAGCGGGTCGTGGCCGAGGGCGCCTCCGATCTTCACCTCTCCGCCGGCCACAAGCCACACTGGCGCGTCGACGGCGACATGAAGCCGATGACGGACATGCCCGTCCTCGGCGGCGAGGAGGTGTTCGAGCTCCTGCGCCCGGTGATGGAGGAGCGGCACCGCAAGCAGTTCGCGGACGAGAACGATGCCGACTTCGCCTACGCGCTTCCCGGGTCCGCGCGGTTCCGCGTCAACATCTTCCGCGACCGCCACGGCGCGTCGGCAGTGATGCGGCAGATCCCGTCCAAGATCCTCACCTTCGAGCAGCTCGCGTTGCCCGCGATCATCAAGGGCTTCTGCGACATCCCCAAGGGGCTGATCCTCGTCACCGGCCCCACCGGCAGCGGCAAGTCGACGACGCTGGCGGCGATGATCGACTACATCAACCGCACGAAGAAGGCGCACATCGTCACCCTCGAGGACCCCATCGAGTTCGTGCACGCGAGCCAGGGCTGCCTCATCAACCAGCGCGAGGTGGGCGGCCACACGCGGAGCTTCGGCCGCGCCCTGAAGGCCGCCCTGCGCGAGGACCCGGACATCGTCCTCGTCGGCGAGATGCGCGACCTGGAGACGATCCAGCTCGCCCTGGAAACCGCCAACACCGGCCACCTCGTGTTCGCGACGCTGCACACCAACAACGCGGTGAGCGCGGTCGACCGCATCATCGACCAGTTCCCCGCCGGGCAGCAGGAGCAGATCCGCAGCGTCCTCTCCGACGTCCTGCGCGGGGTGGTCGCGCAGACGCTTCTCCGCAAGAAGGGCGGCGGCCGGCTGGCCGCGCTGGAAATCCTCGCCGTGAGCCCCGCGGTGGCGAACCTCATCCGCGAGGGGAAGACCGTGCAGCTGACCGGCGTCATGCAGATCAACAAGGGCATGGGGATGCAGCTCCTGAACGACGAGCTCGCCCAGCTCATCGAGCAGGGCAAGATCGACATGGACCAGGGGCTCGCGGCGGCCGTCGACAAGGACGACCTCGCCAAGCGCTTCCGCACCGGCCTCGCCCTCGGCCAGTCTTCACTCGCCGACGAGACCTTCCGCGTCATGAGCGTCGTGCCGTCGTCGCCGGGGGCGACCGCCGGCTTCGCGCGCGGCGATCAGGTGGTCGAGCTCGACGGCAAGCCGTCGAAGGAGTTCACGCTCGAGGAGATGCGTAACGCGATCCGCCTCGACGGCAAGCGGCTGGTGACGGTCGCCCGCGAGGGCAAGCGCCTGAAGCTCACGATGGACCTCGCCGGACGCGAGAACATGATGGCGGTGGCGTCGGCGACCCCGAGCCGTCCGCCGGCGGGGGCAAACGCGGGGGTCAAGGCGGCGCCCCGTCGGCCCGTCTAGTCGGGAGGGACCGGCCGCGTCGCGTGGAAGACGCGGGACGCGATCTCGCGGCTCACCCCTTCGCGCATGGTTCCGCAGGGCACGATGCGCGTCGCGCCGTCCTCCAGATAGAGGACGACGTCCCACGACTCGCGTCCCTCGAAGTCCTCAGCCGAGGCCGGCTCGGGCAAGGCGAGGCCGGGCCGCGCCCACGCCGCGAGGATGCCGCGGTTCAACCGCAGCCGGCCGCCGGCGAGCGCGCTTTTGCGCACCGCCTCCCGGCCCCAGTAGAATCCCTCGCCGTCTTCGAGGAACAGCGTCATGTCGTCGCCGGGCCCCGGTATCTCCGCGACGACGCGCCGGCCGCGCGCCTCCTCGGCCTCCCGCCACGACTGTCGCGCCACCTTGGCCCACCGCAACGCCATCGCATAGCGGAAGATGGAGAACAGGACCGCGACGAGGGCGGCGGCGGCAGCGAGCTTGATCAACACGATGGGATTGTAATTGCGAGCGGTGATCTTCGACTTCGACGGCGTGCTCGTGAACAGCGAGCCGCTGCACTTCCGCGCCATGCGCGACAGCCTGGTGCCGGAGGGCATCGTCATCGACGCCACCGAGTACCTGCGCAACTATGTCGCCTATGACGACCGCCGCGCGATCCGCATCGCCCTCGAGCAGCACGGACACGCGTCGGACCCGGTGACGGTGGAGGTCGTCACCGACCGGAAGGTGCGCCTGTTCGCGGAGATGAAGAGAGTGATCCCGTTCTTCCCCGGCGCTCGCGACCTCGTGCTCGAGCTGCAGCGCGAGGTACCGCTGGCGATTGCCTCCGGCGCCCGGCACGCCGAGATCGAGGACATCCTCGTCGGCGGCGGATTGCGCGAGGCATTCACGGCCGTGGTCGGCGCCGACGACGTCGCGCGCACGAAGCCGGACCCGGAGCCGTACCTCGAGGCGCTGCGGCTGCTCCAGGCCGTCGCCCCCGGCCTCGAGGCGGACCATTGCCTGGCCGTCGAGGACACGCCGCCGGGGATCGAGGCGGCGCGCGCGGCGGGCATGATCGTGGTGGGGATCGCGCACACCTACGATGCCTCGGTGCTCGCCTCCGCCGATCACGTCCTACCCTCGCTGCGCCGCGTGGACGCGGCCCTCCTGCGGTCGCTCGCCCCGCGGCCGGCGTGACGTCGCGCCACCTCGATCCCGAGCAGGCGAAGCGTCACGCGGAGCACCGCTTCGACTTCAACCGCAAGGGCCTCGGCGGGCGCGTGGTCCTGCTGCCCGGTGGCGCGGGCGGAATAGGCGCGGCCGTGACGGCGCTCCTGCTGCAGGAAGGCGCCCTCCCGGTGGTCGCCTACCGCGCCAACCGCGGGCGCGCGCTCGCCTTCCAGCAGAAGGCGCAGGACCTCTACGGCGGCCCCGTGCACATCGTCGAGGCGGACGTCACCGATCCCGCGGGGCGCGAGCGGATGATCGATGCTGCGCTCGGGATCAAGGGCGAGCTCTACGGCCTCGTCGCGCTCACCGGTGATCCCGCGCGCGTGAAGCCGGCGGACCTCGACGCCGCCGCGCTGCACGCATCGTTCACGGCCAACTACGAGGCGCCCGTGCTCCTCGCCCGGGCGTGCGCGACGCAGATGGCGGCGAAGGCGGTGCGCGGGGCCATCGTGCTCGTCTCCAGCATGCAGGGCGTGCACGCCTTCGAGGGCAGCCTGGCGTACGCGGGACCAAAGGCGGCGCTCCTCCACGCCGCGCGCATCCTCGCCAAGGAGTTCGGCGGCGCGCAGGACATCCGGGTGAACGTCGTGGCCCCGGGGGTGACGACGGTGGGCATGGCGCGCGCGTCGGTCGACGCGGGCAAGTACGATCCGTACGTCGAGCGGGGAGTCGTGGCGCGGTTCGGCCGGCCGGAAGACGTGGCCAAGGCGATCCGCTTCCTGCTCGAGCCCGATTCCTACGTCACGGGCCAGGTCCTGACCGTGGACGGAGGCCTCACCCTGCGCCGCGACATCCTGGCCTGATCGACCTGCCTCACCGGGGCCCGAAGATCGCCGGGCCCCCGTCGTCGAGGCTCTCCACGTCGAGCCGCGTGCGCCGTCGAGCGCGGAAGCCGGCCCGCAGCGCCGCGGCATGGAGCGAGGCGCGCCCCGGCTCCGCGCGTGCGGCCTCGAGATAGAGGCGCCCCGCTTCCGCCCACTCGTCGTGCCGAGCGTGCTCGTAGGCATTGGCGGCCGCGGCGGCCGCGGGCTGCGCAGGCTCGTCCGGACCGTACGCGAAGACCTCGGCGATGGTCAGGGGCGGCCCCACGTCCTGGAACAGGACGCGGACCTCGCGCACCTCGCGATCGCGAAGCGGGATCACGAGCATCGGCTGCCGTCCGGCGCGCGGGGCACCGTTGACCCACTGCAGGGCGTAGCGCGCGGGGCCGCGGGCGACCACGACCCCGTCCGCCTCCGCGACCCACGGGATGCCGAGCACGGCGGAATGGAGAGGCAGGAGGAACACGATCGCGGACAGGCGCCGCGCG
>JANMPI010000450.1:0-6936 GCA_031369785.1 Acidobacteriota bacterium
GCGAGGTCCCCGGTGCGCTCGAGGAGATCGCCCAGGACGCGCTGGTTCTCGCCGTAGATGGCGTTGACGAAGCAGTCCTCCACGACGAAGCGGTCGAGGGCGAACATCTTCTCCGGGTCGCGTCCCACGGCGGCGTAGGGATTGGCCACCCGGTCCCAGGCATTGGTGAAGTCCTCGAGGTCGGTGCCGGTGATGCCGAGGTACTCGTCGTACTTGGGAGTGTGGTCGAGGCCGGACTCGTCGGGCTGCAGGGTGGCGATCAACCCGTCGCGATCAGGATCGCGCACGCGGTCGAGCCAGTCGTAGTACGCGCGCACGCGGGGCAGCACCTCGGCCAGGAAGGCATCGCCTTCGGGGCCCTGCGCCGCCGCCGCCACCGCCTCGGCGAGCACGGGGGGCTGGATGCAATCGCTGAGGTAGGGCGTCCGATAGGCGATGGAGTACGTCTTCAGCATCTCGACGTAGGCCTCGCGCTGCCAGAACGTCACGTGCGCGATGAAGCCGTCGGGCTGCGCGTTCTTCAGGAGGCTGCGCATCTCGGAGCGCGCGCGCGCGGGATCGATGTGGGAAAGCGCGACGGTGTGGAAGCACGAGTCCCAGAACCACTGGAACGGATAGGTGCCGGACGACGGGCACACGAAGTCGTAGTCGTGGCCGCACCAGGCCGCCGTCCCCTGCTGCCGGTTCCGCGTGTAGAGGGCGGCCACGCCCTCCTTCATCCGCGAGAGTCGCGGGCTGTCCGTCATTCCTCCCACTCCCCTTCCTCGTAGATGCGGTCCCGCAGGACGAGCCGCCGCTCGATTTCCGCGCGGTCGCCGAGTGTCGTCGCCGCGATGCCTTCGACGACGCACGACGCGCCGCAGGTGGCGAACGCCGCCGCCTCCACCAGGCTCGCCGTTTCCTGGTACCGCATCAGGAACGTCGCCGCGAAGACGTCCCCCGCGCCGGTCGGATCGACCTCCTCGCGCGGCAGCCCGGGGATCTCTTCTTCGCCGTCGCGTGTCATCAGGTAGAGGCCGCGCCACCCGCGCGTGAGCGCGATGACGGGCACATGGGACAGCAGCTCCCGGCACCTCACGCGTGCGTCGGGCAGGTCGTGCTCGGAGAGGAAGAGCACGTGGACGCCGGCCAGGTCGCCGGCGGGATCCTTCCACTCCAGGGGATGAACGGTGCCGTCCTCGTCGAATGCGCGGAGCCAGCCCTGTGCGTTGGCGCCCACCACTTCGGCCTGGAAGAGCTGTGCCGTGCGCGGCGGGATCTCCGCCGCCACGCCGCCGAGGAGCAGGACGTCGGGATTGCGCCAGTCCGCCGGCAGACGGCCGAAGTCGATGGCGTCCGCGTGCGCGGAGAGCACCTGGTGCCGCACGCCGTCGGGGCCGTAGATGTTGACGAACGTCGTCGTCGCGCCGGAGCCGGCGCGGAACACCGTCACGTCGGGCAGATCGCGGGCGGGATCGAAGTCGGGCCCCGCCGAGGTGAGCGCGGCCGCGTCCCAGCCGAGCTTGCGCGCGGCGAGCGTCGCGTAGGTCACCGATCCGCCGACGACACGGTCGCCCTTCAGCTGGTCCCAGGTGACGTGGCCGACGGCGAGCAGGCGTGGCATCGGACGGATTCTTTCACGCGCGAGGCTAGAATCGGGCGGTGGAGTTGGCGCGCCTTCCCGGTGGCGACCTCGTGGCAAAGGGAGTGGACGATCTGGCCGCGTCGGCGGTGACGGTCGAGGCGTTGCTCGTTTCGATCGCGGCTTCGCGCCTGCGAAGCCTGGGACTGGTGGTCGTCGCCCCCATCGCCGATCCCGAGCACCGGCTCTACGAGCGGCTGGCCAGCGAGGACTCCGATTCGGCGCACTCGCGCTACAACGCTCTCCTGCGGCGGCTGACCGCCTTCGAGAGCGCCCTCGAATGCGTGGGCTAGCCGACACCGAGGGGCTCCGGCGCTTCTTCAGGGGACTGGCACGAGCAGCCGAAGCCGACGGGGACGTGTACCTCACGGGCGGGGCGACCGCGGTGCTCCTGGGCTGGCGTGAGAGCACCATCGACGCCGACATCCTGATGGTCCCGGAGCAGGACTCGCTTTATCGAGCGCTGCCGCGGTTGAAGGAAGATCTCCAGCTGAACGTGGAAATCGCCAGCCCCGCGCACTTCATCCCCGAATTGCCGGGCTGGCAAGAGCGGAGAGTGCTGGTCGAGCGCGTCGGGAGGCTCTCGTTCTACCACTACGACCCCTATTCGCAGGCGTTGGCGAAGGTGGAGCGCGGCCACGAGAAGGACCTCGCCGACGTGGCGCAGCTGCTGGCGCGTGGCCTGGTAGAACCGCAGAGGCTGCGGGAGCTGTTCGAAGCCATCGCATCGCGGCTGCACCGTTATCCCGCCATCGACCCGCCGTCGTTCCGGAGAAAGCTGGACCAAGCCCTCCGAGAGCACCCGTGACCACCGCCAGGCGGCGCTGCGCTTGATATATATTTTAGTTTGATCTAAAGTTATCTCGTGGATGCCGACGTGCTCTCCGCCATCGCGTCCCCCCGCCGCCGCGAGATCCTCCGCCTGATCTGGAAGCGCGAGCTGCGCGCGGGTGCGATCCATGCCGCCATGCCCGACGTCACCTTCGGCGCCGTGTCGCTGCAGCTACGGGCGCTGTCCGAGGCGGCGCTCGTGGACGTTCGTCCCGACGGCCGAGAGCGGTATTACCGAGCGCGCCGCGCCGCGCTCGGTGCGGCAGCCCCGATCCTGGAGCGGCTGTGGGACGACGCGCTATGGCGTCTCAAGCTGCACGCGGAGCTCGAAGCCACGCGCCGTGGTCCCCGACCGCGCCCACGTCAAGAGAAAGGAAAGAAATGAGCACAGGGCTTCCCCATCACCTCGACCGCACCGTCGTCATCGAGGCGAATCGCGAGATCGTCTTCCGGTACTTCACCGACAGCGCGCGTTGGGCGTCGTGGTGGGGCGCCGGATCGACGATCGATGCCCAACCCGGTGGCCGGGTGTACATCCGCTACGCGAACGGGATCGAAGTCGCCGGCGAGGTCGTGGAGGTCGCGGCGCCCGAGCGCATCGTCTTCACCTACGGATTCGTCTCCGGGCAGCCAATCCCGGTCGGAAGCTCGCGCGTCACCATCGAGCTGGAGGCCGAGGGCAAGGCGACGCGCTTGAGACTCACCCACGAATTCGCGGACGCGGGAGTGCGCGACGAGCACGTCCAGGGTTGGCGGTATCAGCTCTCCGTGTTCGGCAACGTCGTGGCCAACGAGGTCCACGCCGGTGCCGCCGCCGCGGTGGACGCGTGGTTCGACGCCTGGTCGGAGCCGGACGCCGTGGCGCGCGACGCGACGCTCGCGCGCGTGGCGGACCCGGACATCAGCTTCCGCGACCAGTTCAGCCTGATCTCCGGCCTCGACGACCTGCGTCCGCATCTCGCCGCGGTCCATCGCTTCATGCCGGGGATGCGGATCGCCCGCGAAGGCGACATCCGCCACTGTCAGGGCACCGTTCTCGCCCACTGGGTGGCGCGAGGGGCCGACGGCGCGGAGCGAGGCCGCGGCACCAACGTCTTCGCCTTCCGCGGCGCGGGCCGCATCGCGTCCGTCACCGGCTTCTGGGGCGCCCCGCCGCGGACGTGACTCCGACTCGGGCTCGCGCAACGGCCCGCGAGCAGGATGCACCCGCATGCTACAGTTCGCGGCGGTGCCAACGATGGATCTCGTCGTCGTCGGCGAATCCTTCGAGGACCTGGTGTTCTTCGGCCTTCGGCGATTGCCGACGCTCGGCGAGGAGATCAAGACGGCATCCTTCTACCAGACGGTCGGCGGAGGCGCCATCATCACCGCGGTGGGCGCGGCGCGGCTCGGCCTCCGCACCTCGGTGATGAGCGGGCTCAGCCCCGGCGCGGCCCGGGTCCTGAAGGCGGAGGGGATCCGCGTGCGCAACCTGCGGCGGCCGGCGGAGCCGCCGGCGCTGTCCGTCGCGCTGTCCACGAAGGCGAACCGCAGTTTCGTGACCTTCAACGGTGTCAACGACGCGCTGGAGCCGCGCCTGGCCGCGGCCGCCCCCCGCGTCGCCGCGCACCACGTCCACTTCGCGTTCTTCCCCGCCGCCTGCCGGCCGTGGGTCGGCATCGTCGAGGGCCTTCGGCGGCGAGGCATCACCACCTCGTGGGACTTCGGCTGGAACGAGCGGCTGCTGCGCGACCCGCGCTTCACCGCGCTTCTGGCCGCCCTCGACTACGTCTTCGTGAACCACCAGGAGGCGGCCCTCTACGCGCAGACGCGAACGGTGGCCGCCGCCGTTCCGTATTGGCGCGGCCACGCCCGCAACGCGGTGATCAAGCTCGGCCCGCGTGGCTGTCGCTGGGTCTCGCCGGGGCGCGACCTGCGGTCGCCGCCGGTCCGCGTACGCACGGTGGAGACGACCGGCGCGGGCGATGCCTTCAACGCCGGCTTCCTCTTCGGCCTGCGGCGCGGCCTCCGCCCCGCGGCCATCCTCCGCGCCGCCAACTTCGTGGGCGCGATGTCCACGCGTGCCGCGGGGGGGATCGCGGCCCTGCCGCGTCGAAGGGAGATGGCGTGAAGCTGGCCGTCGTCGGGGGAGCCAGCGTACGCACGCCGCTGCTGGTGCGCGGGCTCTGCCGGTCCGACCTGCCCATCGCGGAGATCGCGCTCTACGACTCCGACCAGGAGCGGCTGCCGCTGATCGCGGCTCTCGCCCGCGAGTACGCGGGGGCGGCCGTGGTCACCGCGTGCGCCTCGCTGGCGCAGGCGGTGGAGGGCGCCGACTTCGTCTTCACGAGCATCCGGGCCGGGGGCATCGAGGCCCGCGCCCGGGACGAGGCGGCCGCCCTGGCGCGCGGAATGGTCGGGCAGGAGACGGTGGGCCCGGCGGGCTTTGCCATGGCCATGCGCAACATCCCGCCCCTCGTCGCCTGCGCACGCGAGGTGGAGCGGCGCGCGCCCGGGGCGTGGATGGTGAATTTCACCAACCCGGTCGGAATCGTGACCCAGGCCCTGCGCAATGAAACCTCCACCCGCGTGATCGGCATCTGCGACACGCCGATCGAGCTCTTCGAGCGTGCCGCCCACGCACTGGGCTTGCCCGCCGAGGAATGCGACTTCGACTACTTCGGGCTCAACCACCTGGGGTGGCTGCGCGAGGTCCGTCACCGCGGCGAGCCGCAGCTGCATCGCCTGTGGAGCGACCCCGCGCGCCTGGCCGCCGTCCACCGCGGGCCGCTGTTCGAGACCGGGGCGCTGGCGCGGCTCCGCCTGCTGCCCAGCGAGTACGTCTTCTACTACGACCGCCCTGGGCGCGCGGTCGAGAACATGCGCCGCGCCGGGGCCAGCCGCGGCGAGGTCATCCGGCGCCTGAACGCGGATCTCTTCGCGGCCCTGGCCGCGGCGAACGGCCCGGGCCGGACGGCCTACGAGGCGTACCTCGCCGCTCGGGACGGCGGCTACATGCAGGTCGAGGCCGGCTCGGCCGCTCCCACCGCGCCGCCCCCCGCGGCCGGGGCCACCGGGTACGACCGCATCGCGGTGGATGTCCTGCGCGCCATCCACGGCCACGCGGGGATCGTGCTCCCGCTCAGCGTCCCGAACCGCGGGAACATCCCCGAGCTCGAGGACGGCGACGTGGTGGAAGTGCCGTGCCGCATCGATGCCAACGGTCCGCGCCCGCTGCACGTCGGGCGGGTGCCCGAGGCCGTGCGGGGACTGCTCCTGCGCGTGAAGGAGTACGAGCGCCTGACCGCCAGGGCCGCGGTCAACCGTGATCCGGTGGCGGCCCTGGAAGCGCTGGCCACGAATCCTCTCGTGCCCGATCCCGCGGCCGCCCGCGACGTCTTCTCCGCGCTGGACATCGGTTGAGCGCGACGCCCGCGACCCTCGAGCGCGGGATTGGCCTGCCCCAGGCCGTCGCCACCAACATCGTGACCATGGTGGGCATCGGGCCCTTCCTGATGATCCCGTTCATGGTGCTGGCGGTGGACGGTCCCCACATCCTCTACGCGTGGGTGGTGGGCGCCCTGATCGCGCTCGCGGATGGCCTCGTCTACGCGCACTTCGGAGCCGCGCTGCCGGGCAGCGGGGGGCCGTACCTCTACCTGCGCGAGGCCTACAAGCCCCTCGGCATGGGCCGACTCATGGCCTTCACCTACATCTTCCAGATCATCCTGGTGGCGCCGCTCTCGGTGGCGGGCGGCGCGGTGGGGTTCGCCGACTACGTCCGCTTCTACTGGACGACGATGAGCCCGCTGCAGCACGACCTCGCCGCGGGAGCGGTATGCATCGCGGTCACCGCGCTGCTTTACCGCGACATCCAGTCCGTGGGACGCCTCACCGTGGCCATGCTCGTGATGGTGCTCGTCACCGTGGGCTGGGTGATCGCCGCCGGCCTCTTCAACTTCTCGCCCGCCCAGGCCTTCGACTTCCCCGACCGCGCGATGCACCCGAGCGCCGACCTCTTCGCGAAGGTGGGCGCGGCGGCGATCCTGGCCATGTACAGCTACGGCGGGTACAACCAGGTCTGCTACATCGGCGAGGAGATCAAGGACCCCGCACGCACGATGCCCCGCGCGATCGTCATCTCCATCGTTGCCGTGGCCGTGCTGTACATCCTCATGAGCACCGTCATCCTGGGCATGATGCCCTGGCCGGAGATCGGGGCCAGCCGCACCATCGCTTCCGTGTTCATCGGGCGCGCCTTCACGGATCCCGCCGCCGGCCACACCGCCGGCCTGGTCATGACCGCCCTCATCCTGTTCATCGCCGCGTCCTCGCTCTTCACCAACGTGCTCGGTTACTCGCGGGTCGCCTTTGCCGCCGCCCGGGACGGCAACTTCTTCCCCGTCTTCGCGAAGGTGCACCCGACCAAGCACTTCCCCCACGTGGCCGTGCTCATGGTGGGAGCGGTGGCGGTCCCCTTCTGCTTCTTCAGCCTGGGGCAGATC